>JBBSEZ010000406.1:0-8935 GCA_038239195.1 Gemmatales bacterium
ACTTGCTCGACCGCAAGGTCTTACTCGACCACGTCTGCCGCAACGCCACCGAAAACGACCTTCGCCGTAACTCCGAATGCTTCCAGGCCTTACCAGCTTAACGACGTTGCCGCCCCATTACAGGGCGGCCTTCGCTTCCTCCCTCCTCCTTTACCCGCAGCCCCCTCGGCTTGCCTTGCGGCTCACTTTCCCTTGCGGGAGGGCTACGGGCTTACCACGTTCCGCAGACGTAACCGAGCGGGTTAGGTCGTGTCTCTGGGCCGGTGGCGCGTCATCTGCGGCAGAGGAACGCTGAGCCTCTGCACCTGGCCACATACCTTTTGGTCCAAGCCTGTCAGCAGCTTCAGGGCCCGATACGAAGGGGCCACATCTGGCTTGTCTAACATCACGGCCCTTGCGACACTTCACCTGGGTTGTGACCTTACCACTCCTTCCTGGCTCCCGACCACCTTGCTGCTGGCAGTCGCGGTTTCGGCTCACGCTTACGCCGCCAGCCCGAAGGCTGAGGCCTCGTTGTCCCGCAGGCTTCGCACCCCGCCGTTGCCAGCGACGCACGCTGCGGTAGGAAACTCCTGGCAGAACAGGAGGCTGTATCAGCAACTCGCTTGCCGTACAGCAGTTACATCTGCGACCTCGTGTCGCACCAGCACCTGGTTAGGCCCGATGGCGTGCGCCCCAGTGCCTGAACCCCGCTGCGCCTTCGCGTCGCGGCCCCGCGGCCGCGGTACTTCGCCAGACATGCGGGCAGGTTGTCCGCGACCGGGGCGGGCCTGCCGAGCGCAGCCATCGCGGCTTCGACGACCGGCACGCCGCCCGCGACGAAGGTGTCGCGGGCGAGCGGCGACGTGCCCTGTTCGAGTTGTTGCGGCTCGAACAACCGCAGTGGACGCCGCGCTTGCGGAACCCGTCCCACCCGCGATAAAAGGTGTCTGCTGCCGGTATCCCGTTCTGATCCTGAACGTTGGCCAATTTGATTCTCACGTGCCACCTCGGATGGCGTTCGCTGTCGCCACGTCGCGGCCATTTTACTAGACGACTAGCCGCACTAGTCTCGGGGCGACTCGCGGCGGTTTCGTTGCCTACTTCTTCTCCGCGGACTTGTCTGTCAGGGCGAAGACGTCCACGCGCCAGCTCGTGTCGGTCGGCACAAGCACGAGGGTGAACTCGGCCTTCCGCTCCTTCCCGTCGAGCGTGCCGGTGCAGAGGATTTCCTTCCCGTTCGGCGACAGCGACGTGGTGGAGATTTTGAACGACTGGAACCGCTTGGCTTCGGGGATCGGGTCATTCGATTTGTGTTGGTAATAAACGACACGATACCCGTACTCGTTCGTGTAAGTTCTGATCATAGTAACCAGTTTCCCGGTGGTGAACTTCGGGCAGTCGTCGAACTTGAGGTCGCAGAACGCCCGCAGGAACTGCTCCGCGATCTGCTTGCCGTACTTGGTGTTCTTCTCCGCCTTCGCGGTATCGGCTGGTAGCACCTTACGTAGTCCCTCCGCTTTCCAATAGGCCGTGGGTGTTCCGGAGCTCCATGTAGTGCCCTTGATCGAGGTGTTTTTCCACTTGAAGCCAGAAACGGTGCATTCCAATACGGTAACGGCCGCACCGCCCAGATCGACCGTTGGCGGGTGCGTGAACGGCTCGCCGAAATTCACGCTCCCCTCCAGGCCCACGTTGTAAGAGAACTTACCGCTTGCTACGGCCTTCTCCAACCGCTCCTCCTTCGGCGGCGGCAGGCTCACGATGCCCGGCGCGGCCTTAGCGAACTCGAGCCGTAACCCGTTGATGTTTTCGTTCACCTTCTTCAGGTCCGCGGACAAATTCGCAGTGGCCACCTGCGATTTCTTCAGTTCCTCCAGCGACCGCTTCAGTTCGTCTTCGACCTTGACGAGGTTCGTTTTGTGAGCGGCGCTCTCGGCTTCCAGTTTCGCGAACGAAGCGTCCGCCTTCGGGTCGCTCTTGTTGCAACCGATAACGAACAGCGCGACGAGGCCCCCAAGCGGGAGCGTGAATCCGATGGTCCTGTGCATGAAACACCATGAGGGGAAACGAGCGGTCGGTGCCACCTACTTGGAATGGGGAGGGGCGTCCCACGCCGGTCGCGCCGACCCTCTGCGGGGCACTCACAACGAAGAGTGGTCTATTCGGCGTGCCGTCCGCAACATGGCGCTTGGCGGGACCGTGGCGGCACGCCGCATAGACCACTGTTGGACGGAACCGCTTGTCCAGAACGAGGCGCTTCACTCGGGGCTTCGATTCGCCCGGGCCGCTCCTCCCTCAGCGGATTGTACTGCCGCGCGAGCCCCTTTCGCAAGCCTGTAGTTGCCTCTTTTCTCCCGCTTGCCCCCTCGCTCTGCCGGGGCGCTCGCCGATGCCCCCGACGCCTTCTTCCCTCCCTTCGCGCTCTTCCCTGCCTTGCTCGCACAACGCCTGCCGCGCCGGCCGGCGCGCACCGTCTCCGCACCCGCCGATTGCGGCTGGCTCTCGCCCCTTGCCCTGTCCGACTTGGTCCTGGCCGCCGCCGCTACGAACTGTCCACTTCCGCCGGCGCGTTGGCTTCCGCCGGCGCTTCGCCGACTTCTGCGAACTGCCGTGGCAGCAGTTCCACCACGACCATCACGCCCTGTCCGCACACCCGACAACGGTGCGCCTCCTCCGTCGCCGCTGGCTGCACCGCCGCCATCGCTTGCGCCGTCGTCGCCTGCGCCAGCAACTTCCGGCACTGCGACAACTTCTCTTCGCGGCCGCGGTTGGCCAGCAGCCCATAGTGGCGTATCCGCACGAAGCCGCTGGGCAAGACGTGCTGCAAGAACCGCCGCGCGAATTCCTCCACCGGGAGCGTCATTACCTTCTGCTTGCCATTGGCGCGGTAGTCCTTCCAGGTGAACGTCACCTCGTCCTCCGAGGCGTGAATCAGCCGCTGGTTGCTCATCGCCACGCGGTAGGTGTAGCGCGCCAGATACTTCAGCACCACCTCCGGACCGGCGCTCGGCGGCTTGCTGTAGACCACCCACTCCTGCGCCGACATCGCCGCCAGCCACGCTTGCCGCGCCTGGCCATCCTGCAACCGCTCCGGTAACCGCACTTCTCCTCGCTCCAGCGCCTCGCGCAATCCCGCCAGAAACTTGCCGCGGAACAGTCGGCTGAGCGGTCGCACCGGCAAGAAGAAGCACGGCCGACACGACCGCCAGCAGGGCGACTCATCGACCTCTCCGCGACGATTGCACGACAGACCTCCTCCCGTCGCCATGACGTGCAGGTGCGGATGCAAGCACAAGGTTTGCCCCCACGTGCAGCACCGCCGTCAGGCCCACCTGCGCTCCCAGATGCTTTGGATCGGCCGCCAACTCGCGCACTGCCTGGCTGGCCGCGTCGAACAACAGGCCGTAGACCAGCCGCGCGTTATCGCCCACCAGGACGTTGAGCTCTGCCGGCAGAGTGAACACCAGGTGGTGATACTCCACCGGGAGCAGCCATTCCGCCTCACGTTCGAGCCAGGCGGCGCGGCAGCCGGCCTGGCACTTGGGGCAGTGGCGGTTGCGGCAAGAGTTGTACGCGAACTCGCACTGCCCGCACGCCGAACATTGCTCGATACGTCCACCCAGCCTTGGCGTGCGGCAGTTGCCCAGATCGTTCAACGCCTTCTGCTGTTCGCCGCTGTGCGCGGCGCAGCGGCCGGCTTGCGCGGCTTGGCGCAAGATGGCTCCGATGTCGAGGGCGGAATGGTCCACAACGAGTCCTCGGCGGCGGGCTCGCCCGGCAGAGTATCCAGTGGACTGCCGACGCGAAGCAAGTGATCTTGGCGCAGGTGGATGTAAAGCAAGGTCGTGGAGAGCTGGTTGTGTCCCAGCAGTCGCTGCAGGGTGGCCAGGTCAGTGCCGGCCTCGAGCAAGTGGGTGGCGTAGCTGTGCCGCAGCGTGTGCATGCTGGCCTTCTTGGTGATGCCGGCCGCGTGCATGGTCAGCCGGCACAGCCGTTGTACCTGGCCGATGCTGACGGGGTGGCCGGCCTTCTGTCCGGGAAACAACCAGTCGCTGGGGCGATGTCGCCGCCAGTACTCGCGCAGCCGCCCCAACAGCAGACGCGACAGCGGCACCAGGCGATCCTTGCGGCCCTTGCTGCAACGGATGTGCAGCGCCATCCGGGCCGAATCAATGTCCGCGATGCGCAGGCGGCAGACTTCCGAGACGCGCAGGCCGCAGCCGTAGGTTGTTTGCAGGATGACGGCGAAGCGGTCATCGACGTCGAAGGCAGCAGCGAGGAGGTGGGACACCTCGGCCTGGCTGAGGACGGCCGGCAGCGCCTTGGGTTTCTTGCCGAAGGGAATCATCTCCACCAAGTGGGGCCGACCGAGAGTGACGCGGTAGAGGAAGCGCAAGGCGCAGACGGTCTGGTTGAAACGGGACCAGGAGGCCCGTTGAGCGAGGAGGTGGAGCTGATACTGTCGGACGTGCTCGGCGTCGAGAAATTCGGGCGAGCGGCCGAAGTGCCGGGCAAAGGCGGCGACGGCGGCGGCGTGGGTGGAGAGAGTGCGAGGGGCGTAATTGCGTCGTTGCAGGTCTTCGAGAAAGCGCCGGCGTAACGGAGTCATGAAAAGGCTCCCTGGACAACGGGCGACGCCGCGCGTATAGCCAGGAAGCCCCAAGGGCGCCAGAGGAAAATCGCAGCGAAAGGAAACAAGCGCAGAGCCGGAGAACGTCGATCACAGGGGGACAGGCCGAGCCGCCAAGCCCCCCCTACCGCGAAGCGGTTTAGTTCAACTTGTTATTCGAGCGCGCCAGCGCCCTAATACCCTGCTTCGAGCGCGCCGGCGCGCCCTAATCCCGGCACACCCGCCCCGTGGTAGTTTCAGCCCCACCTCGCGCGCCTGTCAAGCCGAATCCGCGCCGGGCCACCGGTTTTCCGTTGCACTGCCATCTGCGCGGGCGGCCACTCACTCGCGAACCCGTCCTCTCTCGATGCAAGAGCGGACTCATGGCCACCGAGCCCGTGCCCGTCGCGGCCGCGACCCGACCGTCACGCCTGCTCGACCTAGTCCGCCAGGTGGCGCGCGATCAGTTCGGGCAGGACAGCCCGGGCAACGGGCCGGGCGCGGCTGGCGGTTGCTGGGGCCGCCTCCACCGCGCCTGGGGCCTTGACGACTTCCTGTTCCGAACAAGATCAAGCCTGAGGCAGCTTCGTCTGTTGTTGGGAGTAGTATGAGCGCAAAACTCTCAAATTCGCCCGCGCGCCCGCCCCAGCGCGTCCTTGACCGCCCGGCGCACGAGCGCATCGACGTCCACCGCCGCCACCTGCCGGCGCACGGCGCGCTCGACCTCCTCTAGCGGCGTGAACGCGACCGGGGGCGGCGCGGGGGCCACGTCGCCGAGCCGGAGGGCCGCTCGCAGCTCGGCCGGCAGTTCGAGGGCGCCTTTGGAGACGGCCTCGACGAGGGCGCACTGGTTGGCGGGCAGGGTGACGCAGGCGTACTCCAGCAACATCCACTCGTCGATGACGAGGCGGACGTCGTTCCAGCCGTGGCGCTCGGCCTCCTTGTCGTCGGGGACGTGGGCCTTGAGCGGCAGGAAGCCGATGCTCTTGCCCTGGAGCAGCCCGGCCTGGACCAGCGCAAAGGCGTTGTCGGGCAGCCACGATTCGCCGGTCGGCCAGGCGTTGGGGCGCGAGGGGTAGAGCGTCTTGGCCTTGATGCCGGTGACGCCGTCGGGCGGGGCGCCGTCCTTGACGCGGCGGCGCCACAGGCTGCGGCCGACGGGCGGGAGGTCGTAGTGATGGCCGAGGGTGACGACGGGGTTGCTCTGGAACTGCCCATCGTTCATGCCGCGCGCCAGCACCACCTCGCCGACGCGATCGACGCACTCGGTGGAGACCCACGAGACGTCGGCGCGCTCGCCGGGGCTCAGCTCGGTCGGCGGCTTGGCGGTGAGCAAATGGCGGTATTCGTGGTCGGAGGTCCGGGGCAGCGAGCGCAGCACCGCTTCGAGGGCGCGGGCGGCGCGGTCGGTCATCGGGAAGCCCAGCGGGCCCTCGGCGGGGCCATAGGGGCGGGACGAAGGGGTGGACATGGTTTGCCTCACGTGGGGGTGGATGGTTCGTCGTTCGGGCGATCAGGAGGAAAAAGCCTACGCGTAGGACGGCTCTCCTGAGCCGTCCGGACGGCTCAGGAGAGCCGTCCTACAGGAAACGAAGTCCTGCCGGTCTACTTACGTCGGCGAGGGGATCGTCGGCGCGTTGAGCGGCTGCCAGGGCGCGTCGCCCCACTTCACCGGCGGCAGGCCCAGTTCGGAGCGCACCTCGTTGACGGTGAGCACGCCGTACTTGAGGTAGAGCTCGTTCTCGCGCGCCCCCAGCTCGCGGTTGATCGGCACCGGGTCGTCGCTGACCAGGAACAGCCTCCCGGTCGGGTCGAACAACGGCACCAGTTGCTCGTTGAGCTTTTCGTCGCGGCGGCGCAGGCGCGGGGCGATGGCCCTGGCCATGTGCTGATGCTCGGCCGCCTGCAAGTTGGCGAGGTTGGTCTCGCTGGTCAGGAAGGCCAGGGGGACGTGGAACGAGTTGGCGATCTCCTCCTTGGTGGCGCGCATGTCGGCGAGCGCGGCCAGGTCGCCCATGCTGTGGGCGAGCAACTGGACCTTCATGTTGGCCTCGGCGATGACGACGCGCCCGGCCCCGCCGCGCCGCAGGCGCTGGTTCCACTGGGCCTCGAGCCGGTCGCGCTCCTCCTCGCCGACCACGCTCTCGGGGCAGATCAGCGCGTCGGGCACGGCGTGGTTCTCGAATTTCGCCTTTTTGAACGCAACAAAGTCCGAGGTAAGTGAAACTTGCTCCCAGCAGGCGCGCAGCGGCGACAGCCCTGCGGTGTAGGGCTCGCGCGGGTCGGGGTAGCGGAAGTGGATCACGTCGTCGGGGGCGAAGCGCTGCTCCTTGCCGGCGGCGCGGTAGACGTAGTCATCGACGAGGTTGGGGCTGTCCGGCTCGCGGTGCGGGCTGACGTTCTGGGCGGGCAGCGCCCAGATCGACGACGGCACGCCGAGCGGGCCCTTCTCGACGTACCAGAACGCAGCGCCCACGACCTCCTGATAGAGAGTTGTCAGCTCCCACAAGTCGAAACTGTTGTGAACCGGGTTGACCTGGCGCAGCAACTCCAGGAGCGGGTGTTCGGTCACCTCCTCGACGCGCTCGGCCGATCGCACCTGCGGGTGGTGGCGCAGGCGGAGCTCGTCGCGGCTTGCCAGGGAGCGCGTGAGGCAGCGCGGCCGGGCCTGCCCCTTGCGCGTGACGACGAACAGGCGCGGCGGGTAAGCGGCGCAGGCGGCGGCGTTGAGGGTGGCGCAGGCCCAGGCGGTGTTCTTGAGCTCGGCGAGCAGTTCCGACTGCGTCGGCACGCGCTGCTGGCGGTGGGCATCGACGAACGAAGGGCCGGACCACTGCGGCCCCGCCAGGACGGAGGGAGGACGGGTGCCGGCCAACCAGCGGGACAGGCGGCGGAGGAAAGTGCGCATCATGGGAAGGTCGTCCACAGGGATTCGGGGCCCGGCCGAATGCGTGGCGTGGCCGCCGGCGCGGGCCGGTTGCGCAGGCGAGCCAGGAAGTGGGCGTCGAGGCCGGCGATGAGGTAGCGCAAGGCGCCGAGGGCGTGGTTGTGCTCATCGACGGGGTTTTCGCCGCTCAGCTTGCGCTCGGCCTCGCTCGGGTAGCGGTAGAGCTGGGCCTCGCGCACCAGGTTGGGGCAGCCGGCCCGGTGTACCTTGAGCCGGCCGGTGCGCAGCCGGGCGGTGACGGCGGCGATGCCAGGACGAATGTCGTTCTCGGCGGGGCGCACGGCCAGCCCCGCGGCTCGCAACTCGGCAATCTCAGTGGCGCCGGCCGGGTCGGCGTACCAGAGGGCGGGGCGAAATTGGCGCAGGGCCGCGGCGTGTTCGTGCAGCGGCACCTGGCAGAGGTAGCGCTCGCCGTGCAGCCAGAGGACGTCGTCGCGGTCGAGGGCGCCCCATACGGCCGCGAACGGATTGCGCCAGCCGAAGTCGATCCCGCCGACGCCGCGCCCGGCCGGGGCGGGCCGTTCCTCGACGAGGGCCTGGGCGAAATCGGGATAAACCAGCCCTTCGAGGGAGGTAAAGGTGGCCTCGTACTCCTGGCGCACCCAGCTCTCCCCGAGGGATCGCATTTCGCCGGCGATGAAGTCGGGCGTGATGCGTGGGCAGTCGCGCCAGGTGACGTGGAACCTCCGCCACGGGCCATCGTCGATCCATTCGCGGTAGAACCAGCCTCGCTGGCCGAACGGCGTGGAGAGGGCGACGAGGCGGCCTTGCGACACGGCGAGCATGGGGCGGACGGAGCGGTACAGGTCGTCGGGGATTCGGGCGGCCTCGTCGAGGACGAGGAGGTTGACCCCGCCGAAGGAGCGGATCGTCTCCTCCTTGCCGGGCAGGCAGAGGACGCGCGAGCGGTTGGCCAGCTCGAGGCGCAACTGGGTGCGGTAGACGGCCGGGATGGGCCGGCCCAGGGCGTTGTCGGCGTCGAGCACCTTGCGGAAAATCTCGGCCGACTGCCGCTGACTGGGCGACAGGAGCAGCACGAGGGCGCCGGGCGCGAACAGGGCGGTGTGCAGGGCGAGGGCGCTGACGGCGGTGGACTTGCCCGACTGCCGCGAGCAGTTGAGCAGGAGCTGCCGGTCGCGCGACAGGAGGAGCTCGCGCTGCCAGGGGTCGGGGGCGAGCCCGGCGGCGCGGAGGATGAGCGACGGATCGAGGGCCAGGGCAAGTGCGCGGTGCAGGTTCATGATTCAAGGCTACCGGGGCGTTGTACGTTGTTGGGAGGCGAGTTATGGTGACAGGGAGGGTTTTCCCTCACCCCCCCCGGCCCCCACCACCACAAAACGGTGGGGGGGGGGGGAAACGGGGCGGGGGGGGGGGGAGCTAGGCCCTACCCAACCGCG
>JBBSEZ010000407.1:0-8926 GCA_038239195.1 Gemmatales bacterium
ACGCTAACCGGGGGCGCTCCCGAGCCGCGACGCGGCTGCGCAACCTGCTCGAGTGACGCTTTCCGCTACTTCTTCCCCGGCACGGAAGCGCGGCCGGTCTTGCCCTCGACGGTCAGGCCGAGCTTCTCGTTGGCATCGACGAAGAAGACGAAGCCGTTCATCATCTCGTGAAACGTTTGGAGCCCGTCCTTGACCGTCGCCCTCGGGTCGGGATTGAACGGGTTGAACGCCGAGTTGTCGTAGTGGGCGATGGCCTCCAGGCGCGTCCCGCGCGGCAGTTTCTTCGTTCCCGGCGCCCAGCGGTAGGGCATCTGCCAGCTAAAGTTATAGTTGGGGACGATCAGCAGCGTTTCCGACTTGCCGTCGGGGTAGTGGGCCTTGAACGTCATGTCGCGGCCGCGCACGTGCATGTGACAGAACAAGCCGACGCCGACCGCGTCGTGCGCCAACACCCGGCTGGCCGAGACGCGGTGGGCCGGGGCGCCGGGGGGGATGGCGAACCTGGTGTCGGCCAGCAGGTGGAAGCGCAGGTGCCTGTCGATCTTGCCCGCGGCATATTTGATCCCAACCGAGATCCGGCATTTCTCCTTCTTGCCGGTCGTCACGTAGTGGGCCTCCAGCACGAGCAGCGATCCTCGGGGCACCTTGAAGCCGACCCCCTTGTCCAGGAGCAGGGGCTCGCCGCCGGGCACGGTGCCGGTGATGAAGTTGGTCATGCGCCACTTCTCGCCGAGCTTCAAGTAGGCCAGGTTGGCGTGGTGCAGCACCTTCGGGTTGTCGGGCAAGATCTGCACGGCCTGCACCCAGACGTCGTGCCGGAACACGTGCGGGACCACCACGTACTTGTACTCGATCAGGCCCTCGGCCGGCAGGTCGTGCTCCTCCGCCTGGAGGACCAGGTCGGGCTTGCCGATCTGCCACGGGCTCGCCTCCCGCGGCGCCGCCTTGGGCAGTTTCGCCTCGTCCCCCTTCCGCTTGCCGCCCTTGACCCATTGCAGGACCAGTTCGCGTTCCTTTGCCGAGAGCCCCCGGCGGTTGGTGAACTCGGTGTGTTGGGGCGCGCCGTACCAGGGCGGCATGCGCTCGTCGCGCACCACCTCGGCAAGGGCGTTGGCCCGGCTCGCGGCCTGCTGGTAGGTGAGGAGGGAGAAGGGGGCGGCAGTCTTCGGTCGATGGCACTCGGCACAGTGCTTCTGGAGGATCGGGGCGACGTGCTCGGCATAAGTCACGGGCGCCTTCGGCGTCGGTAACTCGCCGGGGGTGATGAGGCAGCCATCGACCGGCGTTTCGCAGACGGTCACTTCCTTGCCGCCGAGGAGGGCATCGAGGGCCTCTTTCAGGTCGTGCCGCGTCGGCGCGGGCCGCGCGCCGCCGAGGCGATACTGGTCGTCGATGCGGCCGCGGTAGCGCAATTTCCGCGCGGCGTCGAGGACGGCCACCTCCGGCGTGCGCTTCACGCCGAGAGCGAGGGCACACTTCGCGTCGAAGTCCTTGACGCAGGGCCATTCCACCTCGTACTCGACGGCCTGGGCGGCCAGGGCCCGGATCGAATCGTCGGCGCCGACGTTGACGGCAACGAACTGCACGCCCTTGGCGCGGTAGGCCTTCTCGAGCTTGTTCAGCGTGGGCAGGTAGCGCTGCACGAGCGGGCAAGTGGTGGTCGCGAACACCAGGACGTAGGCCTTGCTCTTCGGCAGATCGTCGAGCGTGCGGGTGAGATAGCGAATGTCCTTGAAGGCGAGGTTCTCGACGGCGGTGCCGATCTTGACCTCGGCCTCGGCGCGGGTGGGTGGGGCCGTCAGGCAGGCGAGCGCCAGAACGATCGAGGCGGCACGAGGGAGAAGGCGAGACATGGTGCGCAAGCCCTCGGGGGTAGAACGAACCGGCCGATCGGCCGCGACGTCGGCGAGCAGGGACAAGCTATCCCGCCGCCCGCCGATCGGCCATCGAGCGCGGGGCCCGATTCTAACTCACAAAACGAGAAAGCATGCGTTGTCTAATTGAAGGCCTCGAAAAGGCGGTCTCCGGGTCGGGGCGTGCGCAAGGTGCTGGCCGTTTCGGAAATGCCGGTCCCCCCGAGGGATTCTGACAATCCGAACTAAATGTGGGCATTCTGGACAGACTTTGCCAGATTCGCGGGATGACCCCTTGAGCCCGTCTGGCGGCGGTGATACATTTAAGAAGTGCCACCGGAACATGGCACCCGGACCCACGACCAACCAAAAGCCCGATCACTCGCATTCCTCTTCCGCCCAGGCAGGCCGGGCGAGAGCGAGTGGGCTGGCGTTCGCTGATGAACCATCCGATCGCCTGGCCTTCCGCCCCTCCAACTCTGCGCCCCCAGGGTAGGGCGAGCCTCCAGGAGAGCTCGGCTCGAACGCTCCCGCGAAAAACTTTCCGGCGCCCGGCGCGGTATCAGAAGCGTCGCCCGTGGTTGAGTTCTATCTCGACATTCCCAGGTTGAAGCCGCTGGCCCCACGAGGGGAACCGTTCTCATTCCTTCGCTTTCTTTCTCTGCACCGAAGGACCGCACCATGAGTTTTCTCTCCCTCCTCCGCCGTCTCAACTGGCGCTTCCCCGGCCAGGATCGCGCGAAAAAGCTCCCGTACCGGTCCCGGTCCCGTTCCCGAGCGCTGCCGTCGCTCGAAGCGCTCGAGTCGCGCGACCTGATGGCGGCGCCTACCATCGTTTCCGTGAGCCCGGCCGACGGGAGCACGCTGAGCTCGCCGCCCACCACCATCACGGTGACGTTCTCCGAGACGATGACGTTGGCGCCACTACAGACCGCGGCCAACTACAAGCTGTTCGACTCCCTGGGCAACGCGATCGCGTTCAGCAACGCCCAGGCGAGCAACGGGCCCAACGGGCCCAATAGCATCGTCACGCTCACCCTGAGCAACCCGAACCTGCCGGTTGGCACGTTCACCCTGTTCGTCCGCGCCGACCAACTCACCGAGGCAGCCGATGCCGCCGCCACGCCGATGGCCGCGCCCGGGCAACTGGTCGCCGCCAACCTCGGCACCGGAAACCTCTCCACGTTCGCGATGCCCGGGAACGGCCAACTCGGGGCGCTGAGCAACTACCCGGCGCCGGCCCTCGGCACGACGCAGGCGAGCCCGAAGGCGGTGGCCCTGGCGGACCTCGACGGCACCGGCACCAACGCCTTGATCGTCGCCAACGCCGGCACCGACCAGATCGCCATTTTCAAGGGCCTCAGCGGTGGGGGCTATTCCACGCTGCCGACGACCCTCCTCAACCTCCCCACCGGCTCGCTCCCCAGCGGGATCGTCGCCCGAGACCTCAGCGGGGACGGGCTCGCCGACATTGCCGTGGCCGACAGCGGCACCGGCCAGGTCACCGTGTTCACCAACCGGACCACCACCGCCGGGAACTTCGCCTTCCAGCCCGTGCAAAACTATGCCGCCGGCACTGACCCGCTGGGGCTCGTCGCCACCGACTTCAACAGCGACGGCAGCCTCGACCTCGCCGTCGCCAACGGCGTCGGCACCGTCGATGCCAACAACAACACGCAGTACACGGTCACCGTCCTGCAAAACCGGGGCGGGTCTTTCAACACCCTCTCCTCGTTCATCGTGGGCACCACCCTCGCGAACGCGGGGGCCAGCAGCGGCCTGATCTCGCCCACGGGCCTGGCGGCCGGCCTGTTCAACGGGGACACCAAGCCCGACCTGGCCGTCTCCGGCGCCACCGGCGTGGCCACCCTGTTCAACACCACCCAGCCGTTCGCGACGCCCACCTTCGCCGCCTCCGTCCTCCTGGCGGGGCCGGCGACCACCTCGGTGGCTACCGGGGTGTTCCGCGCCAGCCCCAGCAACAATCAGGCCGACATCCTGGCCACGACGGCGGCCAACGGCGGGCAGTTGGTGCCGTACGTCAACGCCTCCGCCGCAAGCCTCATCGCGGTCACCGACGGCGCCGGCACCTTCACCGCGGGGGCCGCCATCGCCGCGGGCGTGACCAACCCAACGGCCCTGACGCTCCGGGACGTCGATAACAGCGGGGCCCAGGAGACGATCTTCCTCGGCAACAACCCCAACGGGACGCTCAACGTCCTGCCGAAGTTGCAGTCCGGGGCCATCACCAACGCCATCAACGCCCCCGTCACCCAGACCATCACCATCACGAGCCCCGGCCACGGGCTGGTCAACGGCCAGGTGGTGGTCCTCACCGGCGTGGGCGGGGACACCAACGCCAACGGCACGTTCTACGTCACCAACAGGACGACCGACACGTTCGACCTCGCCAACTCGAACGGCAACGCGGCGTACACCTTGGGCGGCAGCTGGGTGGCCATCCCCCGCGTCATCACGAACACCACCGGCAACGGCGTCGGGCCGATCGTCGTCACCAGCCCCAACCACAACCTCGTGACCGGCCAGCAGGTGACGATCAGCGGCGTGAATGGGAACACCGCTGCCAACGGCACCTGGTTCGTCACTCGTATCGACGCCACCACCTTCTCGCTCAACGGCACGGTCGGCAACGGGACGTTCGCCGCGGCCGGCAGCCCCTTCGCCCCGGCCAAATGGGCGCTGCTGCCTTACCAGGTCGATGCCAACCCGGTGTCGCTGGATTTCGGCGACACCAACGGCGACGGGCTCCTCGACGTGGTGACGGCCAACAGCGCCGGCCCGGACGTGTCCTTGTTGCTCGGCCTGGGCACCCCCGGCAGCCCGACCGGCACCCCGAACGGCGCCTTCGCGCAGGGCACCACCCTGACGACGGGCAACAACTCCCAGCCGCGCGGCGTGGCCGTGGGCGACCTCAACGGCGATGGCATCGCCGACCTGGTGGCGGCCGACAGCCAGACCAACCAGGTCACGGTGTTCCTCGGTCTCGCCTCGGGCGGGTATGCCACCGGCGCTTCCTACTTCACGACCACCGTGACCGGGGGGGCCACGGTCGGCAGGCAGCCGGTGAAGGTGGCCCTGGCCAACCTCGACGGCAAACTGGACATCGTCACCATCGACGCCGCCGACAGCATGGTGTCGGTGCTGCTCAACAACGGCAACGGGACGTTCGGGGCGGCCAAGACCTTCGCGGTCGGCAATGCCCCCACCGGGCTGGCGGTCGCCGACCTCAACAACGACGGCAAGCAGGACGTGGTCGTCACCCACAACGGCAGCGCCGTCGCGGCGAGCAGCCGCGGGCTGACGGTGCTCCTGGGCAACGGCGACGGCACGTTCCAGCCCGCCACGGAGGTGGCGGCCGCCGCCGGCATGCACCTCTCGGCCCTCGTCGCCGCCGACTTCAACGCCGACGGCAACACCGACGTCGTGGTGGCCGACAGCACCGCCAGCAAGGTCATCGAGTTCATCGGCGACGGCTCGGGCGCCCTTACCGCGGCCGGGCAGACCTACACCGTCGGCCCCAACCCCGTCGCGCTGGCCGCCGCCGACTTCAACCGGGATGGGTTCCTCGACGTGGTTTCCGTCAGCGGGTCCTCCAACACGACCCGGAACATCTCGGTCCTGCTCAGTTCGGCGGGGACCGGTTTCGCCAGCGCGGCCAATACCACCCTGCCCAACGGCTTTCCGATCGCCAGCGTGATCGCCGCCAACGTCAACCAGGACGCCTTCCCCGACCTGGTGATCGGCACCCAGGGGGGCCCCATCAACAGCGTCAGCAGTTTCGGCACCATCTTCATCACGAGCCCCAACCACGGCCTGAAGAGCGGCGACGTGGTGACCGTCTCGGGCGTCCAGGGGAACACCGCGGCCAACGGCTACTGGACGATCACCAAGGTCGATAACAACACCTTCTTCCTCAACGGCTCGTTTGGCAACGGCTTCTACACCGGCGGCGGCGTTTGGTTTTCCGACTCCCAGGTGGCCGGCGCCGGCGCCTACAACAACGTCTACACGCTGACCGGCCTGGGCAATGGCCGCTTCAACGCCCCCACGCCCTCCAGCGTCGGGGGCACCGGCTCCCCGGTCGCCCCCCCGACCAACCTGGCGGTCGTCAGCGACCCGTTCCAGCGCGTGACCACCTTCAACTCCGGTGGCCAGAGCATCACGGTCAACCTGATCGCCAACGGCAGCTTCGAGATCACCGACCTCTCCGGGGAGCAGGGCAACCTCGACGGCTGGACAGCCTACAACAAGCCCGACACTCCCGGCAGCGCCGGCGCCTGGGCCCCGCAGACGGGGGCCAGCAGCCCCCTCAGCCTCGCCACGGTGCCCGGCCCCACCGATGGGCAATTCCAGGCCATGCTCGACGAGCAGGACCAGATCCCCCAGATTGACCCGACCCGGCCCAACCCCAACGCCCAGGATAGTTACGAAGGCTCCCACGCCCTGTACCAGGACGTGACGATCCCCAGTACCGCGACCGGCCTCACCCTGTCGTTCACCCTTTACATCGACAACACCGGCTCCTCGCTCACCAATATCCGGGGCGCCACGGGCGACTATTCGGACACGACGGGCAGCAACGGCACGCTCGACTGGAACTCGGGCTCGGCCAACCAGCAGGTTCGGGTGGACCTGATGAGCCCCGCGGCCGACGTCCTCGACGTCGGCAGTGGGGTGTTGCGGAACGTCTTCCAGACCGCACCGGGCCAGCCGTCGGTCCAGACGCTCGATTTCACCGGCGCCAACAAAATCACCCTGACCCCGGCGGAAGTGCAGGCCTTCGCCGGGAAGACAATCCGCTTCCGGGTGGCCGCCGCCAACAACCGGGGCAAACTGATCGTCGGCGTGGACAACGTCCAGCTGGTGGCAACGTTCTCCGACACCGCGGCCCCCGCCCTGACCAACCTCCAGCTGCGCAACCCGACCTTCCTGGCCGACCCGATCCAGACGGCGCAAACGACCGACCCGACGATCATCGGCCGGGTGAAGGACAACGGCTCGGTCAACAACATCCGCTTCGTCGATTTCGACATGCAAGGCAACGGCTTCGGGGGGCCAGACGACGTCAAGGTCACCACCTTCGACGCCAACGGGAACTTCAGCTTCTCGGCGACCGGGCTTTCGGCCGGCGTCCACACCATCCCGGTGGAGGTGGTGGACAACGCCAGCAACCCGTCCCGGCAGAACTTCACGTTCATCGTGCAGGGGCAGAGCCTGGTGAACTGGCAGGCGACCGGCCCCGGGCCGATCGACATCTCGTCAGCCGGCCTCGACTATACCTCGGTGACCGGAAACGTCACGTCCATCGTCGCTGACCCGAACGACCCGAGCGGGAACACCATTTACCTCGGCTCGGACAACGGCGGGGTGTGGCGGACCACCGACGGCGGGAACGACTGGCTCGCGCTGACGGACAGCGTGACCGACCCCCAGACCGGCCAGCGCGTGTCCGAGTCGATCGGGGACCTGGCGGTCGGGCACGTCGTGCGGAACGGCCTCGTCCTCCCCATCGTCTACGCCGGGACCGGGGTCGCCAACACCACGAGCACGGTGGGCGGGGGCGGGATCCTGAAGTCGGACCCCGACGTCAACGCCGGCAAGTTCACGGTGGTCGGGCAAAGCACCTTCCAGGGCGCCCACATCAGCAAGGTCGTGGTGGACCCCACCGACGCCAACACGGTGTTCGTGGCGGTGGCGTGGTTCGACGCCCCCTCCCCCGCCAAGCAGCCGGGCGTCTACTACACGTCCGACGGCGGCCTGACCTGGACGAACGTCATGACGCCGGGCGACATGTACGCGACGGTCAACGACACCCCGAGCGGGCCGACCGAGGCCCAGAGGGGCATCACGCAACTGGCTTCGGTCACCGACCTCATCATCGACCCGATCAGCCCGACCCGGTTGATCGCGGGGCTGGGGAACATCGGCAAGACGGGGGCCGGGAGCGACGCGACGACGGGCGTCTGGAAGCTCACCCCCAACTCCGGCACCCCGCGTCAATTTAGCTGGGTCCTCGAAAAGGGCGGCGACAACCCCCGGGTCCTCAACGCCACCCTGCCCAACGGCGACTCTGGCGCGCTTCTGGGCCGCGTGACGTTGGCCCAGGGCAGCGGCCGGGCCGGCGACGAGCCGACCATTTACGTCTTGATCACCACCCAGCCCCTCCCCCCCGGCACCGTCCGGGGCACGTTCTTCGGGGGCCAGTCCGCGGGGCTCTACAAGACCAAGGACAATCTCCTCAATTTCACCAAGGTCATGCTCCGCGAAGGGTTCGGCCGGGACCCGAACGGCGTCCCGATCTTCACGGACATCGGCCTGTCGGGGAACAACGCGGCCAACTCCGGCGCCCTGGTCGTCGATCCGACCAACCCCAACGTGGTCTACGTCGGCGGCTCGACCGCCTTCAACACCACCGGCATCGTCCAGCATTCCCCCATCCGGGTCGATACCGGCGACATGCGCGACACCACCTACTTCGATTTCAACTCGCGGACGTACGCGAACGACGGCGACGACATCCAGAAGGTGCTGCAAGCCGAGCAAAACTACGCGGCGCAAAACAAAGGCGCGTTCGGCTATGCCTACTCCCCCCTCCTGAAGACGGACACGACTGGCCCCGCCTACAGCGGCGAGGGGGTATACTGGTACGACCTCGCGACGGCGGGGGTCAATACGTTCGGCAACCGAACGTTCCTGCCCACGACGATCAATTCCCTCGCGTTCGATCCGCAGGGGCGGCTGCTGTTCGGCACCGTGAACGGCATCTGGCGCGGCGTGCCCTATGGCTTCGGGTACGACTTCACCTCCGGCGAACAGAACGTCGGCGTCCTCCCGACCTCGAGTAGGGGGGGGTTCGGCCAGCCGCCCATCAAGCAGCCCAACCCGCCGGGAATGAGCTTCACCGCGCTCAACGGCAACCTGCAAATCACCGACCTGACGAGCGTGGCCATCGACCCCACGAGCTCCAACACCTACTACACCACGCAGTTGTACAGCGGGTCGGCCATCCTGACGGGCGGCGGGCCCCAGTCGTGGACCACCCTCGGCCTTAC
>JBBSEZ010000408.1:0-8891 GCA_038239195.1 Gemmatales bacterium
GAGCGATGCCGCCACGCCGTCGTTGTAGTAGCCGACGAGCAACACCGCCTCGCCCCATTGGCCTTCGAGTTTGGCGGTCGCGTCGGCGAGGGCCTTGGCGTTCACGCCGGAGGGAGTGCGGCCCTCGGCGAGAGCGGCGCGCGTGGTGAGGAGCTTTCCGCGCATCGTCTCCAGGGTGCGCACCAGCAGGTCGAGGTCGCTGGCGAGCTGGATCGGGCCCTTCTTCCCCTTGCGGTGCTCCTCCCACTTGCTCTTCGCGTAGCTCACCTGCATGCGCAGCCCGAGGAAGGCCTGGCGCGCCAGCTCGGGCTCGAGCAAGTTCTCGATCGCTCCCAGCACCTTGATGAGGTTGCCGAGGTCGCCGCCGGTGTAGAGGTCGGTCAGCTCGCGGTTGCGGGCGTCGAGGTCGCGCACCAGCCGGTCGATCTCGGCGTGCTCGGGCACGTCGGCGAGCTTCTGTAGGGTGCCGCGGTCGAAGGCGGGCTGGTCGATACCGAGGTGGCAGGTGGTGCAGCGGTCGTAGCGCGGCACGTCGCGGAAGCTGCCGTACTCGATCATCAGGTCGGGCAGCCAGATTTGCTTGATCTTGACCGGCGACTCGAAGCCATCGAGGATGGGCAGCGCGCGGAAGGTGTCGCCGAAGCGCCAGGCCGTCTGCACGGTGCCCTTGGCGAAGCGATCGAAGTTGCCGGTGATCTTCTTGAGGTCGTCCTCGGAGTTGGCGAGGGCAGCATCGAGTTTGCGCACCGTCGGCAGGTTGGCGTCGGCCTTGGCGGTGCCGTTGGCCTGCCCGTTGGAGGTTGGGGAGGAGGGATAGGCGGCCTCCGGCTCGAGCTCCAGGGGCGTGTCGAGCACCTCTTCCGCATACTGCGCGTTGATGGCGTCGAGCTTGCTCTGGGAGGTTTGCAAGTCTTTTTCGAGCTTGTCGAGCCGGCCCTTCTTCTCGTCCACGGCCACCTTGAGCCGTTCCTTCTCCTTGCTGTCGGGCGCTGCCTTGCCCCAGTGTTCGGCGTCGATGTTGTAGTAGGTCACGAGGGCATCGTAATCGGCCTTGATGCCCTGCACCTTCATGGTCTGGAGCTCGCGCTCGGCGGTCAGCTCGCGGTCGCGGGTGGCGACGAGCTTCTTGCCCTGGGCGAGGCGGTCGCGCGCGGCCGAGACGACGAGGCGCTTCTCGTAGACGACCTCCCCGTCGGGGAGCTTCTCGACCATCTCACGCTCGCGGATGGCGGGGACCACGTCGCGGAAGGTGCGCTGGTTGGCCTTCCACGGCAAGTCGTGATCGAGCCACATCATCAGAACGGTGACGAGCAGCAGGAGCACGCAGGAGGCGCCGAAGACGACGTCGAGCGCCTTCTGGTTGCGGTAGGTCTGGTCCGTGGCGGCCATGTTCAGCTCCCAGCCTATGGTCCTCGCGAAACGGCAAGCAAGAAGGGCCGGGGGCTTGTCGTTTCGCGGCGATGAGGTCAGATGTTGAAGAAGATTTCCGGGATGGCCACGATGTACTTGAGGTTCATGGTCCAGCGCAGCACCATCTTGATGGGCAGCGAGGCCATGAACTGGATCAGCGTGACGAGCAAGATGAAGCGCACGAAGCCCATCCGGATGAAGAACGGCCTCAGCACGGTGCGCGCCAGCAGCGGCGGCAGCGCCAGCATGTAGAGCGCGACGATCACCAGTCCGGGGGCCTCGCGCTGGAGCACGGGCATGCCCTCGATCGGGCGGTGCAGCCATTTCAGCCAGAATATCTCGGAGACGTTGATGTTGTTGAGCGGGTCGACCTTGTGCGGGTCCCAATAGGAGAATGGCCCGAAGAAGTTCCAGTTGGGCCCGCGCAGGAACGTCCCCAGCACGATCAGCACCACCCACAGCACCAGGAAGCCGAACATGAAGACCGTGACGGCAAAGGGCCGTTGGTTGAAGCTGTAGAAGCCGTTGCCCTCGCGGTTGAAGTCGATGTAGGGCAGGGCCATCAGGCCAACGATGATCATGGTGGGCAGCACGACGCCGGCCATCCACGGGTCGAAATAGACGAGCATCTCTTGGAGGCCGAGGAAGTACCACGGCGCCTTCGAGGGGTTGGGTGCCTTGGCCGTGGTGGCCGGCTGTTCGAGGGGCGCCTTGAGCAAAATGGCCCAGAGGACGAGGACCACCGTGGCGACGATCATGCAGATGAGCTCGGTGTAGACGAGGTCGGGCCAGACGAGCACCTTTTCGTCGTCGAGCTTTTCGAGCACGGGCTCGCCGTTCTTGATGCGGTCGTCGTTCTGAACGGCGCGGTAGAGGGCGAGCCAGGTGAAGAAGCCAACGGAGTAGATGAGCATCGTGATGGGGACGTTGTCCTCCTTGGCCACGATGCTGCGGAAATTGGGGTCGGTGAACGACCACCCCGCCGTGAGGAGGCTGATCATCAGGCAGGCCCAGGCCACCTGCGGATTGACGAAGAACCGCCGGTAGTAGAGGACGACCCCGAAGCCGACGATGGAGAGCGCGGTGTAGGAAACGGGGCCGGTGAAGTCATCGACGAGCTCGCGAATGCCGTGCGGGATGACGCCGCCCTTGTGGACACCGTAGATGAAGGCGTGGAAGAGGAACAGAACGCCGACGCCGCCCCAGATGGCCGCGAGGTTCAGCTTCGGGGGCTGAACGTGGCGGTAGTAGTGGAAGGCGAAGGCGAAGTTCATCAGGGCGACGAGGAGGTAGTAAACGGCCAGGCCGTTCTGGAGGCTGTGGTCGAGCGGCGTGTGCATGACGATGCCCTTCGGGTATTTAGCCGCCAAGCCGAGCTCGGCGCGGTCTCGCGCCGAGCTCGGCTCGGCGGCTAAATGGGAACGGGAGCGCTCACAGCGGCCCGCTGATGCCGCCGTCCTTGCGCACGCGCCAGAAGTGGACGGCGATGAGGACGGCGACGGCGAGCGGGATGGCGACGCAGTGCAGCACGTAGAAGCGCAGCAGGGTGTCGCCGCTGACGAAGCGCCCGCCGAGCAGCAGGAAGCGCGCGTCGGACCCGGAGTGGATCAGCGAGACGTCGCCCACCTTGAGGAAGGTCGCCCCGGGGCCCTCGTGGCCGAGGAACGGCGTGGCGCGAGCCATGTTGCTGCCGACCGTGATGGCCCAGATGGCGAGCTGGTCCCACGGGAGCAGGTAACCGGTGAAGCTGAGCAGCAGCGTGAGCACCAGGAGCAAGACGCCCACCCCCCAGTTGAACTCTCGGGGGGGCTTGTAACTGCCGGTGAGGAAGACGCGATACATGTGCAGCCAGATGGTGATGACCATCGCGTGGGCGCCCCAGCGATGGAGCTCGCGGAGGATGCCCAGGGTCAGCACGTCGCGGAGCTGGAGGATGTCGTTGTAGGCGTGTTCGAGCGTGGGCCGATAGTAGAACATCAGCAGCACGCCGGTCACGGTCAATTCGAGGAACATGAAGAACGTGAGCCCGCCCATGCACCAGGTGTAGCTCAACGCGATCCCGCTCTTGCGAACGGAGACGGGGTGCAGGTGGAGGAAGACGTTGGTGAGCATGACCACCACGCGGTTGCGCCGGTCGCGCGGGGCGGGGTGGCGGAAGATGCTCTTCCAGACTTGCGAGTTGCGAATGAAGTCGCCGACGGACACGGGCAAGGCCTCCTACACCGGGATGTACGATTCCGGGTTGGTCCACTCGCCGCGTTCCTGCTGGAACTTGCGGCTCTTGTCCACGACGACCTGACCGTCGTCGCCGACGCCGACGGCCCAGCGCTCGAGGGGGCGCGGGGCGGGGCCCTCGAAGTTCATGCCGGTGATGTAGAAGCCGCTGCCGTGGCAGGGGCACTTGAACTTGCCGGCGCTCTCCAGCCAGTTGGGCGTGCAGCCGAGGTGGGTGCAGGTGGTGCTCAGGGCGTAGAGTTTGCCCTGGTAGCGCACCACCCAGATGTTCTGGTCCTTGTACTTCTCGACGACCTTGCCGTCCTCGTAGCCCTCGGGCACGCCTACCTTGACCTTGCTGGGCGGCTCGGTGAGCACGTTGGGGAAGAGGAAGCGCAGAGTGCCGAGCGTCATCAGCCCGAGCGAGGCGGTCATCGTCGTCCAGGCGACGGCAAACCAGCTTCCGAACAGGGCGGAGAGGAAGAAGCGGCGGTCGGCGCCCTTCTTGGCTGCGGGCTTGGCCGGCGGCTTCGGGGGGGCCGGCTTGGGCGCGGCGGGCGCCGTCATCGCGGGCGCGGGGGCCGGCGCGGCCGGTTCGCTGGGGACGTTGGGGTTGGGGTCGGACATGAGGGGCCCGCTCCTGGACTGCGAATCGGGGAACAAGACCGGGGCGGCCCGCGGTGGGAGAGGCCCGAGCCCTTGACTGCTGGAAGATCGTTGTAGGCCCCCGGAGGGGGATGTCAACCAGATTCAGTTCGTCGGCTGCGCAACACCTTCTCGACGCAAACCGGGTGCCAACGGGACGAGCCGAGCAGCGACGGGGAGAGTGCGCGCCCGAAGAGGCGGGCTCCTACAAGTGACAAAACGAAGTGGGCAGTTCTCGGAACTGAGAGGCAGACCGAGAGAAAGACAAGGGCCGCGCCTTTCCGCCAGCGCGCTCGCCGTCGTGCCGGAGCGAGGCCCCGGAATGCTTCCGCCGCTCCCCGCGCGTCACAACCGAGCGGCCTCAGATAAATTCTGGCCTGTTTGTGCAGAGTGAAGGTTTCATCAGAGAGCAGCCCTGCTATGATCGAGAGAGTGCGCGCTGCGCTGGCCCGCCCGGCTCCCTCCTGAAGGCCCCTGCTGAGGACAGACCGATGCGTCGAGTGGCTTCGAAGCTGTGGGGCCTGTTGCTCAACCGTTCACGCCGACGGCCTGCCCCGCGCCCGGGGAGGCAACCTCTGGAGCTCGAAACGCTGGAGGACCGTTGCCTGTTGTCGGCCACGGCCTCCGGCGCGGTGACGGGCACTGCCTACGTCGATTTCAACGGCAACCACGTCCTGGACCTCCAGGATTTCGCCCTCCCCGGGGTCACCGTGAGCTTGCTCGGAACGACGACGCAGGGATCGGCCGTCAACGCAACGGCCACGACCGACGCGCGGGGGGACTTCACCTTCCAGAACGTGCAGGCGGGCGCCTACCAGTTGGGGTACGCGACGGTGCCAGGCTTGCTCGGCGGCCCGCCGAGCCTCAACAACTCGAGCGCCCCCGCCGGGGTCACCGTCGTCTCCAACTTGACCGTTGTTGGGGGCGAAACCACCACGCAGAGCCTGGGCTTCCTCGGTCTGGGCGCGAGCTTCATCTCGCTGCGTCAGTTTCTGTCCACCTCGACGCCGGCCGGTGACGGGCTTCCGGCTGCGGGGACGGGCCAGGCCGTCGTCAGCCCCAGGGAGAACAACGCGCCCGTCCTGGCCAAACCTATCTCGGACGTCACCGGGATCGAGAACGGGAGCAACGTGGTCAATCTGGCCGGCTTCTTCACGGACCCGGACATTACCAACACCACGGTGCGCTTCGACACCTCGGCGGGCCCCGTCAACGTCCAGTTGTTCGACAACCAGGCGCCGCAGACCGTCGCGAACTTCCTCGACTACGTCAAGGCCGGCAACTACAACAATTCGATCTTCCACCGCCTGGTCCAGAACTTCGTCCTGCAAGGCGGCGGCTTCTCGCTGGGACAAAACCCGACGAGCCTCACCCCGATCCCCACCCTCCCGGCAGTGCCGAACGAGTTCGGGGCCTCCAACGTGCCTGGGACGCTCGCCATGGCCCTGACGGGCAGCAACACGAACAGCGCCACCGACGAGTTCTTCTTCAACCTCGCGAACAACGCCAGCGCGCTCGATCCGCAGGACTTCACGGTCTTCGGCAAGATCGTTGGGACCGCCGACATGCAGGTGCTCAACACGCTGGCCCAGAGCACCCCCACCAACGAGGGCGGCGACTTCTCCGAAATCCCGCTCAAGAACTTCACCGGCAGTTCTTTCCCCGCGGGCGCCACGGCGAGCAACTTCGACGTCGTCAAAGACGTGGCCATCGTCAGCCAGAACGAGTCTCTGACGTATTCGGTGGTGTCCAACAGCAATCCCAACCTGGTGGCGCCCACGCTCAAGGACAACTACCTCAGCCTGAACTATGCGCCAGGGCAGACGGGCTCGGCCACGATCGCCGTGCGCGCCACCGACACGTTCGGCGCCAGCGTGGTCACTTCCTTCAACGTCAACGTCATCGCGCCTGCCCCCGTGGTCAATTCGGCGACCATCGCCCCAGACAACGCTGCGGCCACGACCGCGCTGACGGCCAACCCCATCGGCTCCTCCGCCTCGGGAGACACCGTCGCGTTCGGCTACCAGTGGCTCCAGAACGGCATGGCCATCGCCGGCGCGACCTCCCAGGCGCTGAACCTGACCACCACGCCGGGCCTCGCGGTCGCCGCGGGGGATCAGTTTGCCGTCCAGGTCACCCCGATCGACGGTACGGTCACCGGCGCCCCCTTCACGAGCAACGCCGTGACCATCGCCACCACCGCCCCCATCACCCTCAGCCACCCGACAGTCGATACGCTGGCCATCGCCCCGAACAACCCCTCGAACACGACGACGCTGACGGCCTTACCGACCAGCAAGGATGGCACCGCCGTCACTTTCAGCTACCAGTGGCTTCAGAACGGCACGCCCCTCGGCGTGACCTCCCAGGTGCTGCACCTGACGACGCTCAGCGTCAACGCGGGCGATAAGTTTACCGTCAAGGTCACGCCCAGCGACGCGACGGGCGCCGGCCCCCTCTTCACCAGCAATCCCGTGACCATCAGCGCCGCCTTCCCCACCATCACCGTGGCGGCCCCCGTGGTGAATTCGGCGACCATCGCCCCGGACAATCCCTCGGCCACCACTGTGCTGACAGCCATGCCCACCGGCTCCGACTCTGGCGGAAATACCGTCGCGTTCAGCTACCAGTGGCTCCAGAACGAGGTGGCCATCCCCGGCGCGACCACCGCGACGCTGAACCTGACCACGCAGGTCAGCGCCGTCAACGCGAACGACGTCTTCACCGTTCAGGTCACGCCCAACAACGGCACGCTCAACGGCCTCGTGTTCAGGAAGAAGGCGACCGTCAAGACCGTCAATCCCACGACTGTCGTCACCTGACGCATGCGTCAGCGGCCATCTCCAGCCCAACTCTTTGGCTGGGCAGCAGGGGCATCCCCAGAGCGGGTCGCCTGACGAAGGCATCTTGGACTGCGGCGCATTCATGAATGCGCCGCAGTCCAAGACGGGCACCCACGATCGGCGGCGGAAGCGCGGCCCAATCGCCGGAGGACACGTGGCCCACCCCGCCGTGACTGTTCCCCCGAGCCTCTTCCGCTTGCTGCGGATGCTGGTCCTGGGCAACCTATTCATGGTCGGCGGCATCGTCGGGATGTCCGTCGGCACCTTCGGCCTGGGGAGCATCACCGTCTGGGCCTGCGCCGCCGTCGTCGGCCTGAGCATCGTCCTCTACCCCGTCGCCGCGGTCCGGCAACGGCCGCGCGTCGTCCTCACGCCGGACGGGTTTGCGTCCGACAAGCTCTTCGGCCGCGAGGCCCATCGGTGGGAAGACGTTGACGGCCGATTCGGCGTCATCGAGGTGGGCTGGAACAAGGTCGTGGCCTACAAACTCACCGCAGACTACAAAGCGCGGGTGGGGAAAAAGCCCACGTCTTTGTTCTCCGGCTACGATGCCGCCCTCGGGGGCGCACTGGCGCTCTCCGCCGCAGAGCTGGCCGAGCTGCTGAACGAATACAAGCAGCGCCATCAGGGCTCGACCTCGCCGGGCGGGTGAACTGGTTTCGCCCCGCATCAACGTTTGCGCGCACCGAAGGGCCCCGCCATGTTCTCCGAAGAGTTCCGCCAGCGCCTGACCACGGGGAAGTACTCCCGGTGGGCCGTCGATCTCACCGAGCAGCAGCTCGAGGCCCTGCTGTGGATGATCGACGAGTACGCTTGCCGGGCCCCGATGATCCTGGGCCTCCTCGAACGCCACAAGGGCGAGCTCTCAGTCCACGATCAAGGATTTGCCCGGGCGAAACACGCCCTGGAGACGATCCCCCGCGTTGTGGACGGGGAGCGCCCTGACCTCGAGGAGTGGAGGCGAAGGGTACGCGAAGTCGTCGCGGAGGCGCGGGCGGTGACGGAGGACGAGTGGCCGACCCACCACGAGCGCCCCTGGGAGATGCTCGCCCGGTTGCCGGCCCCCGTGAGCGAACGCAAGCGCCGGTTGCTCTGCGCCGCCTTGTGCCGGAGGGCGTGGCACCTGTTCGCCGACGAGCGCAGCCGGCGGGCCGTGCTCGTCGCCGAGCGCTACGCCGATGGCCTCGCCACCCCCGAGGAACTGCGGGCCGCGTGGCTGGCCGCCGAAGAGATCGCCAACGTCGAGAACGACGGCTTTACCTGGCACGAGATCGGCCGAGCGGCCGTCGTCACCGCGTCTCCCGACCCGGACGCGGATGCGGTCTGCAATAACGTCGCCCACTACGTGGGGTGGCAGGCCGCTCGCGCGGTGGGGGCGGTTGAGAACGATACCGATGTGGCGGCGTTGTTTGCCGAGTACGCGGCCCAGTGCGATCTGATCCGGGAGGTCTTCGGCAACCCATTCCGGCCGGTGGCGATGGCCCCGCGCTGGCGGACGGCGGACGTCCTGGGGCTCGCCCGGATGATCGCCGAGGATCGAGCGTTCGACCGGCTCCCCATCCTCGCGGACGCGCTGGCAGACGCCGGATGCGACGAGCCGGCGATCGCGGAGCATTGTCTCGGCACACGCCCGCACGCGCCGGGCTGCTGGGTGCTCGATCTCGTGCTCGCCGCGGAGTAACCGCAGGGCCCTGGCCTGACAAACTTCGGGGGGAGTGGCAAACATTCCAGGAGCGCGGATCGCCCAGACGCAAGCGGGGGGCGCGGGGGGCTCGCCGC
>JBBSEZ010000409.1:0-8861 GCA_038239195.1 Gemmatales bacterium
GCCGCGCCCCGCAAGCGGGGCGGCTAAATCGGGCCCTGCAACACCTGCAACACCTTCGCCCCTGCCTCCGGCGCGCTCAACTCGCCGCTCCGATGGCGGCTCAGCAACTCTCCCAGGCGCGGATCGCCGCGCGCCTCGGCCTCGGCGAACCGGGCGCTCAGCGCCTCCTGCGCCAGCCGCAGGAGATCGCGCCCGCTCCCCGACAGGGCCCGTCGCAGAGGCAGCGCCCGGATGGCTTGCCAGAGCTCGGTCAGCCCTGCCCCTGTCCGCGCGCTGACGCGCAGCACTGGAGGGGCGGGCGAAGACGACAGGCTCAGCGTGGCCAGCACCTGCGCCTCGACGCGCTCGGCGCCTGGCAGGTCGGCCTTGTGGATGACGACGAGGTCGGCCACCTCGAGCAGCCCGGCTTTTTCCCACTGGAGGTCGTCGCCCGTCTCCGGTTGGAGCAGCAGCACCAGCACGTCGACCAGGGCCCGCACCGCCGTATCGCCCTGGCCGGCGCCGACCGTCTCCAGCAGCAAGACGCCAAAGCCGAACGCCTCCAGCAGGCGCACCAGCGAGGTCAGGTGTTGCGCCAGTGCCCCTTGTCCCCCCGCCGCGGCCAGGCTGCGGATGAAGACGCCGTCGTCGGGTTGGGCCCCCATGCGGAAGCGGTCGCCGAGGAGGGCCCCGCCGCTGACGGGGCTCTGCGGGTCGCACGCCAGCACGGCGACGGTCAGCCCTTCGCGGCGAACTTCCTCGATCAGCTTGCCCGTCAGCGTGCTCTTGCCCACCCCGCCGCTCCCCGTCAGGGCGACCACGCGCGCCGCCTGATGGGGCGCCCCCACCCTGGCGAGGACGTCGCCTGCGGCCTCGCCGCGCGCGACCAGACTGACGAGGCGCGAGAGCGCGAGCCGGTCTCCCTTGCGGAAGCGCGCGATCAGGTCGTCAAGCATGATCGACCTCGCTGCGCGGTTGTTGCAGGAAGGCGACGATGTCGTCGAGGGGCGTGCCGGGGCCGAAGACGCGGGCGACGCCCATTTCGAGCAACTGGGGTACGTCGATTTCGGGGATGATCCCGCCGACGAGGACGCCGACGTGGGACAGGCCGGCGGCGCGCAGCATGTCGAGGACGCGCGGCACGAGGGTCATGTGGGCGCCGGAGAGGAGACTGAGGCCAAGCCAGTCGGCGTCCTCGTCGGCGACGGTGCGGACGACGGACTCGGGCGCCTGCCAGAGGCCTGCGTAGATGACGTGCATACCGGCGTCGCGCAGGGCGCGGGCGACGACCTTGATGCCGCGGTCGTGCCCGTCGAGGCCGACCTTGGCGAGGACGATGCGCTGAGGAGGGGCGGCGGTCATGGTTGGGCTCCGGGGCCGTCCGTTGGCGCGATACCGTTCCCGGCCTGCCGCGCTCCGGCGATGAGTTGGTCGGCCCAGGCCTGGTCGGCCTCCGTCAGGGCGGGCACGCAGGGCCGGTCGTAGCGAAGCCGGTCGGCGTACGCGCCGGCCTCGTATGCCTGGGCGAGGACGGCCTGGAGGTCGAGGGGCACGTCCGGATCGTGGCCGGCCAGAGGGATGACCATTCGGGGCAAGCGCTCGCGCAACCGGCGCGGGTAAAACTCGAAGTCGATGCGCGGCTCGCGGGCTCGGTTGACGCAGACGAGGTAATCGTACTCGGCCCGCGACCGCACGATCCCCTCGGGGACGGCAAGCGCGTGCGGGCCGGCGCGCAACAGGTCGATCTCAACGAGGTGGGAGGAGCTTTGGAGGATCTCTTGTTGTTTGGCGAGGTAGGAGACGCGCCCCGGCCCGGCGTACTTGTTCGTCGGACTGAGCACCTCGATGACGGTCACGACCCGCTCATCCGCCTGGCGGTCGAGGATGGTGAGATAGGCCTCGTGGACGTCCTCGATGGGGACGCGCACCCGCAGCGGGGCATCGCACTCGGCCAGGGCGACGGCCGGGCCGGGGACGTCCGGGCGCGTGCGCTGGATGCGGACATCGGGGCCAAACAGGCGGTCCCGGACGTCGAGGTAAACTCTCTCCTCGATGGCGGCGACGTACCGCGGCCGGAGACGGGGCTGGAGCTGATCGCGGATGTAGACGATGAGGGCCGTATGCACGCCCGACCAGAGGGCGTGGTGTTCGAGATACGGGTCCATGCCGGGGAAGATCGTGGTCATGAGAAGCTCCATCGTTGGAAGGCGTGGCGTTGTTGCGTGCCGCTCGTGTTGCCGCGAGCGCGGCCTCACCACTTCGCCACCCCATCATACCGCCCGAACACGTCCGCCAGCGCCCCCATCACCTCGCCCACCGTGCAGCGCGCCCGCGCCGACTCGATCAACGTCGGCAGCAAGTTCTCCTTCGTCCCCGCCACGCGCCGCACCTCGCCCAGGCAGCGCCGCACGGCCTCGCCGTCTCGCTTCTCCTTCCTCATCCGCAACTTCGCCAATTGCTCCGCCTCCACGCCGGCGTCGAGGACCAGCGTGTCGAGCGGCCTCCCCTCCGCCTCCTGGAAGGCGTTGATGCCCACGATCAACTTGCGCTTGGCGTCCACCTCCTTCTGGTACGCGAACGCGGCGTCGGCGATCTCGCGGCGGAAGAAGCCCGCCTCCAGGGCCGCTATCATCCCGCCCAGTTCCTCGATGCGCTGGAAGTAGGTGCGCGCTTCTTGTTCCATCTGCTTTGTCAGCGCCTCGACGAAGTAGCTCCCGCCGACCGGATCGACGGTGTTGGTCGCGCCAGTCTCATAGGCCAGCACTTGCTGCGTCCGTAGCGCCAGCGTGACGGCGTGTTCCGACGGTAGGGCCAGCGTTTCGTCCATGCTGTTGGTGTGCAGCGACTGACAGCCGCCCAGCACGGCGGCGAGGGCCTGGTAGGCGACGCGGATGAGGTTGACCTCGGGCTGCTTGTCCTGGAGCGAGCAGCCGGCCGTCTGGGCGTGGAAGCGCAACTTCCACGAGCTCTCCTTGCGCGCCCCGTACTTGTGGCGCATCGTCTCGGCCCAGAGGGCGCGGGCGGCGCGGTACTTGGCGATCTCCTCGAAGACGTCGTTGTGGGCGTTGAAGAAGAAGCTGAGCCGCGGCGCGAAGTCATCGACGCTCATGCCCCGCTCCAGGCAGACGTCCACGTAGTGCAGCCCGTCGGCGAGGGTGAAGGCGAGCTCCTGCGCCGCCGTCGAGCCGGCCTCGCGGATGTGGTAGCCGCTGATCGAGACCGAGTTCCACTGCGGGACGTGCTGGGCGCAGAACTCGATGACGTCGCAGACGAGGCGCACGTGCGGCACCGGCGGGAAGACGAACTCGTTCTGGGCGTGGAACTCCTTGAGGATGTCGTTCTGGATCGTGCCGCGGAGCTTCTTCCAGTCGATGCCCCGGTCCCGGGCGTTGGCGAGGTAGAACGCCATGACGACGATGGCGGGGGCGTTGATGGTCATCGACACCGAGACGTCGGCGAGGTCGATGCCGTCGAAGAGCTCGGCCACGTCGTCGAGCGTATCGACGGCGACGCCGAGCCGGCCGACCTCGCCGAGCGAGCGCGGGTCGTCGCTGTCCAGGCCCATGAGCGTGGGCAGGTCGAAGGCGGTGCTAAGCCCCGTCTGGCCCTTGGCGAGCAGGAACCGGAAGCGCTCGTTGGTCTGCCGCGGCGTGCCGAAGCCGGCGAACTGCCGCATCGTCCACAGCCGGCTGCGGTACATGGTGGCATGCACGCCGCGCGTGAACGGATACTGCCCGGGGAAGCCGAGGTCGGCGTCCGGGTCGAAGCCTTCCAGCGTTTCGGGAGAATAGAGAGCGTCGATGGGGACGCTGCTGACGGTGGTGGGTGGCTGCTTGCGCGCGGGGGCGGCGGCGACTTCTTTCTCCCAGCGCTCGCGGGCGGCGGTGTCGGTGACGGTGGCCATCGTAGTCCCCCTCGGGAAGTGTGGGTGGTCGCAAACGGCGCCCTCAAGGCTTCTTCGCGGCTTGCCGGAGCTTGCCGACGAAGGCTGCGTGTTCGGGGCTGGCAACGCCCTGCTGGACGACGCCCGCGACGCCCAGCAGGTTGCCGGCGATCAGGGCGGCGGGGTCGAGCCACAGGCCGGGCAACACCTCGCTCCGATACCAGCCGCCGGTGTCGGGCGGCAGGGCATCGTAACGTCCATCGCGGTGGACGAACCAGTCGATTTGCCGGTCGTGGACGCGCCAGACGACGTACTCGCGGACGCCGTTGCGGAGGTAAGCACCCAGTTTCCCGTGCAGGTCGATGCTGGCGCTGCTGGCGGACACTTCCGCGACGAGCTCCGGGGCGCCGACGAGATAGTTGTCCACGACCCGCGCCTGCCCGCCGTGGTCCGGCAGCACGATGAGGTAGGCGTCGGGTTGAGGGGCGTTTTCGGTGTCGAGGCGCACGGTGGAGTTGTCGCCCCCGCGAACGCCCGGGGTGTACGTGCGATACAGGCCGAGCCAGGTGATGAGGTCGAAGTGCGGGGCGCCGTGATGCTCGTGGGTGACCGGCGAAGGCATGTAGACGACTCCTTCGACGAGCTCGGCCTTGTGGACGGTCGGCATCGCGCGGTAGCGGCGCTCGAACTCGTCGCGGGTGAGTCGGTCGCCGTTCTGCAAGGGGGGAACGGTCGTCGCCGGCGCTGGAACAGGCGCGGTGGCGGTGGTCATGGCGGTCCTTTCGGGGAAGGGGGCGAGGGCCATCGCGAAACATCTTGAGCATCCGCACCGACAGGGCGGGAATGCTTGCCCCACCCGTTTGGAGTGCGGCGATTTCAACGCCGCTTTCTTTTCCTCTTTTCGAGTGGGAAGCCCGCGTGCGGCGACGGCGATTCCGCGGGGAGAAAAAGGGGGAAAAGAAAGCGGCGATGAATCGCACGCACTCCAAAAGGGGCCCCGCACCGCGGCTCACAGCGGTTCCGCGGTCACCTCGTTTTGCGAGACGCTGATAACGCCACGGTCGGTCTTCTCTTCGCCCTGCCACGTCATCTGCCCGTTGAGAACGTAGCCCCAGGGGGCCAGAAAGTGGGCGATCAGGTAGGTAAGCCATGCGACGTAGTCGTAGAACTTTTCCCCGCCGTCCCACACGATCGCCGTGCCGTCTTCGGTGGGGGCCCACTGACACCAGAGGCCCGGTTGCCCTGCCGGCGGAGAGTTGTAGTCCAGCACCGATTCGTCCTCGTCCTGCCCTAGATTGCCCCCACAACCCACGAAGTAGCCGGCTTCCTTCCCCAAAGGCAAGCCGACGGCCTTCCGGTGGGGATCGGGGAGCAGTTTGGCCTCCTTCGGGGCCCGCCTCATGCGCCGCGTGCGATTGAACTGCTTCAAATAGGCGGCGTGTTCGGGCGTCAGGCCGAACAACCGCCAGAAGGCGGTCGGATCGTCCATCGGTTGCGGGCCCAGCGCGGCAATTGCCGCCCCACGCGGGTCGTTATGTTCCGAGAGCCAGTCGGCGAGCGCGGACGGGGCGAGCCGGTCCCCTTCGCGGATCGCCGCGAAGAACGCCGCCATTTCTTCGCTCTCGGGGCGACAGCACTCGAAACGCCCCTCGAACTCGGTCGTGTAGCCCACCTGCTCGTCTCCTGCGTTACATCCGCTCTACGATCATCGCCACCGCGTTCCCGCCCCCCAGGCACAGCGACGCCAGCCCGCGCTTCAGCCCGCGCTTCTCCAGCGCGTACAGCAGCGTCACCAGCACCCGCGCCCCTGATGCCCCGATCGGGTGCCCCAGCGCGATCGCCCCCCCATGCACGTTGACGCGCGCCTCGTCCAGCTTGAGTTCTTTGCCGCACGCTAACATCTGCGCCGCGAACGCCTCGTTCAGCTCGAACAGATCGACGTCGGCCAGCTTCAGCCCCGCCTTGTCCAGCACCTGGCGCACTGCGAGGACCGGGGCGATGAAGATCTCCTTCGGCGCCACCCCGCTCGTGGCATACGCCACCACGCGCGCCAGCGGCCTCGTCCCCAGCTTCTCCGCCGCCCGCGCCGAGCCGACGACCAGCGCCGCCGCGCCGTCCGACAGCGTCGAGGCGTTGCCCGCCGTCACGGTCCCCGCGTCGCGAAACGCCGGCTTCAGCCTCCCCAGCGACTCCGCGGTCGTCTCGGGGCGAATGCCCTCGTCGCGCGCCACCACTTTTGCCTTGGGGCCGGTGCCCACCGTCACGGGGACCACTTCGGCCTCGAACGCTCCCTTCTCCCAGCCCGCCGCGGCGCGCTGCTGGCTCTGGGCGCTGAAGCGGTCCTGATCGGCGCGCGTCACCTCGCAGCGCGTGGCCACGTGCTCGGCGGCCTCGCCCATGTGCCAGCCCTCGAAGGCGCACCACAGCCCGTCGTGGATCATCGCATCGACCGCTTTCTGGTCGCCGTACTTCCAGCCGGTGCGCGCCCCGAAGAGGAGATACGGGGCCCGGCTCATGCTCTCCATGCCACCCGCCGCGATCAGCTCCGCGTCGCCAGCGCGGATCGCCTGGGCGGCCAGCATCACCGCCTTGAGCCCCGAGCCACACACCTTGTTGACCGTGAAGGCCGCGATGCTGTCCGGCAGCCCGGCCTTGAGCGCCGCCTGGCGCGCCGGGTTTTGGCCGACGCCCGCCTGGAGGACGTTGCCGAAGATCACCTCTTCGATCTGGGCGGGGGGGGCCTTGGCGCGGCGCAGCGCCTCGCCGAGGGCGATGGCGCCGAGCTGGGGGGCGGAGACGTCGGCGAGGCCCCCGAGGTACTTGCCGATGGGCGTGCGGGCCGCGGACAGGAGGAAGGCGTCGGCCATGAGGAGGCTCCTTGTGCCGGGGGCGAGGTGGCGCACTATCAATTATAAGTGCGAGGCAGGGGCGAACAATGTGAGGTGAGGCATGCTGCTGAGGACCGAGCGTCTGACCAAGGACTATCGCTCATTCCGCGCCCTCGACAGCCTCACCTTTTCCATCGCTCCCGGCGAGGTGGTCGGGCTGCTCGGGCCCAACGGCTCCGGCAAGACCACGGCGCTGCGCATCCTCCTCGGCTTCCTGCGCCCCAGCGCCGGCAACGCCACCATTGGCGGGCACGACTGCTGGCGCGATAGCGTCGCCGCTCGCCAGCTCGTCGCCTACCTCCCCGGCGAGTTGCGCCTCTACGAGAACATGACCGGCCGCCAACTCGTCCACTTCCTCAGCAAGTTGCGCGGCCATCGCGTCACCGCGGAGCTCGACGACCTCGCCAAGCGGTTCGACGTCGATCTCGAACGACCCATCGCCAACCTGTCGAGCGGGATGAAGCGCAAGGTGGCGCTGCTGCAAGTGCTGCTGCCGCGCGCCGCCCTGGTCATCATGGACGAGCCGACCAACGCCCTCGACCCGAGCATGCGCGACGAATTGCTCTTGCAGGTCAAGCAGGCACGCGACCGGGGCCAGGCCGTGCTGTTCTCCTCCCACGTCCTCTCTGAGGTGGAGCGCGTGTGCGATCGCGTGGCGGTCCTCCAGCGCGGCAAGCTCGTTCATCTGCAAACGATGGCCGAGCTGCAAGAGGGCCGGCTCGTGAGGGCTCGCTTCCAGGGCGAGGCGCAGTCCCCGCCGGCAATGCCCGGCCTCTCCGTCCGCGACAAGCAAGGCGACCTGCTCGTCCTCGAATACACCGGGGCCTTGCCGGAACTGCTGACGTGGTTGGCAAGCCGGCCGCTGGTCGAATTGCGCATGGAGCCGCTGGGGCTCAACTCGATCTACTACCGCTTTCACGGGAACGAACCATGACGCTGACGCTGATCGGGAAGTTGCTGCGCGACGTCCGGCTGGCGCTGATCGCGGTGGCGCTGCTGCTGGGAGCGTTCCAGTGCTTGTGGGCCAAGATCACCGAGCGCATCCTGAGCCGGCTGGCTCCTTTCTTCAATGCCCTCGCGGGCATGGCCGGGCTGGCGCCGCGCGACGTCGAGTCCGCCGTCTTCGAGGGCCCCGGCAAGGTGTTCCGCACCATCATCGGCGGGGATAGCGTGCAGCTCGAGGGCGCGATGGACCTGCTCTCGATCGGCTACGTTCACCCGCTGATGCAGACCGTCTTCTGCATCTGGGCCGTCGGCCGGGCCGCAGGCGCCATCGCCGGGGAAATCGATCGCGGAACGATGGAACTGCTGCTGGCCCAGCCGCTGGCTCGCTCGCGCCTCATCCTCGCCCACTTCTGCCTCGACCTCATCGCCATCCCCATCCTGTGTCTGAGCCTGTGGGCCGGCAACTGGGTGGGGGCCTGGCTCATCACGCCCATCAAGGTGGAGCAGCCGACGTTCAAGCAGCCGCTCGGCAAGCCGGCCTATCTGATCGACGTGGGGATCATCCGGCTGCGGCTGGAAACGCCGGCCGACCGCGGCATCAAGCGCGTCGCGGAAAGCTCGGAGCGTCGGTTGGAGAAGCAGCTGCGCATCGAGCCGATGCGCTTTGGCCGGGCGCTGGTGCTCGTCGCCGGGCTGATGTTCGCGATCTCGGGCTACACGATGTGGCTGTCGGCGGCGGGGCGCTCGCGCTGGCGCGTTCTGGGGATAGCGGTCTTCATCACGCTGATCCAGTTCCTGGTCAACCTGCTCGGGCAGATGTGGGACACGGCGGAGCCACTGCGGCCGTTGACGGTCTTCTACTACTACCAGCCGCAACAGCTCATCCTGGGCGGCGACTGGAACGTCACCCAGCGCGAGTGGAACAGGGGCGAACCGCTTCTGCGGTTGCCGATGCCGGTGGTGCTCTTCGGCGTCGGCTTGATCGGGCACGCGATGGCGCTGTGGACGCTGACGCGGCGCGACCTGCCGGCGCCGCTGTGATTCATCGGTTCGCGGCGCGGGGGCCCATACGGGTTCCCCCCCACCCCGGGGGGGAGCGGGGCGCACCCCCCCCCCGGGCCGGTGGGGGGGGAGACCCCAGCCCCACCCCCCCGGTCCCGTGTTCA
>JBBSEZ010000410.1:0-8857 GCA_038239195.1 Gemmatales bacterium
CGCTCGCCAGGCCAGCTTTTCACTCGCTCTGAGCCAAACGATTGAGGAACGAGCCCGCCAGCCCGACCCCGAGGCCTCCATGAAGATTCACGGCATCATCCCCCCCGTCGCCACGCCCATGCAGGCCAACGAAGACCTCGACCTCCCGCGCCTGAAGTGGTTCCTCGACCACCTCATCAACGCCGGCGTCCACGGCGTCTTCGTCCTCGGCACCAACAGCGAGTTCTACGCCCTCGACGAGCGCGAAAAGCAGGAGGTGATCGCCACCGCCGTGGAGCACGTCAACGGCCGGGTGCCCGTCTACGCCGGGACTGGCGCCGAGACGACGCGCGAGGTCGTGCGCCTGACGAAGATGGCGGAGCGCGAGCGCGTCGATGGCGTGTCGGTCATCACGCCCTACTTCATCAGCCCCAACCAGCAGGAGATCTACGACCACTACCGCCGCATCGCCGAGAACACGAAACTGCCCGTGATCCTCTACAACAATCCCTCGACCTGTGGTGGGCTCCAGATCGGCGTCGAGACGGTCGCGCGGCTGGCGCAAATCACCAACATCCTCGCCGTCAAGGACTCCAGCGGCGACCTGCAAAACACCTGCGAGTACATTCGCGTCGTGCCGGAGCGCTTCAGCGTGATGATGGGCCGTGACACGCTCATCTTCCCGGCGCTGGTCATGGGCGCGCGCGGGGCGGTGCCGGCGACGGGGAACATCGCGCCCGCCCTGCTCGCGGAGATCTACAACACGTTCCAGCGCGGCGACCTCGCAGCGTCAAAGGCAGCGCAGCTGCGGCTCAACCCGCTACGCCTGGCGCTGGGGCTGGGGACGGCGCCGGGCGGGGTGAAGGCGGCGCTCAACGCGCTGGGCCTGCCGATCGGGCCGTGCCGCTCGCCGGTGTCGGGGCTGACGCCGGACAGGGTGCCGATGATGAAGCTGGCGTTGCAGGCGGCGGGGCTGCTGCGGAAGGATGAAGGATGAACCCAAGAGGGCCCTTCCTGATTCATCCTGCATCCTTCATCCTTGGAGGCGGGCCACCTTCTCCGCGTACTCCGCCCGCAGGAACCGCAGCCGCACCGTCTTGCCGCGCCACGAATACCACGCCGGCCTCACCGGCGTCCAGCGCCGCTGCGCAATCGCCTCGCCCGCCATCCACCCCGCAACGGGCCCGAAAAGGAGCCCGAGCGTCAGCGCGATCCAGAAGCCCGTCGCGTCGAGGACGGGAGACAGCGCCAGCACCGCGAGGGGCATCCCGACGAGCCCGGCCAGCGCCCCGCCCCACCTGCCGCGCCGCTCCGCCCTGTTCCAGGCCCGCGAGCACTCGGCGCAGACGGGGACGCGCAGGTTCACGTAGCCCGGCAGGAAGTGGCCGAAGCTGAGCACCACCACGATCCAGCTCCCGCGCGGCTTGGCCATCAACTCCAGCACCTCGCCGGTGGGAGCGCCCCACTTGCAGCACTCGGCAGGGAAGGCCAGGCGGGTCAGCGGCAGCGTGACCCAGCCGGCGCTGGTGTCTTCGGTCGGCAGGCTGGTCGGTTCGGGCGGATGCGCTTCCGGCGGGGCCCAGCCCTGAGGCGCCCGGGCGCCCAGGGCCCGTCCCAGGTGGAGCAGCAGGCCGCCCAGTTCGGAAGGCTGGGCCTCGTAGGGGCAGGGCATCACCACGCGGTCGGCCGCCTCGAAGTGAAACAGGGGGAACTTCACCGGCATGCCCTGGGCGATGACTTCCTCGTCGCGCCGCAGCTCGACGTAGGGCACGGCGGCGGGCGAGGCGGGGAGCGTGAGGTGGTCGGTGGTCTGGGCCACGACGTTGCCCGGCGCGTTGAACAGGGCCCACGGGCACCAGACGATCCGGCGGCGGTAGCGCAGTTCCAGCCCATCAGCCCGCAGCCACATTTCCGAGTTGCGATTCGCGAAGCAGAGCAGCACGGCCAGGGCGACGCCGACGGCGAGCCCGATGCCCGAGATCGTGAGGTCGAACCGCTGGAGATACGCGGACGGGGCGATGGCGCTGAGGAACACCGCGATGCCGGCGAAGCGGTAGAGCCGCAGGGGGGCGATGCGGACGCTCCCTCGGGCGAGCGCGTCGGCGGGACGGGCCATCAGGTCGGCCAGATTGGGCACCACCTGCGCCAACGGCTTCCGCGGCATCAGGAACCGCCCCACCCACTCTTCCACGTCGCCCGTCCTTTCATTCCTCGAACGTCGAGCGCGCCCGCACCGCCAGAGCGTAGGCGGTGGCGTAGGCCCGGCAATGGGCGAGCGTCACGTGGACGTCGGCGACGCGCAGCCGCAGGGCCACGTCCTTGACGACGCCGGCGAGCAGGACGCCCGGCTTGCCGGAGCTGTCGTAGCGCACCTCCATGTCGGTCCAGGGCATGCCGCGGCCCCAGCCGCCGCCCAGGCACTTGAGGATGGCCTCCTTGGCGGCCCAGTGGGCGGCGAAGTGCTCGGTCGCTCGCTTGCGGGCCTGGCACTCGCGCATCTCGCGCTCGGTGTAGACGCGCGCGAGGAACAGCTCGCCGTGCTGCTCGATCATGCGCCCGACGCGCAGGCACTCCACGATGTCGGTGCCGATGCCAACGATTTCCATGAGTCGCTCTGTGCGGCCGTCTTGGAAAGATCACGCCTTCGGGGGTGGTAGCCGCGACCAGAAGTCTGGCGGCGGGGGCCAACCGCCCTGGAGACCGGGGAAATTGGGTTTGGCCTTCACCTCGATTTCCTCCGGGGGAACAGAACGTCGAAGAACTGGAAGAAGCCGGTGGTGCCCAGCAACGCGGTCTGTTTGGGGACCGTGCCCGTCTGGGGCGACGAGGGCGGGCGGAGGAAGCCCACCAGAGGTTGCCAGACGTAATGTTCGCTGTGGAAGTCGGTGAGAAGCAGCGTCACCTCCCCATCCTCGGGGAAGGACAGGAGGAGCTCGATTCCACCCGCTGCTTGGCCGGAGGTTTGCCGTCGAAACGGCGGCGAAAGGCCGAGGGAGCCCGCCACGCTCTCATCGAAAAGGATGTACGGCGAGCCCGTGTCCAGAAGGGCATCCTGCTTGACGACTTGCCCACTGCGCGAATAGAGGAGGAGGTTGACGATGGGGCGATGAAAGCCCATCCCGCCCCAGTAGTCGTGGAGCAGGTGATCGGGCGCAAGAGGGATCGGCTTGTGGCGCAAGCGCATGATCGACTCGTCCCTCCGGGCTAGAGGACGGGGATGTCTTCGTAGACGTAGATCGACGGGTCTTCGCCCCGCGCCAGCAGCTTGTTCCACAGGGCCCCAAAATCGGGCGCCGCATCGACGATCCGGGCCCCGTCCGGCGACCACGCCACCGATTGGCCGATGAACGGGGCCAGTCCCTGAACCGGGAAGTTGGCTCGGTTTTCATCGTAATGACGATGCGCCTCCCAGGTTGCCCTCCACGCTTCGTCGCGTTGTCGAACGAGGGCTTCGTCCGGCGGCGACGACAGTTCGTGGATCAGCTCGCAGGCCACGCGGCTGAGGCGCGAGATGAAGCACCCCTCGTCCCGCGCCAGGCTCCCGACCGTGCGCGCCACGATCTGCCGGGCGAACGCCGGAGCGCTTTCCGGGGTCGTGGCGGGGAGCAAGTTCGCCCGCAACAGCGGGTAGCTCCGCTGCGACAGTTCTTCGAGCGCCTCGAGGTCGCCCTCCTTGCCCAGACGGGCCAGCGCCTCGTTGCTCGCCATCGCGTAGTCCATCGGCGTGCCCTCCTCTCCTGCTGATCTTAGCAAACTCCGGCCTTCGCGGTACAATCCGAAGTCGGGCCGCCTTACCTGTCAACTTGTACAGAGGCGGTCGGTCCTCTTTTCCGCCATCCCCCGGAGGCCGGAGCTCATGGCCGAGCGCGACCTGCTAGCCGATCTGACGCCGTCCCAAGTCGAGGCCGTGACGCACGTGGACGGCCCCTTGCTTATCCTCGCCGGCGCCGGCAGCGGCAAAACGCGCGTCATCACCCGGCGCGTCGCCTACCTGCTCGATCAGGGCGTTCACCCTGCCAACATCCTCGCCATCACCTTCACCAACAAGGCCGCCGGCGAGATGCGCCAGCGCGTCGAGGCCCTCGTCCCCGGCAGCCCCGTCTGGATCAGCACCTTCCACAGCCTCGGCGCTCGTCTCTTGCGCACGTACGCCGACCGGCTCGGGCTCGATCGCAACTTCACCATCTACGACCAGACCGACCGGGCCCGCGTCGTCAAGACGGCCCTCGAAGATGCCGGGATCGCCGCGGACCGCTTCAGCCCCGAGAGCGTGATGTCGGCCATCAGCAAGGCCAAGAACAAGCTCCTCGGCCCCGAGCGCTATGCCGCCACGGCCCACGACTTCTTCGCCAAGACGGTCGCCCACGTCTACCCCGCCTACGAGAAGCGGATGCGCGACAGCAGCGCCGTCGATTTCGACGACCTGCTCTACTGGCCCGCCATGGCGCTGAAGCACGACGCCGAGCTCCGCGCCGAGCTCGACGCCCGCTTCCGCTACGTCCTCATCGACGAGTACCAGGACACCAACCAGGCCCAATACGAGATCGCCCGCCGACTGTCGGTCGATTACCCCAACCTGTGCGTGGTCGGGGACCCCGATCAGTGCTTGCCGCCCGGCACCACGATCGACACTCCCTCAGGGCCTCGCCCCATCGAGGAACTGCGAGACGGCGATCGCGTCACCACCTCGATTGGCTGGGGCAAGACGGGGGCGGCGTTCATCGACAAGGTCATGGTCAATCCCTACAAGGGGCCCCTCGTGACCATCCGCGTCGAGGGCGGCATCGTCGTCCGCGCCACCCCGAACCACGTGTGCTTCGCCCGCCTCGAACCGACCCCGTCCACCCACCTCGTCTACCTCATGTGGAGGAAGGGCCTCGGCTACCGAGTCGGCACCACGCGCGGCGTGCGCGCCAGCAAGGACGGCGAGATCGTTTCGGGGCTTCAGGTGCGCGCCAACCAGGAAGTGGCGGACGCGATGTGGATACTGCGCATTTGCGCGACTTCCGCCGAGGCCCGCTTCTACGAGCAATACTACTCCGTCCGCTACGGCCTCCCGACGATGGTGTTCTTCGTGCGCGGCCGGCGCATGGACCTCACGCAAGATTGGGTGGATCGCCTGTACCGCGACGTCGATACCGAGGCCGGCGCCAGCCGCCTCATGGCAGACCTCTGTCTCGACCGGCGCTACCCGCACCACCGCCCCGGGGGCGTCACGCGCGGCGCCTTCGCCCGGCGGCACGTGCTGTTCACCTTGTTCGGCGACCAGCGGCTCCGCGAGGCCCAGGCGTGGCATTACCACCGCGTCCAGATGGTCACCAGCGGCGAACACGTGCGCGTGGCCGCCGCGGCGCGCTTCGCCGTTCGCGCCGGGACCAAGGGGAGCTGGCGCATCGAGACCTCGCGCAAGCACCACCGCGACGCCCTCGACCTCGCCCGCGAGATCGGGGCCTTCCACGAATCCGAGGTCCTGTACCGAGCAAGGCTGGCGGCCAAGGGCGTCTTTCCCTTCATGCCGGCCAGCCACGTCCACCCAGGCATGACCGTCCCCGTGTGCGTCTGCGGGCAAATCGTCGAGCGCCGCGTCGAGGTGGTCGAGTGGGACCACTACGAGGGGCCGGTCTATGACCTGTCCGTCCCGGACACCCACAACTTCGTCGCCAACGCCCTGGTCGTTCACAACTCGATCTACTCCTTTAGGGGCTCGGACATTCGCAACATCCTCGACTTCGAGCGCGACTTCCCGTCCGCGCGCGTGCTGACGTTGAGCATGAACTACCGCAGCACGAAGTCGATCCTCCAGGCCGCCAGCCGGCTGATCGCCAACAACAAGCAGCGCAAGCCGAAAGACCTCATCACCGACAACCCGTCGGGGCAGCCGGTCACGGTGCTCACCTTCGACACCGGCCTCGATGAGGCCGACGGCATCGCCCGCCGCATCCGGGCGGCGGTCGAGGGCGGGAAGCGGAACTACCGCGACTTCGCCATCCTGCTGCGCATCAACGCCCTGACGCGCGGGCTGGAGACGGCCTTCATGCAGCAGCGCGTGCCGTTTCAGATCGTCAAGGGCCTGGCCTTCTTCGACCGCAAGGAGAACCGCGACGTCCTCGCCTACCTGCGCCTGCTGCTCAACCCCAAGGACGACGTCTCGTTCCTGCGCATCGTCAACGAGCCGGCGCGCGGCATCGGCGGGGTGACGCTCAAGCACCTGGAGACGTACGCCCGGGCGCAGGAGATCGGCCTGCTGAGCGCCTGCCGGCGGGCGGAGTTCATCCAGCCCATCAAGGGCCGGGCGATGGTGGCCCTTCGCGAGTTCGGGCAACTGATGAACGACCTCGCGGAGTTGACGGAAGCGCAGCCCGACGAGGTGATCCGGCAGGTGCTCGACCGCACCGGCTACCGGCGCATGCTGCTCGACAGCAAGGACGCCGAGGACCAGGCCCGCCTGGAGAACATCGAGGAGCTCATCACGGCCGCGAAGCAGTTCGCCGCCGAGGACGCCCGGCGCACCGTCGGCGACTTTTTGGAGAACATCACCCTGGCCAGCGACGTCGATGGCTGGGACCAGCGCCAGGACTGCGTCTCGGTGATGACGCTGCACGCCGCCAAGGGGCTGGAGTTCCCCGTCGTCCACCTCGTCGCCGTCGAACAGGGCATCCTGCCCCACGAGCGCAGCCTGGGCCGCGAGAACGACATCGAGGAGGAGCGCCGCCTGGCGTTCGTCGGCATGACGCGCGCCAAGGAAGAGCTCTATCTCTGCCACGCCCGCATGCGCGAGTTCCGCGGCAACACGCTCTACGCGGTGCCCAGCATGTTCCTCGACGAGCTGCCGCCCACGATGGTCCAGCACCTCGACCTGTCGGGCAGTTCGGCGAGCCGGGCGGCCCTGGACCAGTGGCGCACCGGCGGAGGGCCGGCGGCGCAGCAGGGTTGGAGCGATGCGGGGGTCAAGCCGATCCCCATGCCGATCCCGCCCCGGCGCACCGTCGAAGGAGACGGGCTGACCGAGGGAACGCTGGTGCGGCACGCGACCTACGGGATGGGGCGCGTGCTGGCCGTGAGCGGGTACGGGGCGATGCGCACGGTCAAGATTCGCTTCAACACGGCGGGGGAGCGCTCGTTCCGGATGGACAAGGTGCAGCTGGAGGTGGTGAGGAAGGCGTGACCGATGGACACTGACACCTTCGTTTCCCGCCCCTTCGGCCACGGCCGAATCGAGCTGGTGCTGGGCAACGTCGTCGAGCAGAGCGCCGACGCCATCGTCAACGCCGCCAACACGCGCCTCAGCGGCGGGGGCGGAGTGGACGGCGCCATCCACCGCGCCGCGGGGAAGGCCCTGCGCACCGAGTGCGCGCAGCTCCCCGCCGACGAGAAGGGCCGCCGCTGCCCCACCGGCGAGGTGCGCGTCACCGCCGCCGGCAACCTCGCCGCGCGCTTCGTCCTCCACGCCGTCGGGCCGTTCTACCACCCTCTCTACGCGGACAAGGCGGAGCGGCAATTGCGGGAAGCCTACGACAACGCCCTGACCGCGGCGGCCGAGCGCGACTGTCGCTCGGTCGTCTTCCCCGCCCTTTCCACGGGGGCATACCGCTTCCCTGTACCGCGCGCGGCCGAGATCGCGCTGGCGGCCGTCGCCGAGTTTCTGGCGGCCCACGAAGCCCCGGAGTTGGTGCGCTTCGTGCTATTCGAGCCGCCGCTCTTCGAAGCGTTTCGGGCGGAGCTTCTTCGCCGGACGGGCGAGGGCTGATCGGTCCCGCCCGCTCGGGTCACGATGCAGGGGCGGGCGGTGCCTCGCCGGGCGGCGGGACGGTTGCCTGCAACCGTTGCAGCGCCTCCTCCAGTTGGCGAATGCGGTCTTGCGCGTCCCGCTCGCGCTGCTCGGCGGCCAGGCGCGCCTTGTCCCGCTCTTGCGCCAGGCGCCGAGTGTCCTCCTCGCGCTTCTCGGCGGCCAGGCGCGCCTGGTCGTGTTCCCGCGCCTGGCGCTCGGCGGCCAGGCGCGCCTGGTCGTGTTCCCGCGTCTGGCGCTCGGCGTCCCGCTCGCGCTTCTCGGCGTCCCGTCGCGCCTGCTGGTCGGCGCGCGAGCGCAAGATACTGTCTTCGGCGAGCTGCTCCTGTTCCCGGCAGCGCTGGTCGAGGGCGTCGAGCTCGCGGGCGATCTGCGCGTAGTCGCCCAGTTCGCGCCCCGTCTCGACGTCGTGGCAGACCACGCGCCCGTCGCGCAGGCTCACCCACAACCGGAAGTCGCGGAGGTGGAGGCGCCCCTGCTCGTCGAGCGGCACCTCCTCGTAGCGCTCGGCCGCGTGGCGGTAGACGATCAGCCGGCGCGGCCCGCCGGCGCGCTGCTGGTCCACGATCAGGTAGAGCGGCACCCCGGCCTGATGGTATTCCTCCACCTTATGCACGACGTCGTTGTCGCGCGTGTCCGGCGAGACGAGCTCGACGGTCAGCAGGCAGCGCCCGCCGGACGAGGCCAGCCGGAAGGTGCCGGCGTTGAGGTCCGGCTCCTGGCGCAGGCCGGCGAAGACGGCGACGTCGGGCGAGGTGTCGCGCAACTCCTCGACGCCCCAGTCGATCAGGCAGTCCGAGGTTACGTGTCCGATCGGCTCGGCGGGCGGACGGGAGCGGAACACCCCTGCCAGGTAGGCGCGTTCCTTTTCGTGAAGCGTGCGCTCGGGAATGACGTCGCCCTCCTTGGGGTGCAGCACGTCCTCCAGGGTCAGCGCCACCTTCTCCAGGTCCGTTCGGCCGTCCGGCAGCGCGCGCGGGACGAAGCGCCAGCCGTAGCGAAAGGCGTTGACCGCCGGCACGTCGGAGGGCACCGAGCTCATCGCAAACCTCCCACCCAGATCGAGGACCACGACCGCGCCAACAGGATAAC
>JBBSEZ010000411.1:0-8854 GCA_038239195.1 Gemmatales bacterium
AGCCCCCCCGGGGGGCCGACGCTGGTCCCCCCCGACGTCCCCCCCGGTCCGATCCCCACCCCCCCGCCGGCCGGGCCGGCGGGCATGGGCCCGCCCCCCCCGATCCAGCCGCCCTCTGCTCCCCCGCGCGGACCGGCCGGGCCCACGCCTCCGGGGAACGCGGCGCCCCCGCCCAGCCAGGTCCCGGCCCCCCCTCCCGGGAACGCGGCCCCCCCTCCCGGGAACGCGGCGCCCCCGCCAGGGAACGCGGCGCCTCCACCGAGCCAGGCCCCGGCCCCCCCTCCGGGGAACGCGGCGCCCCCGCCGAGCCAGGCCAACGGAGTGCCGCCCACCGTCCCGGCCGATCCCATCGTCCATCAGCCCGCAATCATGTTCCCCACGTTCTTGTCCAGCCCTCCCTCCGCGCCCGGCGGTGGCATGCCCAGCGGTGGGACGGCCGGGTTGATGGCCAGCGGGGGGCCCAACTCCCCCATTGACGGGTCGAGCTTCCTGGCGCGCCTGAACGACCTCACCAACTCGCAGGCCCCCGGCGCGCAGGCCGCGCTGGCCCAGTTGCGCGCCGCCCTCGTCTTCGACAGCGCCGGCCGGGTGCTCGTCAACGTCCGCGCCGCCGAGCCCGCCGCGAGCGTGGGAGCAAGCTCCGCCGTCCCCACGCCGGACGCCGTGACGCACCTGCGCGATGGACTGGTCCACCTCGGCTTCGTGACGACCGGGACCACCCAGTCCCAGCTCCTGGTGACCGGCTACCTCCCCGTGAACCAGCTCGCCTCCCTCTCCTCCGTTCCCGGCATCGCCGGCGTCACCCCCGTCTACGCTCCGGAATTCAGCGTCGGGTCGGTCACGTCCCAGGGCGACGCCGTCATCGGCGCCGACACCGTCCGCGCCACCACCGGCGTGACCGGCAACGGCGTGACGGTGGGCGTACTGTCGGATTCCGTCAACAAGGTTGGCGGCGGCCTCGCCGCGTCCCAGAGCACCGGGGACCTGGCAGCCGTGCGCGTGCTGGCCGACGGCACCACGGGCCAGGACGAAGGCCGAGCCATGCTCGAAGTGGTCCACGATACCGCCCCCGGCGCCAACCTCGCCTTCGACACCGCCGAGGGCGGGCCTCAGGCGATGGCCCGGGCCATCCAGTCTCTCGCCATCCAGGCAGGGGCCAAGGTCATCGTCGATGATGCCCAGTACCCCGACGAGCCGTTCTTCAACGACGGCGTCCTCGCCCAGACCGTGGACAGCGTCGCCATCAACCAGGACGTCGTCTACGTGACGGCTGCGGGCAACAACGCCAACCGCGCCTGGGACAGCGCCTTCCGTCCCACCTCCGCCAGCGTCGGCGGGCAGTCCGGCACCTTTGCCAACCTGAAGTCGGACGGCTCGACCCAGGTGCTCCAGCACTTCAGCCTCGGCGTGGGCCAGACGCTCGATCTCGCCCTCCAGTGGGACTCTGCCTTCCTCGAGGGCGGGTCGCCTCTGGCGAACTTCCAGGTCCACAATCAGGTCAACGTCCTGGTGACCGACGCCAGCGGGCAGCACCTGCTCGCCAACTTCAACGACCAGACACAGATGACCGGCGAGGCGTTGCAGCGCGTGGTGTTCACCAACACGGGCAACCTCGGCACCAACGACTTCGCCCTGTCGTTCCAGTTGGCCGCCGGGCCGGCCCCCACCCAGCTCAAGTGGGTGCGCTTCGACAGCAACGCTCCGGCCGAGCTCCAGGGCGGCTCAACGATCTTCGGCCACGCCGCCGCGCGGAACGCCGTTACCGTGGGCGCCGTGTCGGCCGCCAACCCGACCTCGCCCGAGGCGTTCACCTCGCAGGGCAAGGCGACCATCCTCTTCGACACCGATGGCACCCGGCTCGATCAGGCGGTGAATCGCTACAAGCCCGACGTGGCGGGGCCCGATGGCGTGTCCACCAGCTTCTTCACCAGCCCGGGCTCCACCCTCTTCTACGGCACCTCGGCGGCCGCGGCCGCCGGGGCAGGCGGCGCCGCCCTCACTCGCTCCCAGTCGCCGGGGAACGACTACTGGAGCACGGTGCTCACGATGGAGCACAAGGCGGTCGACGTCGGGCCCAAGGGCTGGGACACCTCCACCGGGTTCGGGCTCGATCCGATCAACCCGCCCCCGCCCCTGATCCCCCTGACCCAGGCCGCGTGGACGCTCATCGGCCCGGCCCCGGTGACCAACGGCCAGGTCGGAGGCAACACGGCCGTCAGCGGGCGCGTGACCGCCATCGCCGCCGATCCCACGAACGCCAACATCTACTACGTGGGAGCGGCGGGCGGCGGCGTGTGGAAGACCACCGATGGCGGGGCCACCTGGGCCCCGCTCACCGACAGGCAGACCACCCTGTTCATGGGGGCGCTCGCCGTTGCCCCCAGCAACGCCCAGGTGATCTACGCCGGCACCGGCGAGGCCAACAACACCGAGCGCACGGCCGGGGCGTTCCAGCAAACCTTCTACGGTCAGGGCGTCCTCAAATCGAGCGACGGCGGGGCCACCTGGGCCCTCGAAAACGACAACGGCATCTTCGACCGCAAGGTGATCTCCAAGATCGTCGTCGATCCGACGGACCCGAACACGGTCTACGTGGCCATCGCGGGCGGCGGGGTCAACGGGAGCGTCACCGGCACGGGGGCCGACGTCACGGGCATCTACAAATCGACTGACGGCGGCGCCACCTGGAAGAACGTCACGACCGGGCAGATCAACAATCTCCCCGGCACCGATGACTTCACCGACCTCGTCATCGACCCCAACACGCCCGCGGACCTCTACCTTGCCCTCGGCGACCCCAACGGGGCGACGGCCAACGGCATCTACGAAAGCACCGACAGCGGGACGACCTGGACGATTTCTGGAAACGCTCCCAGCGGGGCCAACGAAGGCGTGATCCGACTCTCGCTCTTCAGCGACCCGGCCAGTTCCACGCGCGTGCTCTACGCGTCCTTCGCCAACAACAACAACGGCCTGGACACGATCGACTCCACGAGCAACCCCGGCAATGGGGGGGGCACGACCTGGGCCGCCCTGACCAACCAGCCGCCCGACTACTTCAACGGGCAGGCGTTCTACGACTCGACCATCGCCGTCGATCCTGCCGACCAGAACCGCGTCTACGTCGGGGGCGGCGCCGACAACAATGGCGTCTCCCAGGTGTTCGTGACGACCGACGCCGGCGCCAGCGCCTGGACGGACATCACCGTTGGCGCCGATGGCAACGGCGTTCACGCCGACCACCACGCCATGGTCTTCGACGCCAACGACAAGTTGCTCGACGGCAACGACGGTGGGATCTGGCGCCTGGCGAACAACGCGGTGAACAACATCACCTGGAACGACCTCAACACCAACCTGGCCACGTTGCAGTTCGTCGGGATCGGGCTGGACCCCACCACCCCCAACACGGCCTTCGGCGGGACCCAGGACAACGGCACCGAAAAGTTCAATGGCGCCCTCGGCTGGGCCCACGTGCAGGACGGCGACGGCGGGTTCGTGGCGGTGGACCCCCAAACGCCCAGCACGGTCTACCACGAGTTCTTCTCCGACACGGCGGGCTTCTTCGAGAAGTCCACCAACGGTGGGGCCACCTGGAGCGCGGCGGACAACGGCATCAACTCCGCCGGCAACGAGAACAGCGAGTTCTACGTGCCTTACGAAATGGGCCCGAGCAACCCCGCTCGCCTGATCCTCGGCACCGACCACGTCTACGAGACCACCGACGGCGGGGCCAACTGGAACGTCATTGGCACGCCCGGCTCGAACGGGTTCAACCTCGACACCAGCAAGAGCGAGGACGTCACGGCCGTGGCGATCTCCAAGACCGACCCCAACACGATCTACGTCGCCAGCGCGGTCACCCTCGTGGGTGGCAGCGCCCACCTCTGGGTCACCACCGACGACGGGGCGAACTGGACGCAGATCGACGTCCCCGGCGTCCAGGACCACATTCAGAGCCTGGTGGTCGATCCGACCAACAGTCAGAACGTCTACGCGGTGCGCGACCGCTTCGGGCAGGGCAAGGTCTACCAAAGCACCGACGGGGGAACGTCCTGGACCGACATTAGCGGGAACTTGCCCGACCTGCCCGCCTACAGCCTGGCCCTGAATACGACCGACAACGTCCTGTACGTCGGCACCGATAACGGCGTCTTCGCCTCGGCCGACGGCGGGGCCACCTGGGCCCAGTTCGGGACCGGGATGCCCAACGCGCAGGCACGCTTCCTGGACTACGAGCCGGCCCTTGGCATCCTGGCCGCTGGCACCTTCGGGCGCTCGGTGTGGGAGATCTCGACCGTCCCGCCGCCCCCGCCGCCGCCCCCGCCCCCGCCCCCGTCCCCCCCGGGAGGCGGCGGCGCCCAGTTCTCGCCCGACGCCTTCGACCCGGACGAAACCGAAGACCACGCCAACGACCTCGGCTCGCTGGCGGCCGGGAGCTCGGGCACCATTCCCAACCTGACGATCACCACCCAGCCCACGGGCCTGCCCGACTACGACTGGTTCAAGTTCAAGGCCGCCACCGCCGGCACGGCGACGGCGTCCATTACCCTGACCGCCGGAGGGCCTTTGGAGATGCACTTCTTCCAGCTCGCCGGCAACCAGCTCGTGCCGATCGCGTCGGGGACTGCGGTCGCCGCCGGCACCGAGCTCTACGTCGAGGTCAAGGGCACCGAGGTCTCTTACGGCGTCATGTCCCAGGGCGCGTACTCTCTCACCGTGGGGCTGTGACCTCCCCGGAAAGGAGGAAGGAGGAACCAAGAAGGTTGTCTTGGTTCCTCCTGCTTCCTTCCTCCTTTTGAAGAAGAGGATAGGAGGCCGCCATGCCACACCAGCGCCGTTCGGCCTTCACGTTGATCGAACTGCTGGTGGTGATCGCCATCATCGCCGTCCTGATCGGCCTGCTCCTCCCTGCCGTGCAGAAGGTTCGCGAGACGGCCAGCCGGCTGCGCTGTCTGAACAACCTCAAGCAGATGGGGCTGGCGCTGCACGGCTACCACGACGTCAACGGCACGTTCCCGTCCGGGTACGACTCGCCGCTGCCCCTCACCGCCGCCGGGGCGGTCGCGCCCTCCCCGCACGGCCAGGGCATCGACCGGCCCCCGCCGACGAGCTACACCGAGTCGGCCGCGCCCGGCTGGGGCTGGGCCGCCTACCTGCTGCCCTACCTGGAGCAAGGCCCCCTGGCGGAACAAATCCGCTTCGACCTGCCCGTCGAGTCGCCTACCAACCTGGCGCCCCGCGCTCAGCCTCTCCCGATCTACACCTGCCCCTCGGATCGCGGGACGGGCACGTTCGCGGTCCTGAGCGTGACGGGCCAGCCGGTCGTGGACGCCGCCACCAACAGCTACGCGGCGTGCTACGGGACCAGCACCACCATCGGCGCCAAGCCGCACCTCGGGGATGGCATCTTCTACCGTAACAGTCGGGTGCGCATCGCCGACGTCGCCGACGGCACCAGCAACACCTTCGCGCTGGGCGAGCGCTCCGCCCTGTTCGTCAAGGCGCCGTGGGCCGGCGCCATCACCGGAGGCAGCGCCCGAACCACCCCGGGCGCCCCCGTCTACTACAGCATGATCCACCCGCCGCAAGTCATGCCCCTGGCCCGCATCGGCAGGAAGCCACTCATGGATTACTACGTGGAGCCCTACGACTTCTTCTCGCCGCACCCCGGCGCGATCCAGTTCCTCCTCGCGGACGGCTCCGCCCGGCTGGTCTCCACGAGCACGGCGGTCGAGGTGTTGCGAGCACTGGCCACGCGCGAGGGAGGAGAAGTCGCCTCGCTGGACTAGCGCATGACTGCGGGTGACAGGGTGACAAAGTGAAAACGCGCAGAACAAGCCCTGCGAGAAAGCGCCCGTGCGTCGAGCCGCCGTGCCGGCCGCTCTTCTCTCACCCTGTCACCTTGTCATCCTATCACCTTGTCATCCTGGTGCTCCTGGCCGGTTGCACGTCCCGCCCGCGCGCCCCGGCCCTGGAGGATGGTGCCGTCTACGCCAACGACCGCGAAGGGCTCCGGTTCCTCGTCCCCGATGGGTGGTCGCAGCAAGCCAAGGCGGACGTCCCGCCGGGGCCGGTCGTCAAGGAGCGCGTGCTCGTGCTCTACCGCACCTTCAAGAGCAAGCCGCCGGCCTCCTTCACGCTCTCCCTGGCCGACCTCCCAGAAGAGACCAACCTGAGCGAGTACCTGGCGGGCCCTTCTGTAGGCGTGGACTGGCACTTGACGGGCCCGCCCGAACCGATCGAGGTGGGCGGGGCAGCAGCGCGCCGGTTCGTGCTGAGCGGTCGCAGCGGCAATCAACCCCTGACGCGCGAGGTGGTGGCGGTGCCCCGCGGGGCGCGCACCTACTTCTTCAGCGGAAACTTCGGCACCGCGGACAAGGCCCGCCAGGAGCACGTCCGCGGGGCGGTGGCGAGCGTGCGGTGGTTGCGCTGAGCGGGCTCAACTCTTCTTGTGAAAGGGCGGGGCGATCCGGAGTAGCGCATGCCGCGCGGCCTTGCTCACCTCGCGCTGGGGGCCCTCGAACAGGGCCTTGACGTCGGCCTCGGCCTGGCGCGCGGCCGGGCCAAGCAGGCCCAGGGCGCGCACGGGCTCCCGCCGGACCGCGGGCTCGGCGGCTCGGAGCGCGCGCCGCAACGCGCCGATCGCCTCGGGGCTCGCCTGGCCGATCTGCCCCAGCGCCTGGGCGGCATATTCGCGAGTAAGCGGGCCCTTTTTTCCCAGTGCGCGGGCCAGGGCCGGGACGGCGCCCTTCGCCTTGGGGCCGACGCGGCCCAGGGCGCGGGCGACGTTTCGGCTAACCTCCTCTTCCTCGGCGGCCAGCAACGGCACGAGGGCGGTCACGGCCGGCGCGGCCAAGGCCTTGAACTTGGCGAGGGCCTGAACGGCGAGAAGGCGCTCGCTTCCCGCCAGGGCCTCCACCAGGGCCGGGACCGCCTCGACCGAGGTCGGGGCCAGGTCGCCCAGGGCGCGCACGGCCACGGCCCGGACGTACGGATCGGGGTCGCCCAGCGCTTCCATCAAGGCGGGCACGGCGGGCGCTGCCTCGGCCCCCATCCCGCCGAGGAGCTCCGCGGCGCGCCAGCGAACCTCGCCGGAAGCGGCGGCGCCTTCGCGGCCGCGCCGCAGCAGTTCGAGCAACACCGGGACCGCCGCCCCCTTGCCCGCGCGAAGGGCGGCCAGCGCGTCGGCCTGTTCGCTGGGGTCTTCGCTGCACGCCTGCCGCGCCCAGCGCGAGGCGGGCCGGCCCCGAAAGAAGGTCTCGCCCCGCAGCCAGCCAACCGCGACGCCGTTGGGCTCGAAAAGCGCAAAGCCTGCTCCCCCGAGCAACAGCAGGACGCCCAGGGCGAGCAACCAGGTGCGATACTTCATGAGCAGCCCTCAGTCGGCAAGACAGTAGAGCACTGCCGCGCTGTTGACGGCGTTGCGAAGCTCGGCCCCGAAGAGGATTTGACGCCCCCCCTGGGGGCCGGCCACGACCAGGGGCGCCGAGAGCAGGCGCGGGCTCGTTCGCGACTGGGCCGCCACGTCGAAGCTCCACAGTCGCTCGCCGCTGTCCGCCGCGAAGGCGCAAACCGGACCGGCGCTCGCCGCCACGTAGAGGCGCCCGTGGAACAGCGTCGGGGCCGCCACGATCGGCGAGCCCAGGTCTTGCTCCCACGCCAGCGCGCCCGTCCGGCGATGGACGGCGCGAACGAAGCCATCGCGGGCCGCGAAGTAGACGAAGTGGTCCACGACGACCGGCCTGACCAGGACGCCGTCGGCGGCGCGGGCGCGCCAGCGCTCCTCGCCGGTGTCGGCGTCGAGGCAGACCAGGGCGCCGGCGGGGCGCTCGGGCGGCGCGACGCTCTCCGTGAGCCGGCCGTTGCCGAGGCCGAAGAACGCGTCCCCGCCCTCGACGACGGGGCTGCCCCAGACGGGCAGGTGCGTCGGCACGCGCCAGATGGGCTGCCCGGTCCGAGCGTCGAGACAGAAGGCCTCGGGCAGGCGGTACAGGCGGCTGATCCCTCCTCCGCCGTAGAGCCTGCCGCCCCGGATCGCCGGTGTGGTGTCCACGTGGACCGGCGCCTGGAAGTGCCAGCGCCGGGCGCCGCTGACGGCATCGAGACAGTAGACGCCATCGTCGCCCGCGGCGAAATAAGCCTTCCCATCGGCGAGGCAGGCTGCGCGCTCGATGTGTCCGCCCGCGGGGAAGTCCCAGCGCTTGCGGCCAGTTGACTCGTCGAGGCACTAGAGCTTGCAGAGGAAGTCGGCGTGCATGCCCTCGCCGAGGTAGAGCCGGCCGTTGCCGCGAACCGGCGCCGCGATCGTGTGAAGCATGTGCCCCCCGTCGTCGAACTGCCACGCGACGCGCCGGCTGGCTCGGTCGAGGCAGTACACGGTGCCGGAGGTGGAACGGCCTGCGTCGTGGATGACGGCGAGGTAGACGTGTGCGTCGGTGACGAGTGGAGCGGCGGAGGCCGCGCCGCGCCGCGCTGGCTCGAACGTCCAGGCCAGGCGGACGCCCGGCTCGGCCGGGGAGGGCCCGCCCGAAGGCCCGCTCCGGGCGCACGCGCAGACCAGCCCGACAAGGCACAAGGCCCGGCGGCCGAGGACCGCGACAGCGGCGAGGCGGGGACCGGACCCGGGCCGGAGGCCCTCCCGGAGAACGAACGGCCCCACGTGGGGCCCGCAGCGTATGGTAGCGAGGACAGGCCGGATTCTCAACCCGATCGGAAACGCCAAGAGGCAGGAAGGGAATGAGGCGAGCCGGGGGGTTAGCCCCCCGAGTCGGGGAGGTACCCGGGGGGGACCCCCCCCCACCCCACAACGGCCCCCCCACAACACGGACACCCAAACCACCTAGGGGCCCCG
>JBBSEZ010000412.1:0-8834 GCA_038239195.1 Gemmatales bacterium
TCCCTCGTCACGAACTCATCCAGGTTCATCAGCGCCCGGCTCAGCGCCACCCAAGCGGCTACCTCGGCGACGTCCACCCCGGGCGGCGGGGCCTTCCCCGCCAGCTTCGCCGCCTCGGCCCGGTCCTCCGCCGCGAGGGCCTTCAAGTCCTCGAACAGCGCCGCCAGGCGCGCTGCCTCCGTCGCCGTCGGCCCCCGCGCCACGCACAGCCGGAAGGCGCGCCGCAGCCGCGCGGGCGAGGTCTTCTCTTCGCGCGGGACGCGCCGGGCGAGCGCCTGGGCGGCCTCGACGAATACGACTTCGTTGAGCAGGGTCAGCGCCTGGAGGGGCGTGTTGGAGCGCTCGCGGCGCACGCAGCTCAGGTTGGAGTCGGGGGCGTCGAAGGTCATCAGCATCGGGTAGGGGCTGGTGCGCTGAAACCACGTGTAGATGCCACGCCGATAGCGGTCGGGCCCCGTGCTCTCCACCCAACGGGCGCTCCCGGCGTAGGTGAGCTCGGAGATGCCGGCCGGCTGCGGGGGCCGCACGCTCGGCCCGCCCACCTGGCGCACGAGCAGCCCGCTCGCTGCCAGCGCCCCGTCGCGCAGTGCCTCGGCTTCGAGACGCGCCCGGGCCTGCCCGGCCAGCAGCTCGTTGGAGGGATCGCGCTTCCGCAGGCCCGGGCGGGCGTGCGACGACTGGCGGTAGGTCGCCGACCCGACGATGAGGCGATGGAGCTGCTTCAAGCTCCAGCCGCGCTCGCGCAGATCGACCGCGAGCCAGTCGAGCAGCTCGGGATGCGAAGGCCGTTCGCCCTGCGTGCCGAAGTCCTCGGACGTTGCCACGAGCCCGCGGCCGAAATGCTTGTGCCAGGCCCAGTTGACGGCCACGCTCGCCGTCAGCGGGTTGTCGGGGGCGACCAGCCACCGGGCCAGGTCGAGCCGGGTGGGCGCTCCCCTGGCGGGAAGGGCCGGCAGCAAGGCGGGCGTGCCGGGCCTCACCTCGATCCCGGGGCGCAAGAAATCGCCGCGCACCATCACGTGGGTCTTGCGGCGGGGCCCCAGTGCCAGGGCCGGGGCGAGCGGGCCCTCGTTCTTGCGCAGTTCGGCGAGGGCCCTGGTGAGCTTGCCCAGCTCCGGGTCGTTTATCGCGTGGAAGGCGCTCAGGAGCTTCTTCTGAGCGGGCGTGCGTTTGGCCGGCGCCACCTTCAGGGCGGTCTGCACGTTGGCCGGCAACGCCTTCGAGTAGGCTGGCTTCAGCTCCTCCTCCCACTTCTTCTGCGCGGCGGGCAACTTCCCGGCGCGATAGGCCTTCGCGTTCGCCTCCAGCTTCTGCAACGCCTTCGCTTCGCGGGCAGGGAGGCGGCGGGCGCCCGGGAGAGGAGCAGGGACGTTTACCTCGACGTCGCTGTTGAAGTAGGCGAAGAACTGGTAATACTCGCGAAGAGAAAAAGGATCGTATTTGTGGTCGTGGCACTGGGCGCAGCCGAGCGTGACGCCGAGGAAGACCTTGGCGGTGGTGTTGACGCGATCGACGCCGGCCTCGACGCGGAACTGTTCCCGATCGACGCCGCCCTCGTGGTTGGCGAGCGTGTTGCGGTGGAAGCCCGTGGCCGCCTTCTGCTCGGGGGTCGAGCCGGGGAGCAGGTCACCCGCCAGTTGGTCGATGGCGAACAGGTCGTAGGGCAGGTCGCGGTTGAGGGCGGCGAGGGCCCAGTGCCGGTAGCGCCAGGCGAAGGGCCGGCCGGTGTCCTTTTCGTAGCCGTCGCTGTCGGCGTAGCGGGCGAGGTCGAGCCAGGGTCGCCCCCAGCGCTCGCCGTAATGGGGAGACGAGAGGACGCGCTCGACGAGGCGCTCGTAGGCGTCGGGGCGCCGGTCGGCGAGGTACTCGTCCACTTCTTCGGGCGTGGGCGGCAGGCCGAGCAGGTCGAGGTGGAGCCGGCGAACGAGCGTCGCGCGGTCGGCCTCGGCGGAAGGGGCGAGCATCTCCTTCTCGAGGCGGGCCAGGACGAAGACGTCGATCGGGTTACGCGCCCAGGTGGCGTTCTTCACAATTGGGAGGGGGGGACGACGGATGGGCGGGAAGGCCCAGTGGGCGGAGCGGGCCGGCGTGGCGACGGGGCGGCGTGGCGGGACCGCGGCGCCCCGATCGATCCAGGCCCGGAGCAGTGCGACCTCGGCGGGGGCAAGGGGGGCGCGCTTGCCCGGGGGCATTTTAAGCTCGGCGTCGGCGCCGGCGACGAGGTGGAGGAGTCGGCTGCGGGAGGAGTCGCCGGGCTCGACGGCCGGGCCAGCGTCGCCGCCGCGGAGAGCGAGGAAGCCCTCGTCGAGGCGGAGCCCGCCGCGCTGCTTTTCCTTGCCGTGACAGGAGACGCAGGAGCGGTTGAAGATCGGCCGGACGTCCCGGGCGAAGTCGATCGAGCGCGGCGGGGCGGGGGGCAGCCGAGCCGGAGCGGCGGCGCGGGGCGGGGGGCCGCCGAGCAGGAAGTGAGGCAGCGCGAGAAGGAAGCGTGGCATGGCAGGCGGTGGCCGGGGTGGAAGAGGGCGAGTTGGGTGGTGGCGACAGGGATCATCGTACCTGCGCGGCGGGGGGAGCGGAAGCGGGTTTCCGGGGCGAGAAATGGGAGAGGGGGTGGCAACGATTCCCGGGGTCGCCCTGCCAAGCCACAAGCGACGAACCTGCCGGGCCCGCCGCTTGCGGCTTGGCGATAATCGCTCCGGGAACTTTGGCCCCACCCAGGGAGAGAAGGAAGGGGATGGCGAGGGGCGAGGTGGGGTTGGGGAAGAGAGGTGCGCCGAGGGAGCTCCGCGGGTTGTGAAGGCGGCCAAGGCCGGGGGCCTGCGGAGCGCGCGACACCGACTGCATCTCTCTCCCGGGCGCAACCCGGAGCCCGCTGACGGGGCCTTGCCCCTTCCCCCCTGGCCGGGCTTGAAAGATCGACTGTCCCGACATCTTTCTTGGCGCCGCATGGGTCGTGGCGTAAACTGCACAAGGAAAATAGTTTTTGCGGCCTTCTCGAAAAGGGAGGCCCGCTCCCCATGGCTGCATGCCCGGGCCTCTGCCGTGAGGCGCAGGCCCTGTTGGAAGCCTCTTCGTTCGCACCGCTACCGCCTCGGTCGTTCAGGGCCCAGGGGGTTTGTCTTCTCTATTGTCTCCCCTACTTCCCCATCAGGAGGAACGGTCGTGACCAGGATCGAACGCCATCGAAGGGGCTTCACGCTGATCGAGTTGCTGGTGGTGATCGCCATCATCGCCATCCTCATTGGCCTGCTCCTCCCCGCCGTCCAGAAGGTGCGCGCCGCCGCCGCCCGCATGTCGTGCCAGAACAACCTGAAGCAGTTGGCGATTGCCGTTCACTCTTACCACGACACGAACAACCAGTTCCCGACGAGCGGCGGGCCCGGTTACAACTACAACCCGAACAGCCCGAACTGCTGGAGTTGGCTGGTGAAGGTCCTGCCCTACATCGAGCAGCAAAACCTCTATCAGAACCTGAATGTCCCCAACGGCACCATCGCCGGGGCCGGCGCCTGGGTGGCCACGCCCATCAAGACGTTGCAGTGCCCCGCCGACGGCCAAACGAACCAGCCGCGCACCGACGAGGCGAACATCGGCAGCACGTTCAACTACGGGGGCCCAAACATGACGGTGGGCCAGACCAACTACAAGGGCGTGTGCGGGAACAACTGGGCCTGGGGGAGCTATACGAACACCGGCCCAACCGGCAACAGCAACGGTCTGGACGCGGGCAACGGCATCTTCTTCCGCTCCGATTACACTCGGCCTTTGACAATGGTGGGGATCTCCGACGGCACCAGCAATACCTTCATGATCGGCGAAGACGTGCCCCGGTTTAACGTTCACTGCGACTGGGTGTTCTTCAACCACGGCACGGGCACCTGCGCCATCCCACTCAACAGTGGGATGCGGGCTGGACAGCCAGGCTTCAACAACCCAACCGATTGGCCCGACGTCTACTCCTTCCGGAGCATGCACACCGGCGGGGCCAACTTCGCCTACGCCGACGGCGGCGTGAGGTTCGTCAGCGACAGCATCGACCTTACCACCTATCGGAACCTGGCCACGTATGCCGGCGGAGAAGTGGTCAGCCCGCCCTGAGCGCTGTCCCGGCTGCTTGGGCACACCGTTGCTTTTGCCTCTCTGGCCTGCGCCGAACGGCGTAGGCCGGATTGGTTTTCCCCACTCTTCGGATGGCAGACACCCATGCGTCAAGTTCTCGGCATCTCGAAGCAAGGTTGCGCGTTGGCGTGCTTCGCGCTGTTGCTGTGTGGTTGTGGTGGGGGAAGCAAGGGAGTGAAGGTGGAAGGAAAACTGCTCAAGGACGGGCAACCGTTCAAGGCGCAACAGGGAGAACTGTTGAGCCTGTCCTTCCGGGGCAAGGACGCCAAGGGCAGCGACGTCATCTGTCCCGCCAAGGTCGCCAGCGATGGCACCTTCACGGTGGCGGGCCCCAAGGGCGGCGACCGCGTCCCGCCTGGCAACTACAAGATCAACCTCAGCGTGACTTTGCAAGGCACCGACGGCGCCAGCCTCGCCAAGGCGGCCACGATCAACGAGCAGTTCAGCCTGATTCAGGGCAAGGAATACGAGGTAACCGCAGAGCCGACGCAGACCGTCACCATCGACGTCGGCAAAGGCACTCTCTCCAAGTAACGACCTCGACCAGGTCGATGCGAATGCCGGCCGACGGGTTGTTCGCCTGGCGCTGCCGTCCAAGCGCTTCGACGGCTCAGAACTGGTAGCCCATCCCGACCCAGTAATGCCAGTCTTCGATCGCCTCGACCGTCTCTTCGCTCGCGTTGATCGGTTTCAGTTGGGCCAGCGGCACCGCGAGCTCGTCGCCGCCGCGCCGGATCATCGCGAGGACCTCGCGCTCGCATTCTTCTTCCGGCGCCAGCTTTGTCACCTCGACGCGGTCCTTGACCCCGAGCGGCGACCTGGCTCGTTTCTCGAAGCACTCCGCCCGGAACGGGAACGAGAGCTGGTCGTTGAGGTAGCAGAGCCAGCTCGTCGCTCGCTCGTACTCGTTGTACGCATCGACGATGATTTCATCGTGGAGGCGGGCTTCGCGAACGGGGCCTTTGATCGGTGCTTCCATCGGCCTCTCCTCCTCAAACGATCCCCTCGAGCTCCTCCAACAGCCGGTCGATCTCCGCGTCGCTGCCCACCGACACGCGCAGCCCGTCGCCATGGCCTTCGTATGCCATGAACCGCACCAAAATGTTGCGCCTTTTCAGCTCCTCAAAGATCGCCTTCACCGGCCGATCGTCCCGCCGGCACCAGACGAAGTTCGACTGGCTCGGCGCGACGGCGAAGCCCAGGCGCTTCATCGCCTCCGTCAGCCGGGCGCGCGTCGCCAGGATGTGGGCCTTACTCGTCTGCAAATGCTCCTGGTCCTCCAGCGCCGCCGCCGCCGCCGCCAGGCTCAGCGCGTCGCAGTTGTACGAGTCCTTCACTTTGACGAGGTGGCGCACCAACTCGGGCGTCGCCACGGCGAAGCCGAAGCGCACGCCGGCAAGGGCGTACGACTTGCTCAGCGTGCGCGTGACGATGACCTTCCCCCTTCGCGCCAGCTCCAGGGCGTTGCCGTCCGCGAAGTCGGCGTAGGCCTCATCGACGACCAGCGGCCCCGCGGTCTGGCCCGCCAGGCGTTCGATGGCCGGGACGCCCAGCGCGCTGCCCGAGGGAGAGTTGGGGTTGGCCAGGAACGTCAAGTTGGCGTGCCCGACCGGGAATGGGTCGGGCACGGACCAGTCGGCGTTGAAGGGGACCGTCTGGAAGCGTGCCCCTTGCAGCTCGGCCAGGGTGCGGTAGAGCAGGTAGCTGGGAGTGAGCGACACGACGAGCCCGCCCTCGGGGACGAAGGCGCGCGTGAGGATGGTCAAGACGTCGTCGGAGCCGTTGCCGATCAGGATGCCGGCGGGATCGACTCCCAAAACGCGGCCCGCCACCTGGCGGAAGTGCGTGCCCACCGGGTCGGGGTACTTGCGCAGCCGATCGCCGGTCAGCGCCTCGCGCAGCGCCTCGAAGACGCGCGGCGACGGCGGGTAGGGCGACTCGTTGGTGTTGAGCTTCACGATTCCGCCGGCGCGGGGCTGCTCGCCGGGCACGTAGCCGGCCAGGGCGCGCACGTCGGCTCGCAAGGACTCGATCACGGCGCATTGCCTCCGCGGGAACGTCGGGCTGAGCCCCCCGGGCCTCGGGTCGCGCCCCGCGCCTCGATGCTGGCGGCGTGCGCCGTCAGCCCCTCGCGGCGCGCCAGCTCGCGCACGTCGTCGGCCATGCGCTCCAGCCCGGCCGGCGCGAACGACAGCACGCTCGAACGGCGCAAGAAGTCGTTGGACGACAGCCCACTCGCGAAGCGCGCCGTCCCTCCGGTCGGCAAGACGTGCGAGGGCCCGGCGGCGTAGTCGCCCACCGCCACCGGAGAATGCGTGCCCAGAAAGATCGCTCCCGCGTTGTCGATGCGCTCGCACAGCGCCTCGGCGTTGGCCGTCATGATCTCCAGGTGCTCCGGGGCCAGTCGGTTCACGATCTCCACCGCCTCGTCTTCGTCGCGGGCCAGCACCAGCGCCCCGAACTGCTCCAGGCTTTCGCGCGCCAGGTCGCCGCGCGACAGCGATTTCAGTTGCCGGCCCAGCGCGGCTGCGACGGCATCGATCAGCGGCGCGTGCCAGGTGACGAGCAGGCTCGCCCCGGGGGCGTGCTCGGCCTGGGCGATCAGGTCGGCGGCCACGAGCTCGGCCGGGGCCGTCTCGTCGGCCAGCACGATCACCTCGCTCGGCCCGGCGATGCAGTCGATGGCCACCTGCCCGTAGACGTGGCGTTTGGCCAGCGCCACGAACAGGTTGCCCGGGCCCACGATCATGTCCACCGCCGGCAGCCCATCCACGCCGTAGGCTAGCGCCGCCACCGCCTGTGCCCCGCCCACTCGATACACCTCCTGGACGCCGAGCTCGTGACAGACGGCCTGCAAGTCGGTGTTGCCCGCCCCCTTCGCCGTCGGCGGCATCACCACCGCCAGTTCCTTCACCCCTGCCGCCTGCGCCGGGACGATCGTCATCAACAGCGTCGAGGGGTAGGCGGCGCTGCCCCCCGGCACCATGACGCCGACGCGCCTCATGGGGCGATAGCGCAGCCGCAACTCGTGCTGCCCCGCCACGCTCAGGGTGGCGCTGCGGTGCAGGATCCCCGACTGAAACGCCATCACGTTCTGCCGCACGCGCCGCACCGTCTCCAGCAGCGCCGGGCTCGCCGCGGCGTGGGCAAGCGCCATCTCCGAGCGCGTCAGGCGCAGCGTCTCGGGCGCCAGCCGAATGCCGTCGAACTGCTCCGTGTAGTGGAGCAGCGCCTCCAGCCCGCGCGCCCGCACGTCGTCGCACACGCGCTGCACCACGCGCACCGGCGGCAGCGCCTCGCCGAAGACCTTCTCCGTCAGCGCGCGGCCGCGCGCCGACACGACGTTGCCCTGGGCGCTGAGCTGTTGGCGCAGGGCATCGAGTTGCGAGGTCGCATCGTCGCTGCCGCAGCGGATGCGGCGGATGTTGAGAGCAGGCATCGCCACCAGAGATTTCGGAAGGAGAAAGGGCGCCCCTAACGTACCAGGACCGGAACGGGCCGCACGTGCGAGATCACGTAATTGCGGCGCCCCGGATCGCGCGCCGTCGCCTGCTTGCGCCCGCGCTTGTCGGTTGCCCGCGCCAGCAGCACGTACTTGCCCGCGGCGGCCGGCCGCCACTTCAGCTCCCACAGCCGCCAGCAGAACGGGACCGGGCGGCCCAGGAGCGTCGCGGCCGACCAGGTGCGCCCGGCGTCGGTGCTCACCTCGACCTTGTCCACCTCCGCCTCGCCCGCCCACGCCGCACCGCGAATGCGGTACTCGGCGCCCACGGCGACCACCTCGTTGTCCGCCGGGCGGGCAATCGACGACTTCACGTCCATTTCCGCGATCGGCGTCAGTGTCGGCAGCCCGTCGCGCTGCTCCCACACGGCGTAGTCGATGGTCTGGTCGAAGCCGAGGAACGGCCGCGTCGTCACGATCACGCGCGTCAGCCATTTCACCGACGCCATCCCATACCACCCGCCCACTACCGCCCGCAGAGGGAAGCCGTGCGCGGTCGGGAGGTCGGCGCCGTTCATGCCGTGGGCGAGCAACACCTCGGGCCGCCGCGCCTTGGCGAGCGGCAGGCTGCGCGCGAACGAGAGGGGCCCGGGCGGCTGGCCCTCTTTTTTCGGGTCTCCCTTGTCGGCGCCATCGAGGATGACCTCGACGGCCCCCGGCTGCACGCCCGCCTCGTCGAGGATGGCCGCGAGCGGAACGCCGGTCCACTCCGCCGTGCTGACCGCCCCCAGCTCCCACTGCACGCCCTTCGTTTTGGGAGACAGAAACGCCCGGCCATTGCCCGCGCACTCCAGCGTGATCGCCTGCGTGCGCGACGCCATCCTGCGCACCTGGTCCAGCGTCAGCGACAGCCGCCGTTTGACTGCGCCGACCACATCCAGCCGATACGCCTTCGGGTCGATCTTCGGCTGGGAGTAGTGGTTGCGGACGTAGAACAGCTCGGTGGGCGTCTTGAAGCCGTTCAGCGACGAGAACGGAAACTCCAGGTTGATCGGCTCTTTCGACCGCGCGATGAGCCGCGGCGCGGCCGGCCCTTCGGCGGACGCCCGGCCCGCCAGCAGCGGAACGCTCGCCAGGCCAGCGGCGCGCAGGAACGCGCGGCGGTCGGGCCCTTCCCATTCGTCCGTGCGGTCGCGCATCGGCGATACCTCGTAGGACAGGCGGCTCGCCTGTCTCTTCGTAGGACAGGCTTTCCAGCCTGTCCGGCCTGAGA
>JBBSEZ010000413.1:0-8794 GCA_038239195.1 Gemmatales bacterium
CAACGGGCGCGCCGGGTTGTTGGCGGGCCGTGAGCCCGGACCCCACTCCCTTTGGCGGCGGGCTCGTTCCCACATGCACGCACCCCGGCTCACTTTGCCCGTTAGCGCAGATGCTTCTCGAACCACGCTTCCAGCTCCGCTAGGTTCGCCGGCCGCTGCCGGCGCAGGACGTTCATCTCGGCGCGAGCGTCCTCCTTCTTCCCGGTGCGGAAGAGGAGCGCGATGCGCAACTGGCGGGCCTGCGCGTTCAGCGGGTCGAGGCGCAGCCATTCGCGAGCGTGGGGCCCGGCCTCTTCCCACGCCCCGGTGGCCGCCAACAGCGTCGCGAGTTTGCCGCGGTGGTCCGCCACGCAAGGGCTGACCTCGACCAGGCGGCGCCGGTAGCGCAAGGCGCGTTCGACGTCGCCGGTCTCCCGGGCGGTTTCCGCGGCGTTGACCAGCGCGCGCGCGTGAAACGGCGACAGGGCCAGGGCCGCCTCGAACGCGCCCAGGGCCTCGCTCGGCCGGCGCAACACGCGCAGGGCTAGGCCCTTGTGTTCCCAGGCGTCAACGTCCGAAGGCGCCCGCGCCAGGGCGGGCTCCAGAAGCCCCACCGCCCTCCGGGCCGCGGGCTCGGGGGTTGTTTTTCCGTTGGCCATCAGGCGCACCAGGGCGAGCCCGAGGTCGCGCGATTCTTCGGGCCCGCCTGTCCCGGCTTGCCCGCGATAGAAGTTCACGACGGACAGCGCGTCCGGGTGCCTCCCTTCCGGGGCGAGCGAGCGGCGAACGATTCGGTGGTCGGTCGAAGCGGTGTGGACGATGTCCGACGCGGCGTAACGGGGCATGTGGCAGTCGATGCAACTGTCGAGCGGGCTCGTCCGCCGGCGCTTGGCTGGCGCCACCGAACAGCTGCGCTGCCCCTTCGCCTCGTTGTGGCATTGGCGACAAGCCTCCCGGTAGTGTTCCACCCGCCGGTCTTCCCCGACGCGAACGTGCGGGTTGTGGCAGGTGATGCAACCGAGCTTCTTGTCGCCGGAGGTCGATTGGAAGCACTTGCTCAGGTACATCTGTTCGACGTGGTTGACCGCTTTGCGGTGCTTGTCTTCGCCGAGGTCCTTCACGAACACCGTCCAGAGCTCCTGGAACGGCAGGCCCGGCCGAAAGTCAAACAGCCCCCGCCCCCGCCGCAGCACGCGCGCCTCCCCGGCGAGATGACACTGTTCGCAGACGGCCCCGCGCAGTGCTGGCGCCAGGTGGCGCGGGTTGACGATCGTGTAATCGTGGTCGCCCTCGACGGGCCGCCCCTCCGTGCGCTCGCGCACGTGCAGTTCGCCGGGGCCGTGGCAGCGCTCACAGCCAATCCGATAACCGTCGAACACGGGCGTTTGAAAGCGATCGGCGTAGCCTTCTCGCTCGCGCACGCGGTTGGCGTGACAAAACAGGCACGCGCCGGTGACCGGGCGCCCCGTGAGGTTGGCCTCGTGTAGGCCCGGGGAAGCGTCCCAGCCACCTTTCTTCTTGCTCGCATACCAGCTCACCGGCGTCTGGAACAGGTAGCCTTCGCACTCGGTCAGGTAAGAGTGCCCGCGGGTGCCCGAGCCGATCACGTAGTGAACTTCCGGCGAAGGGCCCGCGAGGAGCTCACCGCCGGCCCCGGTCAGCGCTTGATGGTGCCAGACGCGCTCGCCCTTTCGCTCCACGCGAAAAACGCGCCCCAGGGCCGCGAACGAGGTCGGCCCCTGTCCTTCCAGGCGAGCCGCTTCCGGGTGAGCGATGGGAAAGAGCGAGCGCCCCATGGGGTGCTGCGCGTACGAACGAGCAATCTTGGCGTGGCAGGGGGTGCAGGCGCTGTCTCCCACGTACGCAACCTCCGGGCGCACGTTGCGGTAGGGCCCCGCGTAGCGCGCGCGCGGATCGACAGCGGCCTCAGAAGCCGGTTCGAGAGGGGGGGGCGGGTTGCGCCGCCAACGAGGCAGGACCAACAGGCCGACCAGCGCGGCCAGCAACGCCAGGCCAAGCAGCACCGCTCCCCAGCGGTGGCTTCGCCCTCCAGGGCCGGACGGCGGGGCCGGGAAGTCGCGCGCGGGCATGGCAGGTCCTCCCAATTCCTCACAAGGGGGCGCTCGTCCGGTCACCGCACGCTCGCGAGGGCCCCCTGCCAATGCCGGGCCAGCTCGACCGCCCCAAAGTGAAGGCCGGCGCCCTCGCGAACCGCCCGGTCGCTTCCCCAGACGGCGAGGGCGCGGCGGAACAGTCCCTCGGCCTGTTCGACCTCCCCGCACTCCAGCGCCAGCAAGCCGCGGAGGGCCGTCAAGTTGGCCTCCTGGCGAAGGTTCACCACCAGTTTGCTGGCCTGGTTCAGCGGCCCGCCCCGCGACCAGGTGAGTTGGCCAAAGGGGGCAGGCCCTCCTTCGGGCCAGTGCCGCCCCAGCACCGCTTGCGCGGCGGCGAGGGACAGAGGCAGGCGCACGGGCACCGCCTCGGTGGCGGACCAGGGGGCCTCGGCAAACATCTCGCTCATCCGGGCCAGTTCCCTGTCGGCGCGCGCATAGTTGCCCAGCGCCGCCTCTTGCAAGGCGCGGAGCCAGTGGTAGCGAATCGCCCCGAGCGCCTCGCGATGCTCCGGCGCCAGCCACTCCCGCACCGTGCCCGCCCGCCCCACGGTCAAGAGCAACTCCAGTTCCAGATTCATCCCGTCCGCGCCGAACGCCGACAGGTCGGACCCGAGGAGGCCTTCGAGCGCCTGCCCGGTCAGCCCGCGGCCGAGGGCCAGCCTGGCCCGGTCGGGGACCTTGAGGTTCACGGCGTTGACCTGCACCACCTTGCTTCGGGCCCGAACCTCGTCCTGGAGGATCGCGACGTCCTTCTCCAACGCGGCCCGAGAGGCGGTGCCCTGCCGGGCGTTCGCAGCCAGCGCCTGGAGATGGCCCAGCGCCAGGTCGAGGTGCCCCTCCTGACGGTAGGAAACGATCAAGCGCAGACGGGGCAGTTCGAGGCCCGGCTGCAGCGTCGTGGCCCGTTCGAGCGCGGTGACGGCCTGCACCCAGCGCAACCGATCGAGCAGGCCCGGCAATCGATCGCCCCAACCGCGCTCGCGCGTTTGCTGCGCCAGGCGCAGGTAGGCCTCCCCGAGCGCGGCATGGGCGGGGGCGTCGTTCGGGTTGTCGCGGATGGCTCGCCGCGCCGCCCGGATGGCGAGGAACAACAACTCCGGCCTCGCCTCGTCGCGCTGAGCGGCGGCGCTCAGCGCGACCAACCCGGCCAGCCGATCTCCCGCGCTCGCCGTGTTGCCCGGGCCTTCCTTCGCGGCAAGAGACAGCGTGGCGGTCAGCCCGTTCAACGGCAAGGAGGCCCGGACGGCGCGGGCGATCGACGGGGGGCCGGGGCAAGCAGCGCCGAGCAGGCTGCCCGCCAGGCCGCACGTCCATCTTCTCCTCGCCTCTTCGCGCTCCGGCTCCCGCAGCGCTTCGAAGTGGACCAGGTGGAGCACCGCCTCATCCCGGTCTCCGGTGGGGGAGACGGCACGAGGAAGGAACGCATCGTAAAACCGCCTCGGCCGCAGCGAGGCCGGGCCTTCGGCGGGCGCTTTCCGGTCCTCCCTCGGCCGCAGGGCCTCCCGGCGAGCGTCGAAGCGCACCCGCGCGAAACGGTCGGGCGCCTCGTCGCGCCAGCCGAACACGGCGGTGTGCCCTTCCACGCAGAGCAAGTCCCATTCTGGTTCGGCGAGGAGCGCGCGGAAGACCGCGTCCCGGCGCTCGCGGTTGCCGTCCGACAGGACGAGAAAACGCACCTGACGAGATCGCAGCGCCTTGCGCCAGTCGCGCCCGGGGCTGTCGGCCAGCCCGGCCCGGAAGAGCAAGCTCTGCCGGACCAGGCGATAGTCCTCGGCGGTCGATGCCGAAAAGAGGTCGAAGCGGGCGTCGAGAAACCCTTTCTCTTCCGGGCTGAACCAGGCGAGGTAGTGGGCGGCCTCCGGGGAGAAGTTGAACGCGCGATCTTCCGGGCCGAGCTCGCCCTGCCGGCGCCAGTCTGCCAGGCGCTCCGACAGCCGCCCGAAGGAAGGATCGGGGCTGGCCGACCAGCCCCTCGGCCCGGAGGGGCGCTCCTGCAACCAGCCCGGCCAGGCGACAACCACCAGGGCGAGCCCCACCAGCAACGCGGCTGCCCTCAGCACAGGGCTCGACAGGTGGGCAAGCCAGTTCGGCCGGTCCGCCAGCCCTTCCTGAAAGTTGCGCCCCAGCACCGGGGCCGCCACCACCGCGAAGAACGGGATCGCTCGCGCCTGGTAACTGCTGAGCGCCAGGAAGGCGAACCAGACGAGGAGCCAGTCGAGGCGCAACCGGGACCGGTTGACGACAAATGAGGCCCCGCTGAGCAACACCAGCGCGACGAACGCGAGGGCTCCGGGCGACCACGCGGCGCCCGTCCGGTAGAAGCGGCCCTCCAGCGGGGAAATGACGAGCGCCCGGCCAATCGGGTCGTCGCGGAGCGCTCGCGCCGCTTCGGACAAACCGAGCTGGGCCGGCAGGGCGAAGTTTTTCGCGCCGGAGGGGCTCACCAGGCAGACGAGCAAGCTCGCGATCAACAGCAAGGTGAGGTCGCCGGCCGCGGCGAGCCGCTCTTGTGGCGCGGGCGGGGCTTTGCGGGCCAGGGCCGCCAGCCACCACAGGGCGACCGTCAGGGGGCCGAGGAGGAACCAGTCATCGAGGTTGGCCCAGGCGGCAAAGAGGAGCAGCAACGGCCAGGCCCTTGCGAAGACGCGCCGGCCGCGGCCGCGCCCGCTCGGTCCCTGGGGGGCGGGCCGGCTGAGTGCAAGCAAGGTGAGCGCCAGGAAGAGATAGGAGACGCAGGTCGGGCGAAGTTGCAGCCAGGGGGCGCTCGCCACGAGGGCAAGCAGGACCGCGAGGGCCGGCACGAACGAGGCGGTCGTCCCCGCACTCCGCCGCTGACTCAGCCGCAGCAGGGCCGCGGTCAATGCAACGATGAGCAACACCTTGCCCAGGACGAGAGCGGTTCCGCCGAGCAAGGAAAAGGTCTCGTAAGCCAGGAGGTCGAACAGCCAGGCGCGGTTTGCCCACGCGAGGCCGGCCGTGGTATGCGCGAAGGCGTCCTCTCCGAACGCGTGCTTTCCTTCCGCAAGCGCGCGACCGTTCGCCAGGTGCAGCCAGAGATCGCTGTTGCGGGCCGGAAAGGAGGCCAGCACCGCTCCCAGCAGCAAGGCCAGGGCCCCCAACCTCCGGGAGGCGCTCAAGGGCTCGCTCCGCGAAGTGGAAGAGGCCATCGGTGCAGGGAAAGGAGGGAGGGCCACGACAAGCCCTTCCCCCGCAGGTGCAGGTTGGAGACCGGGAGGGGGTGCTGGGAGGAGCGGCGAACCTTCCAGGGGCGGTGGGCCGGGAAATTGGTTCGGGGCTGGCATAGGACCTGCGTGGAGAAAGTTGATCGACCTTCGGGAAGGGAAGAGAACGTCGGGAAACGTAATCTCGTAGTATAGTTCAGACAGCGAAGTGGGCAAGACAGGTGGGCCTTCGGCGGATGACCTTCTGTGGGAGGCTTCGTACCGGCGGCCCATCCTCGCCCTGCTCTTCGAGGAGTGGGAGAGCTCCCCTTCGCTAAAATACGGCGAATCGGGGCGAGTCGCACTTGACAAGTGTGCGTCGAAGTCGGACAAAGAAGAATGAAAGAAAAATGAGAGCTTCGCTTCGCCTGCCTCAACAAACCGCTCTTCTCGACGTCTTCGGGCTTTTTCCTCTCTCTCCCGGAAAGGGGCCTTCATGGTACGTCTCAAGTTCTGGCCGCGTGCTCGCGGCTTCACGCTGATCGAGCTCTTGGTGGTGATCGCCATCATCGCCATCCTGATCGGCCTGCTGTTGCCAGCCGTGCAGAAGGTGCGCGAGGCAGCGGCTCGCATGTTGTCCAGCAACAACCTCAAGCAGATGAGCCTCGCGCTGCATTCGTGCAATGACAGCATGAACAAGCTGCCCCCTTCCTTCGGCTACTATCCCGGCGCGAACGACGGCACGGGGAATAATCCGAACACACAGAACGTCAAGCCGGCCCATCATGGCTCGATCCACTACTTCCTGCTGCCCTACCTCGAACAGGAGGCGGTCTACAAGGAAATCGGCGGCGACTCCTGGTTCTCTAACCGCCCGATCAAAACGTTCAACAGCCCGTCCAGCACCAACGCTGGCACCGGCATCGGGCCGACCACAGGGCGACCCACGACGAACTACCCGTCGAACGGCTTCGTTTTCAGTCCGGGCACTAGCGTGGGGGAGCCCATAAACACGGACTGGAACCAATCGAGCCACGGCAACATCGTCACGCTCTACCCGGACGGCACGTCGAACACCATCGCGTTCGCCGAAAGCTACTCGACGTGTCAGGGCGACGACCGGATCTGGACGGAGTCGAACCCCGGGCAAGGACCGAACGACTTCCAGCTTGCCACGCACATGCACCTCAACTCCGGCGGGATCACCACGTTCCAGGTTCGCCCGGCGGCCAACGCCTGCATCGCAGGGGCGCTCCAGTCTCATGCCAGCGGCGTCCTCCTGGTCGGTCTCGGCGACGGCAGCGTCCGTGGGGTGTCCTCCGGCGTCAGTTCGGCGACCTTCCGGGCTGCCCTCCTCCCCAACGATGGCGTGCCGCTTGGAAGCGACTGGTAACTGGCCCTCTGGTCGGGGCAGCAATCGGTCCCGTGCAATTGTCGGAGGGGAGAGGCCACTTGCTTCGTAGTGGGGCCCTCTCCCCTTTGCCCCCGCCCCCTTTGCTTCAGATGCCCGGGAGAGAAATGACGCGCATGAACGATCTGCTCCGCAGAGGCTCCCTGTTCGCGGGATCGCTGGCCTTGTCTCTTGCGGCCGCCTCTTTGTGCGGCTGTGGTTCCGGCAGCGGTAAAGGGGCAACAGTGTCCGGCAAGGTGACCTACCTCGGCAAGGAGGTGACCGGGGGCACGATCAAGTTTCACCCCTCCGGTGGAGGGGCCCCGCTCCAGGCCGCGATCAACCGCGACGGCACTTATTCCTTCGTGAACGCCCCCGTGGGGCAGGTGAAAGTAACCGTCGAGACCGAGTCGATCAAGCCGCCGGCCAATTTGCCTCCCGAGGCGAAGGCCTACGCCGAGAAGAACCCCAAATCGCCCGTCTACGTGCCCGTCCCCCTGACGTACGCGGACGTCGCGAAAACGTCGTTGAGTTACGACGTCGTCAAGGGCGAGAACAAGAAAGACTTCGACCTCCAGTAGCCTTTGAGTTCACGTCTCTTGGAGACTTGCCGCGCAAGCGACGGCCAAGGGCCGCCACACGAGCAGCGTGAGGCGGCCCTTGGCCCTTTCTGGCTGGCCCGATCCGGGATGGGGGCCCTGGCGTGTTCCGAATTCGCGACGCGGTCTGTCGGGCAGTTCGCCGGCACCCTTGTTGGGGGCTGTTGGTGGGGACCGCTCTGCTGCTTGTCGGCTCTTGGGCAGGCGCACGCCTCTGGGCGGGCTGGCAGTTGCGGGCGGCGGAGCGCGCCTTGCGCGAGGAACAGCCCAACGAGGCGTTGCGGCACGTCTTGCTCAGTTTGCGCGTGCGTTCGTCCTCGCCCGACGCCCACTTGTTGGCGGCCCGCGCCTCTCGTCACACCGGCGCCTACCGAGAAGCGGAAGAACACCTCGAGCGCGCCGTTCGCCTCCTCGGCGGGCCGACGGAGCGAACGCAGTTGGAGTGGGTGTTGTTGCGGGCGCAACGCGGGGAGATCGACGAGGTCGCCCCCGGGCTGTGGGCTTGTGTCGAGCAGGACCACCCTGAGACCGAAGAAGTCCTCGCCACGATGGCGCGACGCTATCTCGCCGAGTTGCGCTTTCAGCCCGCTCTCACTTGTCTGAACCGATGGTTGGAGCTCCGCCCCAACGCGGTGCGAGCGCTCGACTGGCGCGGCTGGGTACTGGAGCGGACCAAACAAACGAAAGCGGCCGCCCGCGACTACGAAAAGGCGCTCGAACTGGCCCCGGGGCGCGCAGCCGTTCGGCTTCGCCTTGTCGAGGTCCTCCTGGAGCGGAACGATCCGGGGGGCGCACAGTCTCACCTCGAGGAGTTGCGCCGCAACCGGCCCCACGATCCAGACGTCCTGGTGGTGCTGGCGCGTTGCGCGATGTTGCTGGGCAACCACGAAGCGGCGGAGCAAGCGCTGGACGAGGCCCTGGCGACGAGCCCGAACCACGTCGGCGCCTTGCTGCATCGCGCCAGGTTGGCCCTGGCGCTCCACCGCCCCGCGGAGGCGGAGGCCTGGCTGCGCCAGGCGCTTCAAACGAAGCCGGGCGACGTCGACCTGCTCTACAACCTCGCCCTGGCGCTGCAACAGCAACCGGGGAGGAAACAGGAAGCCATCGCGGCGTTGCGCCGGCACGAGCAAGTCAAGGCCGACCTGGAAACGTTGAGCGCCCTGTTGAGTCAGCCTCCGGCCTACTTGCAGCGCGACCCCGACCGCGCCGCCGAGGCGGGCCGGATCTTGCTGAACGCCGGCCAGGACCAGGGGGGGCTGTTCTGGCTGGAAGTCGCGCTGAAACGCGACCCCGGCCATCCGGCAGCGAACGAGGCCCTGGCCCGCTACTACGAGAAGAAGGGCGAAGCGGAAAAAGCCAGGGACCATCGCCGCCGGGCACAGGAACGTCCGAAGCGCCCCCGACCCTCGGCCCGGCAAGGCGGCAGCGTTTCGGCCCGGCGGGCTCGGAAGCGTGAAACGAGCGAGGCGCGCTGGCGTTCTGGCGACCGGGAGGAAAAGGCCTACCTGTAGGACGGCCCTCCCGAGCCGTCCTCCTGCAACCAACTCCTGC
>JBBSEZ010000414.1:0-8789 GCA_038239195.1 Gemmatales bacterium
CGACGCGCTCCGCTCCGCGTCGCGGCTACACGACCCTCTGGAGAGGCGCTCCGCAGGCAGGGGACGGCCAGGACGGTCAACACGCCGGGCCCTGCGTCGCGAACTGGCCCGCGTAGCCCTGTTCCGGCGTGCCGTCCACCTGCTCGAACACGAGCTGGCAGATGCGCATGCCGGGCTTCAGGACGATGGGCAGCGGGCCGTGTTCCATATCTCAAGTTGGATGGGGTTGCCGAGAAAGTCCGGGTTGGCGGGCTTGTCCCCGAGCCCCGCGTGGATCGTCGGGGCGGTGACGTGAACGCCGAGGCCCAGACGTGCCAGGCTGCTCTTTCCCTCGACCCGGGCGGCGAGGCGCGAGCGGTGCGGCAGTTGAATCTGCTCCAGAGTCCAGCCGAGGTAGAACTTCCCGGGCAGGATGGGACAGCCTTCCGGCGGGATCGGCGTCGAACGAAGGAACCGGGCAATCAGCTCCGTGATAGTGGGGTGGGGACCTGCTGGTGAGAAGTTCCGGGGCGCATCGGCAGCCGACAGGTCCCAGGACGCCAGCTGCTCGCCCAGCCGGAGGTCCAGAGCCGTCGAGCACCACAGGTAAGCTTCGGAGCGCGGGCCTGGAGTGATTCGGATCGAGCCGCGCTCCAGCGCCGCCTTGATTTCACGGTCGCAGAGGATCACGTCTTCGCTCCGTTGAGCCAGATCAAGTTGGCGGTGCGCACCCACAGGCGGTTGCCCCCGGTGATCGCTTCGTGCGGGAACTCGACCAAGACCACGTCGCGCTCCTTGTCGATGAACACGACCCCGATCGGCAGGTAGGTCTTGTCGCCCTGGACCGTGAGGAAGTTGTTCTCGACCAGGATCACTTCCCCGTGCCCGCGCACGTCCCGAACCGTCACGGCGCGCTCGGGCTCGCGCATACCGGGACCGACACTTTCGCAGAGCATCTCCGCCATGGCAATTTCTCCTGTCGTGGGGGCCTTCCCCATTATCCCCGCATTGATCGGCCAGTCAACAAACAGCGAGGCCTCCCGGGCAGGGGCCGTGCGCTGCCCGGCTTCGCCGTCCCGATCACGTGGCCGCGCTCCCGCGACGCCAAGGCGAGCGGCAGGCAGAAAGCATCCCCCCGTAGGACGGCCCTCCCGAGCCGTCCTACAAGTAGGCCTTTTCCTGCCGCTCGCCCAAAGGCCCGCAGCCCACCCCGCCCGGCGAGGCCACCTCCGACCAGGCGCCCTTGCAACCTCCGCGGACGCGCCCTAGAAAATACGTAACCCGATCGGCCGCGCCCGCGCGCGGCCGTGCGTGTCCCCCAACCCAGAAACCCGGGCGGACGGACGGAAATGATCCACGTCGAGAACTTGACCAAGAAGTTTGGCCCCGTCGTGGCGGTCAACAACGTCAGCTTCCACGTCGAAAAGGACGAGGTCGTCGGCCTGCTCGGCAACAACGGCGCCGGCAAGACGACCATCATGCGCATCCTCACCACTTACCTGCCCGCCTCCAGCGGCATCGCCCGGGTGGCGGGGCTCGACGTGATGACGCAGTCCATCGAGGTGCGCCGCAAGATCGGCTACCTGCCGGAAAGCATTCCGCTCTACCCCGAGATGCGCGTCAACGAATACCTCGAATACCGCGCCAAGCTCAAGGGCGTCGATCGCAAGCAGCGGCCCGCCCGCGTCGAATACTGCCTCGAGGCCTGCCGCGTCAAGGACGTCGAGCGCCGGCTCCTCGGCACCCTCTCCAAGGGCTATCGCCAGCGCGTTGGCCTGGCCGATGCCCTCATCAACGACCCGCCGCTGCTCATCCTCGACGAGCCGACCGATGGCCTCGACCCCGGCCAGAAGGCCGAGACGCTCGGCATGCTCAAGGAGCTGGGCCGCAACCACACCATCATGCTCTCCTCCCACCTCCTCACCGAGGTCGAGAGCATCGTCTCGCGCGTCATCATCGTGCGCCGCGGCAAGGTCGGCCTGGCCAAGAAGCTCTCCGAGTTCGAGGCCGACCCCGTCATCGAGCTCGAGGTGCGCGGGCCCCTCGATCAGGTCCTCGGCCTGCTCAAGGGCACCGAGGGCGTCGCCTCCGTAAGCAGCGAGAACCTCGGCGAGGGGGTGGGCGCCTACACCGTTCGCACCCATCAGTTCAAGGACCTGCGCGAGGTCCTCAGCCAGCGCCTCGCCAACAACGGCTGGGCGCTGCGCCGCCTCGACCTGCGCCGCCGCAAGCTCCAGGACCGCTGGAACGAGATCAACAACATGGACGAGGCGCTGCTCGGGGCCGTGCAGGCGCCGGCGCCCACGGCCCCCGTCCTCGCCTCCCCCCCGGCGAGCACCGCCGTCACCACCTGACACCCTCGTGCTGAGCGTCCCCGCACAGAGTTGCTTCGAGGAAGGCCACGATGTCCACCAAGGCGATCACGGAGAAACCCGAAGAGCGGCAAATGCCGGCCGACCTGCCGCCGAGGCGCGACACCACGCCCTCGGTGGTGCGCGACGACGACCTCGGCCTGCCGCGATTCATCGGCATCGCCGGCGCCATGCTCACCATCTTCGGCGGCATGGCCCTGGGCTTTCACCTGTGGGGCCGGCCGGTCCAACTGTCCCGCGGCCTTTCGATCATCTGTGTTGCCCTCGGCATCGGCGGGCTGCTGTTTCACGCCGCCTTCGACCGCGACGTGCAGTTTCGCCGGCTCTACGGCATGATCGGCGGGGCCCTCCTCGTCGTCGGGGCCGCCCTCCTCATCTACTCCTCCGTCGGCAAAGACCCCGGAATGGCCGGGCGCTTCAGCGTCCCCGTTCTGGTCCTCTCGCTGCTGTTCGTCCTCTCCTTCTTGCGCAACGAAACCGACCCGCCCGTGCGCCAGATGGTCCAGTACGCCCTTGGCGGCGCTGGCGCCTTGATGATCGTCATCGGCCTCGGCGGCGGTAACGTCCGCGGCGAGTTCCTCCTGCCCGCCGGCCTGGTGCTCGCCCTCCTCGGCCTGGTCTACGTGGCCGCGTTTGTCGGCTCGCGCGGCATCGCCGATGACCTCGCCTACCGCGCCGCGCTCGGCCTCGCCGCCGTCGGCGCCCTCGTGATCCTCGTCGCCCTCGTCCGCTCCTTCCTTCCCTCGAGCACGGTGAGCTACTTCAAGACCTACGGCTTCCTGCTCATGGTGGTCGGCTTCCTCTACCTCGGCGTCAGTGCCCTCCTGGCTGCCGAATCGCCCGTGGCCGTCCTGACCCGCAGGGAACTCGGCGCCTTCTTCTACTCGCCGATGGCCTACCTCACTCTCATCGGCTTCGGGCTCGTCACCGCCCTGCCTTACGGCCTCTTCCTCAACACGCTGTTCTCCGATCGCGCGATGGCCGAGCCCATCGTCCGCAACTACGCCGTGAGCTGGTTCGCCGTCATCCCCGTCATGGTTGTCGTGCCGGTGCTGACCATGCGGCTGCTGAGCGAGGAGTACCGCAGCGGCACCCTCGAGGTGCTCATGACGGCGCCGGTGAGCGAGGCCACCGTCGTCCTCAGCAAGTTCCTGGGGGCGCTGATCTCCTACCTGGTCGTCTGGCTGCCGTTCTGGCTCTACCTGCTGGCCATCCCCCTCGCGGGCGGCTCCCCGTTCGACTACCGCCCGCTGGTCAGCTTCCTGATCGCCGTGATCGTCACCGGCGGGGCGTTCGTCAGCATGGGCCTGTTCTTCTCCAGCCTGACGCGCAACCAGATCGCCAGCTTCATGCCGACCTTCGCCGGCATCCTGATGATGCTCGTCTTCTACATCCTCCCGCGCGGGGTCATCGACGCCAGCCGGACCAACTGGGTCGCCCTGCTGAAGCACATGTCGTACATCGACCTCTGGGACAGCACCCTCGAAGGCAAACTCGTCCCGCGCATGCTGCTCTTCCCGCTGTCGCTGAACGTGTTCTTCCTGTTCCTGACCGTCAAGGTCCTCGAATCGCGCAAGTGGCGCTGAATCAACGGCGTTCGGAGTCAGGGAAGAGAGGGCACACCGCTTCTTGCTTGCCGTTTCGCGAGGCGCCAGCGCCTCTCCCTGACTCCTGGCTCCTTCCGACCAAGGGACTGATGGAGAGACTTCCATGTCCAGTTCTCCGACGCCCGCGAGCCAGCCGCAGCCGCCGACCGGCCTCGGCCCGGCGCCGCTCCCCATCGAGCCCCTGCACCTGACCTATGGGCTGTTCGTGCTGACCGGCCTGTTCGCCGCCATCCCGATTGCCGTGCTGATTCAGTTCAAAGGCAACGTCCAGGCCGCCATCAACTCGGTGTTCGCGTGGGGCGTCGTGCTGGCCCTCGCGGCGCTCAGTGCGGCCCTGGTGAACTTGAGCCTCCATGACGAGCGCCTCACCGAGGGCGACAAGGGCCGACTGGTCCTGCTATCCCTGGGCGGCGCGTGCGGCTTCGCCACGACCGTCCTCGGTGCCTACCTGCCGTTCTCCGACTTCTTCCGCGAGCAGCTCGCGGGCGGCCTGGAGGGTTGGCGGACCGCCCCCCGCAAGGCCCTGCTCTTGCCTGCCCTGGCGTTCCTCGGCGGGCTGGGGCTCATGTTCGCCAGCCTCCAGCTCGGCCGCGGCATGGAGCGCAGCAATCAGACGATGCGGCGGCTGATCTACGGCTACAACGCCGTGCTGACCGGCCTGCTGCTGCTGGCGATCCTGGCCCTGCCCAACCTGCTGGCCTACGCCGCCCCCTTCTCGCGCTTCATGGGCAAGACGGACGATTGGACCAAGGGCCAGGTCTACACGCTCCAGCAAGACACCAGGAACTACCTGACGGCGCTGGACACGTCGGTGAGCGTCTACGTGATGCTCGACCCCAACGACCCGCGCTCCGCCGACATGGCCCAGCTCCTCGAGAACTGCCGCGCCGTCACGCCCAAACTGAAGTGGTTCTCGGTGCCCTCGCGCCCCGAGGGCAGGAGCGAGCCGGGGCGGGCCCAGGGGGAGATCCAGAGGAAATACAAGCTGTCCGAGGTCTACGGCATGCTCGTGGTCGTCGGCGATGACGAGAAGAACGAGAAGTGGGACTTCGTCCCGGCCAGCGACCTGGGCCGTTCGCGCGGCCCCGAGGGGGACGACTACGTCTTCACGGGCGAGCGGGCCCTGCTCAACTCGCTCCGCTTCGCCTCCGAAGGCAAAGCCGTTTACTATTTCACGCAAGGCTCGGGAGAACTGCCCATCCAGGGGCCCTCGCCGATGATGCCCCGCGCCCGGGACCAGGCCACCCTGGGCGAGCTCAATCGCCGGCTCACCCAGCGCAAGGGGGTGGAGGTCCGACCTCTCCAGGCGACCGCCGCCGACAAGGGGGTGCCCGCCGACGCCGACGTGGTCATCGTGGCCGGGCCCAAGAGCGAATTGCCGAAGGAATTCGTGAAGGCCCTCGAAAAATACCTCGACCGGAAAGGCGAGAAGAAGGGCAAATTGATTCTCCTCCTCGATCCTCTCGTCCAACTCAAGGGGGGAAAGCAACGCGCCCGGACCGGCCTGGAGGGCCTGCTGGCAAAGAACAACGTCAAGTTGGGCGACGACATTGTGTGCGATTCCCTGATCGACCGGCCCGACGTGGTCTACGATCTCGAAGTCATAACCAACCCGGAGACCCAGAACCCGATCGCCCGGGCCTTCTCGCCCGTCAAACGGAACACGGCGAAGCTTTTCCGCCTCCAGAAGTCGCGCACCGTGACGCCGGCGGCAGGGCCGAAGGCGGGGCCGATGGCGGGCGGGGGGGCCGTCGTCGAGGACTTGCTCATTACCCTGCGGGGGGGCTACTGGGCCGAAGAAGACCCGAACGTGGACGTGGTGGACAAGGCGGCCCGCCTCGAGCAAATGCGCAGTAGCGACAACATCAAGGACGTCCTGGAGTGGCGCCGGCTGTGCGGCAAGCGCCTTTGCGTGGCGGTGACGGTCACGGCCCCGGTGGTCGGGGTGCCCGGCGACCCGGCCCACTCGCGCTTGCAGAAGCCGCGCATGGTCGTCTTCGGCAGCTCCACCTGGCTTCAGGATGAGTCCTTGACGCGCTGGCCGGCAAACTTCGACCTCTTCGACAACAGCCTGTCGTGGGCGCGCGAGCGCCCGACGGTCGGCGAGGGCGTCGATCCCATCCGCAAGCCGTACGAGATCAACATCGTGAAGGAGCGCTTCTGGTCGCTCATCCTGTTGCCCCCGCTGCTGCTGATGCTCGGCGTGATCGGCATCGGGTGTGGGGTCTGGGTGGTGCGGCGGCGCTGACGCGACGAGGAAGGGGGCCCCTCTCCCTCGTTGCGTCCGCGGCGCTGGCGCTCTGGAACATCGAAAGAAAGCTACCGGAACCATGAACTTCAAGACCACCTACGTTCTGTTCGGCGCCCTTGCCGCCCTGATCGGCGTTCTGGCCATCGTCCTGTGGCGCGGGCAGGCCCCAACCTCCACGGGGCTCTACGTCCTGAGCAGCATGCACGACAAGGCCAACCCGATGGGGGCCGACGACGTCGATCGGGTCGAGATCGAGGTCCGGCGCCCCGAATCGCCGCGGATCGTCTTCGAGCGCAACCCCGGCGCCGAGAACGCGAAGGACAAGGAGTGGCGCATCACCTCGCCGCGCTCGCTGCGCGGCGACCCGGGCAACATTCGCGGGCTGGTGGCCCAGCTCTACGACCTCGAGCTGGAGAAGGACCGCAAGCCGGAGAACTTCAAGGTCGCTGGCCTCGAGTCGCCCCAGCGCATCATCACGCTGAAGAAGGGCGACCGCGCCGTCACCCTGAGCATTGGCGACGCGACGGCCGGGACGACCGACGCGGTCGTCTACGTGACGTCGTCGGACCGCCCCAAGGAGGCGATGGCGGTGCGCAAGAGCTCCCTCGCCGCGGCGCTGGAGGGGCTCAACTACTTCCGCAGCCGCGACCTGCTGGGCGACAGCCCCGCCGACGTCAAGGTCGTCAAGCTCGTCGAGACCAAGGGCGCCAACAAGCGCGAGGTCGAGCTGAAGAAGGAAAGCGACGGCTGGTGGGTGGTGAAGCCGCGCCGCGTCGATGCTGCCCGCTTCGACGAAAAGCTCCGGCACCTGTCCGGCCTGAAGGTGGCGTACACCGACGAGAAGAACAACGACTTCGTGCAGGACGACGTGACCGACCTGGCGAAGTTCAAGGACGGAGTGCTCGACCCGGCGAAGGGCCCCGTCCTGCGCATCGAGGTGACGCGCACGGCCGACGGGCAGACGACCACGCGGACGCTCGCGATCGGCGTGGGCAAGAAGCTCGACGACAAGGCCAAGGCGGCCGGCAAGGACGAGAAGAAGGACGAGAAGAAGGAAGGGAAATATTACGCGTACCTCGCTGGGGGCAAGAGCAGGGACGTGGTGCGCGTCCCCGCCAGCGAGGTGGAGCCGTTCCTGGAGGTCCTCAAGGGCCCGGATTCGCTGCGCGCCAAGGACCTGGTGAAGCTGGCGCGCGAGCCGGACGCCATCGTCATCGAGCACCACCTCGACAAGAAGAAGCTGGAGTTGCTGCGGACGGACGTGAGCCAGCCGTGGCAGATGTATCAGGGCGCCACGGGCGAGCCCGCCTACGAGCCCGAGATGCAGAAGCTGATCAGCCTGCTGATGCGGAAGGACCAGGTGCAGCAGTTCGTGGACGTTCCGCCCAAGGACGCGACGCCGGAGATCACGGTACGCGTCTACGAGGGCTCGCAGACGAAGGCGGAGAAGAAGGGCGGAAAGTCGATCTTCAAGGAGGGCGCCAAGCCGGCGGCGGTGCTGCGGTTCCCGCGCCGCGATCGGTCGGTGGCGTCGGTGCTGGTGGAGCGCGAGTGGGGCGGGAACAAGGCCTGGGCCCGGGTGCCGAAGGAGCTCTTCGAGCAGCTCGACAAGGGCCCGCTGGCCTACCACGACCGCACGATGCCGAAGTTCGCCGCGGACGACAACCTCGACAACGCGACGGAACTGGTGCTGAAGCGCGGCGAGAAGACCTACAAGTTGGTGCGCGCCAAGAGCGACGCGCCGTGGAAGATCGAGCAGCCGGCCGACCTGAAGGGCCGCGAGGCCAGCGGCGACACGGTGTCGGCGATCCTCAATTCCTTGAACGGGCTGCGCGCGACGGACGTGGTGGCCCTCAAGGCCAGCGAGAGCGACCTGAAGGGCTACAACCTGTTCGATCCGCCGTACCAGGCGAAGGTAACGGTGACGAAGAACGGCAAGGGCACGACAACGACGTACTCCTTCAGCGGCAAGGTCGGGGACAAGCGCGCGGTCAACGCGAGGGTGAGCGGGCACGACGCGATCTACGTGGTGGACGACGCCGTCCTGACGCAGCTCGGCAAGGAGCTGCGCAACACGCGGGTGTTCGCGTTCGACCCGCGGGACGTGGAGCAGATCAAGCTGACGGGCTATTACAACCCGCTGCGTGGGGGCGCGCAGACGCAAACGCTGACGCGCAAGGGCGACGGTTGGGCCTTCAAGGAGTTCAAGGTGGCGGTGAAAAACGACGAGGTCTCGTCGCTGCTGCGGGCGCTGTCGAGCCTGGAGGCCCGGGCGTTCGTCGAGGGCGGCAAGGGCGAGAAGATGACGGCGGCCGAGAACGCCCTCACCATCGAGTTGAGCTTGAAGGACAAGAAGTCGTTGAAGTTGACGCTGGGTGGCGAGACGGAGAAGGGGATGGGGCTCGACAAGGAGCCGGTGTATTTCGCCACCAGCCCTCAGATGGGCAGCGACGCCTTCCTGGTGTCGCGCGGCCCATTCGCGACGGTGCGGGGAGGGGAATTCGGGCTCGTGGCGACGAAGAAGTAGGCGGTTGGCCAGGCGGGCCGCCTGGCCAACCTTCCCTTTGCGTCGATGCTCAC
>JBBSEZ010000415.1:0-8759 GCA_038239195.1 Gemmatales bacterium
CCCGAGCCGTCCGGACGGCTCAGGAGAGCCGTCCTACCAGCATGCCTTCTCCTGCCGCTCGCCTTGCCGTCGTGCGCCTTTCTCACGTCAAGTCGAACCGCAACAGCCGGCACGGGATCTTTCCGTTGTACAGCGGCACGTGTTCGGCGGGCACCAGCCCGATGGCGTCGGCGAGGCGCGGGTTGCCCGAGAACACCCACGCCGTCCAGCCCCGGCAGCGCTGCGAGAAGACCTCTCCCATAAGTCGGTAGAGCCCAAACAGGTCCTTCTCCTCGCCGATCCGCTCCCCGTAGGGCGGATTGCACAGGACGATGCCCGGAGGCCCGTCCGGCGGTCGGAAGTCGCGCAGGTCGCGCTTGTCGAAGCGCAGCAGATGGCCGATGCCGGCCGCGCGGGCGTTGTCGATCGAGAACGACACCGCGTCGCCGCGCACGTCGGAGCCGAGAACGGGGACCGGCAACGTCTTGAGGATGGCCCGTCGCGCCTCGTCGCGCAGCTCCGTCCACAGTCCGACGTCGTAGTCCATCCAGCCCATGAAGCCGAAGCGGCGCCGGGTCAGCCCGGGAGGGCGGCGCAGCGCCAGCCAGGCCGCCTCGATGGGGAGCGTGCCCGAGCCACACAGGGGATCGGCAAAGGGCCTTTCTCCGTGCCAGCCGGTGCGCAGCACCAGGGCCGCCCCCAGGGCCTCGTTGAGGGGCGCCCGGGTGAGGATCGGCCGATAGCCGCGCTTGTGCAGCGACTCGCCGGAGCTTTCGAGGCTGAGCACCGCGTGGTTGCGATGCACGTGCAGGTTGAGGCCGACCATCGGCTCTTCGACGTCCACGCTGGGCCGCCGGCCGAGGCGATCGACGAACTGATCGCAGATGGCGTCCTTGACGCGCAGGGCGGCGTACTTGGAGTGCGTGATGTTCGAGTCGCGCACGTTGCAATCGACGGCGAGGGTGTGCTCCGGCGTCATGTAGCGCGACCAGTCCAGGCCGCGCACCACTTCATACAGTTCATCGGGGGACGATACGCCCGTTTCGAGGATGGGTCGCAGCACGCGGATGGCGGTGCGCAGCCAGAGGTTGGCCTTGTAGAGCAGGGCGAGGTCGCCGGCGAACGCCACGCCGCCGCGCCCCGGCGCCACGTCGGCGGCCCCGAGGGCGCGCAGTTCGTCGGCGAGCATCGGCTCGATGCCCCGGCCGCAGGTGGCAAAGTAACGCTCCAGGTTCACCGATCCCTCTCTGTTGACTTCGGCCCCCAATCTGGCACAGTGAGGGGGCCTTCTGGTCATTGTAGAAGTTGCCGGCCACGGCAAGCGCCCGAGCCCCCCGCGAGGTCATCATGGTCAAGCTCCTTCTCCCCCTTGCCCTTCTCCCCCTGGCCGGCCTGGCGAGCCCCGAGGCGCCGGTCACCGTGAAGATTGAAAAAGACGTCGTTTATGGCAAATCGGGCGGGGTGGACCTGATGCTCGACGTGGCCCGGCCGATCAAGGGGAAGGGGCCCTTCCCGGCCGTGGTGTGCCTCCACGGCGGCGGCTGGCAGCTCGGGCACCGGGCAGGCCATCACGGCACGATGCGCATGCTGGCCCGCAACGGGTACGTGGCCGTCTCGGTCGGCTATCGCCTCGCCCCGAAACATCGCTGGCCGGCCCAGATCGAGGACGCCAAGTGCGCCGTGCGCTACCTGCGCGCGAGGGCCAAGGAGCTCGACGTCGATCCCACCCGGATCGGCGCCCTCGGCGACTCGGCCGGCGGCCACCTCGCCCTGCTGCTGGGGCTGATGGACGGCAAGGACGGAATGGAGGGCACGGGCGGGCACGCCAAGCAGTCGAGCAAGGTGCAGGCGGTCGTGAACTACTACGGGCCGACCGACCTGCGCACCTGGGCCCCCACGGCGCTGGGCGACGTGATGCTGCGCGGCGCGACCAAGGGGAAGAAGGACGGCAACGGCCTGCTCGAGGACCTCGTCGGCACGTCGGACCGTAAGGCGGCGGTGATGAAACGGCTTTCGCCGATCGCCTACGTCGATGGCAAGGACGCGCCGGTGCTGACGTTCCAGGGGACCGAAGACCCGCTGGTCCCGTTGAGCCAGGCCGAGGCGCTGCACGCGGCGCTGCGCAAGGTCAAGGTGCCGGAGAAACTGGAAGTGTTGAAGGGCAAAGGCCACGGCTGGGGCGGCAAGGACAAGGAGCGGACCGACCGGCTGGCGGTGCAGTGGTTCGACAAGCACCTCAAGGGGAAGAGTTGACGGAGCCAAGTCGCCGCCGTTGCCCATACAATCACTGCGAACCGGGGCCGGTCAGGGGCTGGTCCCTCTGCGGTCCCTCCCAACCCGAGGCGATTCCATGCGTGTCTTCGCGAGTGTCGTTGGCGCCCTGATGGTCCTGGCCGGCAGCGCCCCGGCCGAGAGCTACACCATCAAGATCAAGGAACACCCCAGTCTCGGGGAGACCATCTCCGTCCACGACGTCGAGAAGACCACCACCCGCTTGAAGATGAAAAAGGGCGGCAAGGTCGTCAACGACGAGACGACCGCCGAAACCAAGGAGGAGGCCTACACCGCGACGGCGACCGGGCGCGAGAAAGGGGCGAAGCGCCCGTCCGCCTACAAGCGGACTTATACCAAGGCGCAGGTGACCAAGGGCGGCAAGACGGAGGTGGCCTCCTACCAGGGGCGCACGGTCCTCTTCAATAAGCGCGGAGGCAAGTACGAAGTGACCGTCGAAGGAGCGCCGGCCCTCGCGGGGAAGGACCTCAAGGCGCTCATCAAGGACGCCAATTCGAGCAAGGACGACGACGACGTCTCGGTGCTGCTGCCGACCAAGGCGGTCGAGGTGGGGGACACCTGGACGATCGGAGGCAAAGCGGTCGCCAAGTTGGGGATCGACCAGCTCAACGCCGACAAGACCAAAGGACAGGGAAAGTTGCTCAAGGCCTACCGCAAGGACGGCAAACAATTCGGCGTCCTCGAGTTCCGCGTGCGCCTCATCATGAAAGACCAGAAGGGCACACAGTGGGCCCCCGGAGAGCTCACGCTCACTATCGACACGCCGATCGACGGCTCCTCTCAGGTCGGCACGATGCGCATGGCGATGAAAATGGCCGCCAAGGCGGAGCTCGAGAGGGACGGAGAAAAACAGGCGTTCGAGATGATCATCGACGGAACGGCCATCCACGGGGTTCGCCCGGTCGTCCGGCCAAAGAAGTGACGCGCTGGCCTTCCTCCTGGCGGCGGGCGCATCTGCCCGCCGCTACGAGAAGACCGGCGGCTGCGCATGCACGAGTTGGTTGGCCGTCGCCAGCGACTCGAGCGTGCCGGCGTCGGTCCAGTAGCCGTGCAGTCGGCGATGGCTGAGGCGGCCCTTTTCGAGGTAGTAGCGGTTGACGTCGGTGATCTCCAGTTCGCCGCGCGCGCTCGGCTTGAGCGTCTTGATGACGGAGAAGACGTCGGGCGGGTAGAGGTAGACCCCGGCCACGGCGAAATCGCTCCTGGGCTTCTTCGGCTTCTCCTCGATGCCGGCGATCTCGTCGCCGCGCACCTCCGCGACGCCGTAGCGCTCCGGGTCGGCCACCTGCTTGAGCATGATCCAGGCGTGGTCCGGCTTGCGCTCGGCGGCGGCGACCAGGTCTTTGAGCGGGTCGAGGAAAATGTTGTCGCCGAGGATCACCAGCGAGCGGGCATCGTGGCAGTAGAGCTCGGCCAGGCCCAGCGCCTGCGCGATGCCGCCAGCCTCGTCCTGCACGCGATAGGTGAGGTTGCAGCCGTGCTCGCGGCCCGACCCGAGCAACTCGACGAAGTCGCCCATGTGCTCGGTGCCCGAGACGAGAAGGACGTCGCGGACGCCGGCCCCCGCCAGTTTCTTGAGCGGGTGGTAGACCATCGGATAGGGGCCGACGGGCAGCAGGTGCTTGTTCGTCACCTTCGTTAGCTCGCCCAACCGCGTGCCCTTGCCCCCCGCCAGTATGACGCCTCGCAGTGGCATGCTCTGCTCTCCTTGCTTTGCTCGTCGGGACAAGCGCCTCCGCTTGTCTTCGTCTGGGAATAAACTTCACGCCAGGGGAAGGCTCGACAAGGGACGCTTGTCCCCACGATCTCGGCAGGTAAGCCTGTCCTACGCCAGCACCTCCCGGATGACGTGCCCGTGGACGTCGGTCAAGCGCCGGTCGGCCCCGTTGTGCCGGAACGTCAACTTTTCGTGGTCGATGCCCAGCAGGTGCAGCACCGTCGCGTGCAGGTCGTAGGAGTACGTCGGCCGGACAGCCCGCCACGACCACTCGTCGCTCTCGCCGTAGGCCGTCCCACCCTTCACGCCCGCCCCCGCCAGCCAGCCGACGAACGTCCCGCCGTTGTGGTCGCGCCCCAGCGACCCCTGGCTGAACGGGTGCCGGCCGAACTCCGTGGACCAGATCACCAGCGTATCGTCCAGGAGGCCGCGCGCCTTCAGGTCGGCCAGCAGCCCGGCGATCGGTTTGTCCACCGTCGAGGCGATGCTGGGGAGCTCGCGGATAATGCTGGTATGGTTGTCCCAGTTGTTGCTCGGCCCGCCCGCCCCACTCCACACCTGCACGAAGCGCACCCCGCGCTCCAGCAGCCGCCTCCCGGTGAGGCAACTCCTCGCGAACGGTTCCGTCGCGCGGTCGCCGATGCCGTAGAGGTTTTGCGTCGCCTTCGTCTCCTTCGACAGGTCGAGCGCCTCCGGCGCGCTCACCTGCATCCGGGCGGCCAGTTCGTAGGAGTCGATGCGAGCCTCCAGGCGCGTGTCCCCGGGGTGCCGGGCGGCGTGGTCGCGGTTCATCTCGCGCAACAACTCCAGGCCATCGGCCTCGCCGCGCGGAGTGATGAAGCGGGCCGATTTCGGAGGAAACAGAGCGGCGATGGGCGTGGGGTCGTTGGCCTTGATGACGGTGCCCTGGTTTGTCACGGGGAGGAACCCGGCCGAGAAGTTGCCGAGGTTATTGTAGGGCAGGCCGCGCGCGTCGGGCAGGACGACGAACGTGGGCAGGTTGTCCTTGAGCCGGCCCAGGCCGTACGACAGCCAGGCGCCCAGGCAGGGGAAGCCCGGCAAGACGAAGCCGGTGTTCATCATGTAGCTGGCGGGCCCGTGAACGTTGGTCTTCGACGCCATCGACATCAGGAAGGCGAGGTCATCGACGTGCTTCGCCACGTGCGGGAAGGCGCTGCTGACCCACCGGCCACACTTGCCGTGCTGCTTGAACGGCAGCGGGCACTTCATCACCATGCCAGGCGCCGACGTGACCGCCTCGACGCGGGCCCCGCCGCCGGGGTCGAACTTGCGGCCGTGGTACTTGACGAGCTGCGGCTTGAAGTCGAACGTGTCCATCTGGCTGGCGCCGCCGTTCATGAAAAGTTGAATGACGCGTTTCGCCTTCGCCCGATGGTGCAGCCCGCCGTTGAGGTCGAGGCGCGGCGGGGCGGCGGCGCCCTGGAGCAGCTCGCTCTCGCCGAGGAGCTGGGCGAGGGCGATGCCGCCGAGGCCGCCGCCGAGGTGCCAGAGGAGGTCGCGGCGGGAGAGATGAGACTGCTCGGACCGCGGAGAGTTATCGCGACTCGACATGACCTGCTTCTCCCTTGAGGCGTGGCCTTCTTGCGCCCGTTCGCCCTTCACTCACGGAACGAACACGAACTCGTTGCAATTCAGCAACACCCGGCACGCATTCGCCAGCCCATGCTTCCCCGCGTACGCCGCCAGCGCTGACCCTTCCCTCGCCGTCGGCGCCCGCCCCAGCGCCAGCCGATACGCCCGCTGAATCTGCCCGCGCACGTTCCCTGGCACTTCTTTCTGTAGCCGCCCCGCGAAGTGCTCGCTCTGGCGCACCATGAAGCGGTCGTTGAGCATCGCCAGCGCCTGGAGCGGCGTCACCGAACTGCTCCGCACCGGGGCGAACTGCGAGGCGTCCGGGCAGTCGAGAACGTCCATGAAGGGGTCGGGCAACGTCCGAAACACGAAGCGGTAGACGCTGCGTCGATGGGCCGCCGGGGCATCGACGTCGAACGCCCCATAGTCCACCTTCGGCGTCACGTGGATGCCGGGGCTTTGCACGAACTGCTTGACCGACGGCCCGCCCATGCGCCGGTCGAGCTTCCCGCTCACCTGCAATACGGCGTCGCGCACGCACTCCGCGTCCAGCCTCGATACGTTCATGCGCCAGAGCAGCAGATTATCGCCATCCACCTTGGCGTATTCGGCATGATGCCGCGACGACTGGCGGTAGGTGGCGCTCGTGACGATCAGCCGGTGCAGCGCCTTCAACGAGCCCCCGCCGTCGCGCAGCTCCACCGCGAGCCAGTCGAGCAGTTCGGGGTGGGTCGGGTTGGCGCCCATCTTCCCGAGGTCGCTCGGCGTGGCGACGATGCCCCGGCCAAAGTGATAGTGCCAGACGCGGTTGGCGATCGTGCGCCACGTCAGCACGTTCCGCGGGTCGGTGAGCCATTTCGCCAGGGCGGCGCGGCGGGCGCCTTCGTCCTCGGGGGCCGCCAGCGCGAAGTTCGCCGGAAGGCCGGGCACCAGCGACAGGGCGCCGGGCACGGCGTGCGCTCCCGGCTGGTTGACGTCGCCGCGCCGCAGCAGGAACACGGGCCGACAGCCGCGCGCCGGGCGGAAGCTCCCCTCCGGCTTGAAGTCGCCGGCGCCGGCGTAGACGAAGCGCTGCGGCGGCAGGGCGCGCAGCTGCGTCTCCACCTGCTCCAGCAAAACGTACCGGGCCAGTTCCACCTTTTGCTTCTCGGAGCGCTTCGCCGGGGAAACGCTCAGAAGGCCCGCGACGGCCGAGGGCAAGGCGCTCGCGAGGAGGGGGCGCGCCGCCGAGGTGACGGACAGGCGCAGTCGGCCGATGAGATGGCCCCCGCCGTGCGTCTGTTCGAGGGTGAAGGTCAAGGCTGTCCCGCCCGCGAAGCCGACCGGCTCGCGGAGCTCGAAGACGGCCTGGTGCGGCTTGCCGACGGCGGGGTAGACCCCCCAGGCCGTGCGCGGGTTGCCGTCGATGGCCATCGCCACCGTCCAGCCTTCCTGGTTGAAGTCGGCGCTGGGGCGCACCAGCCCGACCGGGCGCTTCTCGGCGGGGACGGCCCGCGGGGCTGCGATGACGCGAAACTCGTTCAGGTGCAGGTTGCCGTTGTCCTGCCGCCCCGGCCCCTTGAGCGGCAATGACGCGTCCGTCAGCACTTCGAGGCGAACGCCCGTGATCGCGCGCAGGTCGGTGTGGGCCGTAACTGTGTAGACGTCCACGGCGGGGCGCTTCCCGCCGAAGCGGACCGACCGATCCGGCAACGTCGCGGGGACGGACCCGTTGGCCGTCTTGACGCTGGCCGGCTCCAGCACCGTCCAGACGGCCCCGTTCGATCCTCGCGCCTTCTCCCACGCGGCCACCTCGGCCACCACGGTCGGCGTCAGCAGCCCGGGGCCTGCAACGCGCAGCTCGGCCTCGCGCTTCGCGAGGGCCCGTCGGGCGCGATGGGTGCGCGAGTCGGGGTCGTAGGCCCGGTTGGCGCGATCGACGCCGGAGAAGACGGCCTGCAAGTTGTAGTGCTCGGCCTGCGAGATCGGGTCGAACTTGTGATCGTGGCAGCGGGCGCAGTGGACGGTGGCGCCCGCGAAGGCCGACATCACCGTCGTCACCATGTCGTCACGGTCGAGGTACTGAACGATCTTCTTGTCCACCGTGTCGTCGCGGATGCTCTGCTGCGAGCTCTCGTCCCACGGCCCCGCCGCCAGCATCCCCAGCGCGGCCACGCCGTCCGGGTCCTCGGGAAAGAGGACGTCGCCGGCGAGCTGTTCCTCCACGAAACGCGCGTAAGGCCGGTCGGCGTTGAAGGCGCGAATGAGATAATCGCGATACGGCCAGGCGTTTTCCCGCGGCACGTCCTGATCGTTGCCGTGCGTCTCGGCATAGTGAACGACGTCGAGCCAGTGCCGTGCGTAGCGCTCCCCGTAATGGGGCGAGGCGAGCAGCCGATCGACGAGGCGCTCGTAGGCGTCGGGGCGCGTGTCGTTGACGAACGCGGCGACCTCGGTCGGCGTGGGTGGCAGGCCGATCAGGTCGAACGTCACGCGCCGGATCAGCGTGGCCCGGTCCGCCTCGGGGGCAGGAAGCAGGTGCTTCGCTTCGAGCCGGGCCAGGACGAACGAGTCGATGGGATTGTGCCCCCACCCTGTCCGCTTCGCGTTGGGGAGGGCCGGGCGGGCGAGCGGTCGGAACGACCAGTGCCCCGCCCCGGACGCGGTCTCGGCCACCGCGGGCCAGGAGGCGCCCTGGTCGATCCAGGCGCGGAGGGTGGCGACCTGGCGCGGCGTCAGCTTCGGGCCCTTGGGCGGCATGCGGCGCTCGGGGCCGATGCCCGCCACGCGGTGAACGAGGGGGCTCTTGTCGCCCTTGCCGGGGAGGACGTTCTCGGTGCCGAGGGCGCTCGAGCGCACGTCGAGGCGCAGGCCGCCCTTCTGCTGCTTGGGCCCGTGGCAGGAGATGCACGTGGTCGTGAAGATCGGCTGCACGTCCTTGACGAAGTCAATGCGCCGCTCGACGAGCCGTGGGCGTGGGCCCCCGGAGGGCGGCGCCGCCGAGCGGGCCGACAGAACGAGCGCGGCGGCGGGTAGGAGTGCGAGCGTGAGCAGTCCGGCGGTGGATTGCGGTCGCATGGGGTGCGGTCCTCGTCGCGGCGGGCTCGGTGGGGCAGACATCAGTATGGCGCCCCGACCGCTACGCCGCAAGCGGCGAACTTCGCGATCCTCTTCCCCTCACCTCCGCGCCGTGATCAAC
>JBBSEZ010000416.1:0-8732 GCA_038239195.1 Gemmatales bacterium
AACGTGAGTCCCAGTCAGAGGTTGTGGCAACTGCTGCTTCACCGAGTCGGGTAAGGCGAAATCAATGCCGCAACCAGACTTCAAGTTGTTATCCTGGGAGAACTTACGGCGATTCGGCTGGAGGGGTGGGAGCCGAGTGTCCATTGAAGAGCAGCGTGTAGCCTTCCTCCAGTTTGAAGTCACCAGCGGCCGCTTCCGGCAGGGACGCGGTTCCCAGAAACGCGAGGAGGAACGCCGACAAAAGCAAGCCACGCGATGCGCTAGTCATGTTCGTAAACTCCGGTGCACATGAAGGACTCGTTAGACCATGCCTATCCGAATCTATCCGAACAGCGGCAGGATCGGCTGGCCCGTGCTGGCCGGACGCGTGAAACCGTCCGGGCTCATTCTTGTCGCTGGCGCGATGCCCAGCGCGTGAAGCAGCGTCGCCGCGAAGTCTTCAGGCGAAACCGCCAGTTCCCGCGGGAAGGCCGCGATCCTGTCGGAGGAGCCATAAACTGCCCCGCCTCGGATGCCGGCTCCCGCCAGCATAGCCGAGTAGCACGCCGGGTAGTGGTCCCGCCCTGGGCCTGGCCCACCGATGCGGGGCGTGCGGCCGAACTCACCGACCGCCACCACCAACGTGGTTGCCAGCAAGCCCCGCTGCTCCAGGTCTTCGAGCAGCGCCGCGACCGCTTCGTCGAAGCGGGGGAGGACGTATGCCAGACCGTAGGTGTTCTTGCCAAAGATGCTGATGCCGGGCGCGCCGTGCATGTCCCAAACATTGACGACCGGCGACCACTTCGTGTAACCGTCGAACCCCGTAAAGGCGTGGACGTTGACTAGCCGCACTCCCGCCTCCACCAACCGCCGTGCAGCCAGCAGGTTCTGACCCAGCGGGTGTCGGCCGTAGCGATCGCGCACCTTGCCCGGCTCGCGGCGAATGTCGAACGCCTGCCTCGCCTCCGGACCCGTGATCAGGCCGAACGCGCGCTCCTGGCACTGCTGGAATCGGTCAGTGGCCGCAGCATTCGCCAAGGGAGCCACAGACCCATCCACCTTCGTCAGCAGCCGCCGCCGCTCCGTCAGCCGAGTAGCCGTCATCCCAACCGACGGGTCGAAGGCCGTCACGCGAAAGTTGTCGGCGGCGAAGTTGTGCGTCCCCTTGCCAACGCGCAGAGGCGCGTGCGCCGCCCCCAAGAAGCCGCCGGTGTGATAATGGTTGCCCGCATCGCCCTCCATGTCTTGAATCCAGACATAGGACGGTACGTTGCGGCTGGCCGGGCGGACCTTACTTACGATCGACCCAATGTACGCCGCGTCGCGGTCTGGCCGGGACTGCCCGCTCAGGCAGACATGCATCCCGTCCAGGTGACCTGACGATTTGTGCGTCATCGAGCGGATCAGGGCGTAGCGATCCGCCAGGCGCGACAGGCGCGGCATCAGTTCACAGATTCGCACTCCGGGCACCGGCGTGGCCACAGGTTTGAAAGGACCGCGGTACTCTGCCGGCGCGTCCGGCTTCATGTCCCAGGAGTCAATGTGGCTACAGCCTCCCTGCTGCACGATGAAGATGCAGGACTTTTCAGAACCCTGGCCGCGAACGTCCGAGTCTGCGGCGGAACGCGCCCAGATCAAGTCGGACACGCTCAACAGCGTGCCCAGCGCACCGATCTTGATGAATCGGCGGCGCGACTCCAATCGGCCAGCAAGTTCGGCGGGTCGTGTGGCGGTCATGGTTTGCATGGCCTTCCCCTATCTTGGCCCTGGTCTCGCAATTCGCGTCCGACAGAAAAGCGGTGGCACGATTCTACTAGATTGTACAGCCTCCCCCCCCCAAGCACAATGGCGGGCGACGAAATCCCCAATCATTTGCAATAGGCCGATAAGGAGCTAGAAACAGCCTGTGACACCGCGGTGTCACTCAGTTTCTTCAGGGAAAGACTGCGTTAAGCTGGGTAATCTTAGCCCCTTTCCGGCTCGTTGATCATTTGTGTATTGGTAACACCCCCTCGATTTCAGCTCCCTTCCGGCGGCTACTCGCGAGAAAACCGGAGAACGGCGCTTCGTGCCAGCCGCAGGTTCCTGGCTTGATAACCCAATCCAAGCCGCCCGCGACGGCCGGCGAGCACGACCATGGTCAGGCAGCGTTGTCGCCCATCGCCTGGTCGAGCGATTGTCGCCAAATGCGCGGCCCATGAATCGTCCTTGCGGCCTCAACCAGCCTTCTCGAGCGCCTCGCCCTTGGACGCGATGGAGGCCAGCAGTTCGTTCCACGACTTGACGAACGCCTCGGTCCCATCGTCCTGGAGTTGGGCGGCCAGGGCGGCGATATCGATGCCGCCGTTGGCGAACTTGGCCAGCACCTCGTCGCAGTAGCGGGCACGCCTGGGCAAGGTCTGGATGATGTCCCCATGATCGGCGAGGGCTTTCAGCGTCGTCTCGGGCATCGTGTTGACGGTGAACGGAGCGGCCAGCGCGTGGACGTACAGGATATCGGATGCCTTGGGATCCTTGGTCCCGGTGCTGGCCCAGAGGAGCCGCTGCCGGCGAGCGCCGGCATTGAGGATGCGCTGCCAGCGCGGCGAATCGACCAGGAAACGGTACGTCTCGTAGGTCTGCCCGGCGACGGCGATGCCGAGTTGGTCTGCCCCGCTTGTCGGCGACCGATCGGGAAACGGAGGGCCGGCGATGGCGATGCTGAGCTGCTCGCGCAGCGCCTCCGGTGCTTTGGTCATCACCGCGACGTCCCAGCGGCTGACAAACAGCGAAGCCACGGAGCCGACGTCGGGATTCAGCCCGGCGGCGATGCGCCGCTCGATGCCGCGCAGGTACGCCTCGGCGGCCGCAACGTACTGCGCGCGGGAGAACAGCAGCGTCACGTTGATCGGCACGCCCGCGAAGATCGCCTCCTCGATGGCGGGGATGCCTTCCTTGGTGCCCGGGATCTTGATGAAGAGGTTGGGCCGATCCGCGCGGGCGTGGAGTGCCTTGGCCGCGGCGAGGGAGCCGGCCGCGTCGTGGGCCAACAGGGGCGAGACCTCCAGAGACACCCAGCCGTCCACGCCGTTCGTCTGGTCGTGGATCGGGCGGAACAGATCGGCGGCTTGCCGGAGGTCTTCGATGGCCAGTTCGAGGAATAGCGACTCGCCCTTCTTGCCTTCTTTGACTTTCTGGCGGATGCCATCGTCGTAGTCGTGACTGTTCTTGATGGCGTGGTCGAAGATCGTGGGGTTCGAGGTCAACCCCGTGATCGAGAACTCCTGGATGTAGCGGCGGAGCGTGCCGCTGGTCAGCAGGCCGCGGGTGATGTTGTCGAGCCAGAGGCTCTGGCCCATCTCGTGGAGTTTTTGAGTGGCTTTCATGATTTCTCTCCTAAACAAGTGCCGGTGCGGTCTTGGTATTGCCGGCCTGGCCGGCCGCGAGCAGGGCGTGCAGGCCCATCGGACACCGTTTTCAGATGTTGGCCAGTTCGCCGAAGTATTCGTGGTCCTCGGCGTAGCCGCCTTCACCCTGCTCGATCGACTTGACGTCCTCGACCAACTCGATGGCCTGAATCCACTTGACCATCTTGAAGCCGAGTTGGTTTTCGACGCGCAGTCGCAAGGGGGCGCCGTGCAGATGACTGAGTGGCTGGTCGTTCATCTCGTAAGCCAGCAGTGTCAGGGGGCTCCGAGCGTTTCCGATCGAGAGGCTGTCGTAATACTGGCCGCCCGCGATGCCCGTGCTGAACTCGACGCCCTCGCCGAACGAGTAGAAGACGACCGCCTTGGCATTGGGTCGTGGCCGGGCCAACTCGATCAGTTCCGCCAGCGGCAATCCACCCCAGGCGGCGATGCCCGACCAGCCCTGGATACAGTGGTGCAGCGTAATCTGGGTCTTCTTGCCCAGCGCCCGGAGGTCGTCCAGCGACAGTTCGACGGGGCTCTCCACCAGGCCATACACCCTGAGCCGGTAGTTCTTGAAACCATCGGCGGCCAGCGCCTTCCACTCGTCGCAGGTCGGCATGTTGCCGTTGACCCAGAAAAAGGGCGACACGTCCTCGCGGCGGAACTCGGCCTGGGGGGCGGGCCGGTCGAGAAGGAGCCCCATGACCGGGCTGACGATCGCCTTGGCGGCGTGCTGGACGGCCCGGGGGTGCTTCCACGCCGCCCAGTTGGCGAACACGTTGAGCAGGACGACCACGCCGATCCCGAGCAGGCCGAGGACCAGGCCGACTGGGCTCGCGTCGTCCGTGCCCACCACGATATGGTTCATGTTCCGGACGAGCCCCGTGAGAACTACCATGGTCACGTGCGCGAAGACGAACGCGAGGAAGGCGCACGCGATGAGGAAGTGGATCGACCGGCCGATTTGCCGGTTGCCGGGCAGCTTCGGATACCACGTGAACCGGGCCGTGAAGGCCGGCGACATCGAGGGGCCGGTCAGCATGGCCAGGGGAGCCAGGACGAAGACGACGCCGAAGTACGACAGCTGCTGGAGCGCGTTGTATCCGTAGAAGCCGTTTGGCTCCGGCGGCAGGTGGAAGGTGGCGTAGTGGACGAAGACGGCCCAGGCATCGGGCACGATCTGCCAGGACGTTGGCACCAGGCGCTTCCACTGCCCGCTGCCAAACAGCAGCACCACGAAGACCAGGCCGTTGCCCACCCAGAACAGCACACTGAGGAAGTGCCAGTGCCGGGCCATGCCGACCGTGTGCCGGTAGCCGGGCAGGCCGATCCACGGGGAAAGATACCGGGAATCGTCCTTCGCCGTCCAGACGCGGTCCTTCGGCACCTCGACAGGCGTTAGCCGGAGCCACTCGGTCCCGGGGGTGCAGTGGACGTTCCAGTACAACCGGGGGTGGTCCGCCAGGATCTGCAGGCCACTGCGGATGAGCAGGACCAGGAACAGGAAGTTGACGTAGTGGGTGATGCGCAGCCAGGCCGGGAAGCCGTAAGGCTCCTCCGCCGTTTCGGGAGTCAACGTGGGACTGGACGACACCGGCGGAAGACCGACCGTGCCCCACTGGATGTAAGCCGCGGCAACCAGGAGCAGCAGCGGCGAGACGAGTAGCAGGAAGGCCTTGAGTCGAAGGTGCATGAGGATTCCTAGCGGAGCAGGATCGTCAACAGCGCCGAGGCGTCTTCGATGCCGTGGAGGGAGTGAGGCGTGCCGCCGGCCAGGTAGAGCATCTGGCCCGCTTTCATGTCGTGCGTGGCGTCGCCGGCCGTGAGGGCGATTCGGCCTTCCAGACACTGGATCGTGACGTCTTGCTGGACCTGGTGCCCCGGGAATTGCTTTCCCGCCAGAATCACCAGGCGAATGACTTCCAGCGTCGGGGTTTTCACCAGGGTGGTCGTCTTGGCTTGCGCCAGGGCGGGCCCAAGGGGGCCGACATCCACCACTTCACCGGACTTCGCATGGAGAATGGCCATTGCAAACCTCCTTTGAGAAAAAGTCCGCGACCCCTCTCCCCAAAAGCGAGCGGGGCCCCTTGGGCCGGTAAGCCCATGCGGGTGTGACCAAAGTTCCGGCCGTACTTGATTAGCGCCCCCTTGCCGTTCAGGGTAGGGATGCGCAGAGTAGGAGGCAAGGCTGTTCTGTCGTGATGAGGTAGCGATGGCGTCGATCAAGGTATTCGACCCGGTGTCCATCCCCCTCTCCGTCTTCCAGGAGTTGCAGGAGCTACGCGCCCAGCTCGCGCAGGTCCGCCAGGAGAACGAACGGCTTCGCCAGGAGAACGAACGCCTCCTCCGCGAGCTCGCAGAGGCCAAGGCGAGCCTCGACCAGGCGAAAAGGCAGTCCAAGCGCCAGGCCGCACCCTTCTCCAAGGGGCCACCCAAGCCCCACCCCAAACGACCCGGGCGCAAGTCCGGAGCCGCCCACGGCCGCCACGGCCACCGCCTGCCCCCCGACCCCGCCACGGTCGATGAAGTCCTCGAGGCGCCCCTCCCCGACGCTTGCCCTCACTGCGGCGGCGCCGCCCAGGAAAACGCTGTCGCCGCGCAGTATCAGGCCGAAATCCCCCGCCGCCCCATCCTCCGCCAGTTCAACGTCCACGTCGGCTGTTGTTGCGGCTGCGGCCAGCGCGTCCAGGGCCGCCACCCGCTACAGACCTCCGACGCCCTCGGGGCGGCCGCGGCCCAAATCGGCCCGGACGCCCAGGCCGCCGTGGGCATGCTGAACAAGACCTTTGGCCTGTCCCACATCAAAGTGGCGAGGCTCTTCAAGGCCCTGTTCGGCATCGACTTGACGCGCGGGGCCAGCGCCCAGATCGTGCTGCGGGCCGCGGCCCGCCTCGAGCCGGCGGACCAGGAGATTTGCCGGGAGATCAAGGCATCGCCGTGCCTGACGCCGGACGAGACGGGCTGGCGCGTGGGGGGGAAGCCGGCCTGGCTGCACGCCTGGGTCGGCGAGCGGGCGACCTGCTACGCCGTCGAGGGGGACCGCAGTACCGACGCCCTGGAGGCGGTCATCGGCATCGACTGGGCGGGCAAGATGACCCACGACGGCTTCGCGTCGTACGATCGGTTCACCAAGGCGACGCACCAACAGTGCCTGGACCACGTGATCCGGCGGGCGCGGGAGCTGGAGGAGAAGGCGACGCGGGGGGCGGTGCATTACCCGCGGCGCCTGATCGCGCTGTTCACCGAGGCGATCCACCTGCGCAACCGGCACCTGAAGGGCGAGGTGTCGGCCGAGGAACTGAGGCAGGCACGCCCGGGGTTCGACGAGCGGCTGAAGAAACTGGCTGAGCCGGCACGGGAGGTGCCGGCCTACGAGACGTTCTCGGCTGCCCCTGCGGAGGCACCTCGACGAGTGGTTCACGTTCCTGGATCATCCGGAGGTAGAGCCGACGAACTGGGAGGGGGAGCAAGCGATCCGGCCAGCGGTGGTGAACAGAAAGGTGTGGGGAGGGAACCGGACCTGGGCGGGCGCGCACGCCCAAGAGGTGTTGATGTCGGTCCTGGAGACGTGCAAGCGGGCCGGGCGGTCGGGCCTGGAGTTCGTCAGCGAGACCCTGCGCGCCTTCGGCAACCCCTCGCTGCCGCGCCCCGTCCTTCTCGCGCCCCGCTAATCAAGGACCACTTAGATCAGCCCTTGCCCTTACTGAGCTTTTTGAGGGCCGAGCCTTTGTGCATGGCCAGGTGGTCGGTTTTGTCGCTCTCGATCAAGTATTGGGGCTCCTCCTTCGAGGCGCGAACCGTGTACCCCTTGAACGTGATTGCGGAGGTGATTTTTTTCTTGATCGTTCCCCGGACTCGGCCTGCTTCCGAGTTCCACGAAACATGATCTCCTACTTTGAAGGTCTGTGCCATTGGTAGATCTCCTTTACAAATTGGCGCCTGCGGCTTTGTTTGAATCTTGGCGGACGGATTGGGTTCCGAGCCAGCCTCCGGTGGATAGGTGAGGCGTTTTCCCTTCACGACGGCCCAAGGCCTGAGTGTATGCTTCTGGCAATGGGTTGCACTCATGATGTGCTCCACCCCGAAACCCTGTGCCACCAACGCATCGGCAATCAGTGAGCGATGGCAGCGCCAGGGCACCGCCTCGGCGCACATCAAGGCGACTCGTTCTTGCCGGGTCAGGTCGATCAGCGCTTGCAAATTCTCCTTGAACTCCGGTGTCTGCATGTAGTCGGCGTAACCTCGGAAGGACAAGTTCCGCCAGGCTTTGTTCGGTGAATCGGGGCGCGCGTGCCGCAAGCCCCCCAGCCCTGCCATGTGCGTATAGCTGATACCAGCGGATCGCAAAGCGGCCGGCAAGGTTTCCTGGTTGAACTGAGGGTTGTGCCGCGAGCGTGGTATCGTCCGCACATCCACGAGTCGCGTCACACAGTGAGCTTGCAAAAGGTGAAGGAAGAGAACAAGTTCGCGCGTCGAATGTCCAATAGTCAGCACGACAACGGGGTTTTTCGCGGTGCGCTTCCTCATGATAGGTATCCCGCGGCAGAGCTGGACATCTTTCCGTTCACATTTGGTGCTGGCCGTGTTCGCTAATCGCACGATCTTTCTCCCGTTTCCATCGAGATGTCAATCACTATCGCTTATCGCCGTCGAAGATGCTTTTCAGGACCACCGCCTCATTGTGTTCCTCATCCTTCGCGCCGTACATCAGGGTGACGGTATGCTCTTCGCACTTTTCCTTCAGCAGCTTGACGGCGTCCTTCTTCTCTCGGAGTTCCTTCCGGTAACGGACCTGGAACTGCTTCCATTTGGCCGGGTCGTGACCGAACCACTTGCGCAGCTCCGTGCTCGGGGCCACGTCCTTCAGCCACAATTTCACCGCCGCGCGCTCCTTGGTCAAGCCGCGCGGCCACAGGCGATCGACCAAGATTCGCAAACCGTCCTTCCGGGAAGGCTTTTCGTAAACTCGCTTCAGTTGGATCATTGCTGGATACTCCTCGGCGCGAGTATTCTTTCGCGCGGTGGCGCGGACGGCACTTGCTCGCTTGCCTTTTTCCGCTCCTGCTCTTCGTTCGCTTGCTGCCGGATCACGGGCTTGACGCCTTCGCCGTGTTCCTCGATGAGGACGCCGCCAGCTCGAACAAAAGGCCCATCGCTTCACTCCTCCTCTGGCGGCACCGTCATGTCGTCGGCGGATGCCTGACTTGAGGAACTGGTCTTCTCTTTGAGTGTTCCCCGCCATCCGTTCTACGGTGCAGGTTTGGTGCCGTCGGCGCTCCGCCTTTCTTTGATACGCGGAGGCAAAGCTGAACTTTCGCAGATTTTCTGAACGCTTGAACAGTTAGCCAAGGGCTTGCGGGGGGG
>JBBSEZ010000417.1:0-8727 GCA_038239195.1 Gemmatales bacterium
GGGGAGCCAGACAGAGGAGCGCGATCTTCTCCCCGGACCGTTCACGTTCCCTCTCCCCCTCTCCCGTTCTGGGAGAGGGGCCGGGGGTGAGGGAAACGCCCTCAATGATTGAACAAAAACTCCCGGCTATTCAAGAGCGCCCACGTCAGGTCTTCCAGCCCGCGGCGCAGCTCCTTCCGGCGCTTCAAATACGCCTGCGCCTTCGCCCTCTCCTCGGTGTTCGGGAAGCGCGCGAACGCCGCCAGGTAGAGCTCCTCGACGGCCTTTTCCGGCGCGACCTTGTCCTTGACCAGCTTGGCCACCCGTCCCCGGTCGTCGGCGATCTTGTTCTCGATCTCGGGCGAGTTGGCCAGGTGCAGCACGGCCGTCAGGCTGGCGCCCCCGCTGCGGGCACACTCGCACGGCGAGGAGCGCGGCGGGCGGTCGAACACGTCGAGGAAGTAGGAGCCGAAGCCCTCGTGCGGCAGGTCCACCGCGCGGGCCTGCCTCGACATCCGGTTGAAGCGCGTGCGCGTCCCGCAGACGTGGTCCACGGAGTCGAGCAGCACCTCGGCGATCAGGCGCTTGCCGAAGTAGCGCGCGTGGTTCTGGCGGTCGTGGACGTTGTACTCGTTGGGCGTCGAGCTGAGCTGATACGTCCGCGAGTTGCAGATGGTGCGGATCAGGTGCTTCACGTCGAACTTGTGCTCGATGAAGTCGCGGGCCAGCGCGTCGAGCAGTTCGGGGTTGCTCGGCGGGTTGGTCTCGCGCATGTCATCGACGGGATCGACGAGGCCTCGGCCCAGCAGGTGGCCCCAGGTGCGGTTGACCAGCGCCCTGGCGAAGAACGGGTTGTCGGGCCGTGCCATCCAATCGACGAGCTTGTGGCGCGGGTCTTCCTCGGGCGGCACGACCAGCACGGGCCCGTCGAGCAGTTTGGGCTCGAGCGGCTTGCGGGTCAGCGGGTGCAATTCGCCCGTGGTGCGGGTGCGCGCCGAGTAGTAGGGTGGGGGCTCGCCGAAGCCCTTGCGGCCGAGGCGGGCGAAGAAGCCGGCCAGGCCGTAGTAGTCGTCCTGCCCCCAGCGCTCGTAGGGGTGATGGTGGCACTTGGCGCACTGCAAGCGCAGGCCGAGGAAGACCTGGGCCGTGTCGGCGACCGGCTGGTGGAGCTGATCGTCGCGCATCTGCCAGTACCAGTTGATGGCAGGGGCGTCCTGCCACTCCCCTGCCGCGGCGACGATGCCGCGCACGAACTGGTCGTAGGGCCGATTGCGGCCGATCGTGTCGCGCAGCCAGTCGTGGAAGGCGTAGGCCGCCGCCTCGGAGCCGGCGAGCTGGGAGTTGCGCAGGATGCTCCCCCAGCGCAGGGCGAAATAGGCCGCGTAGTCCTTGTCGTCGAGGCAGCGGTCGATCAGGCGGGCGCGCCGGTCGGGCCGCCGGTCGGCGAGGAAGGCCCTCACCTCGTCGGGCGAAGGGAGCTTGCCGCACAGGTCGAGATAGACGCGGCGGACGAACTCGCCGTCGGTGCAGAGGTCGGACGGCACGAGGCCGAGTTTCTTCCAGCGGGCCAGCGCCAGGCGATCGACGTAATTGGAGATCGGAAAATCGGGATAGCGGGCGATCGGCTTGCCGAGCGGGACGGTGGCGCGGAAGACGGCGACCTGGCCCTGGTAGCGGGCCATGAGCGACGCCTCGCCGGCGAAGTCAAAGGTGCGCACCAGGCCGTCGTCATCGACGGCCGCGACCGCCGGCTCGTTGCTCTGATACTGGGCGGCGCCCGTCACGTCGCGCACGCTGCCGTCGCGGTAGTGGGCGAGGACGGCGAGCTGCTGCCGGGCGTGCCGGTCGAGCACGCGCGGCCCGGGGACCACCTCGAGCTTCACCAGGGCGGGGGCGAAGCGCCGGGCGAAGGGAGCGCCCTGCTTGACCCAGCGCAGGAGCGTGAGATAGGCCTCGCTGCCGGGAACGAGGCGCCTGCCTCCGCCGTGGGCGACCTGGCCGGCGGCCTTGGTGAGCAGGAGGCTGCGCTCGGGCGCGGCGGGGAACAGCCGCCGGCCGCGCGCCTCGTTGACGAGGGCGTTGTAGTCGAAGAGCGGGTCGAAGCCGAACAGCGAGAGCTTGAAGCCGTTCTGCCCCGATGCCTTGCCGTGACAGCCCCCCGCGTTGCAGCCGTAGCGCGTGAGCAGCGGGACGACGTCGTTGACGAAGTGGAGCGGCTGGTCCTCGTCGAAGTCGCCGACCGTGACGGCGACAGGCACCGTATCGCGCCCGACGGTGACGGTGATGGTGGCCTTGCCCTTGGCGAGGACGCTCACTTGGCCCTGCGGCGTGACGGCGACGATGCCGGCCGGCGATGCCGAGTAGCGGGCGGTGCGCGTGGCGTCGCGCGGCCGGCCGTCGGGCCCGCGCACGCTGACGAGGAGCTGGCGGGCCTCCTGCGGGCCGGCGAGCGCGAACGCGTCGGGGCTGACGACGAGAGCAGGCGGGGCCTTGGCAAGCAAGGTGGAGGAAGGCGCCAGGGCGAGGCCCAGGGCAAGGAGGAAGGATCGCATGTGGCAGGCTCCCCCCGGAATGGCGTCGCGCGTCGGCCAGGCGTCCGGGGTCGGGGACGGTGAGCAATATCCCAACAGTATAGTCCGCCGCGAGGCACGGGGGAAGACGACGTCGGTTAGCGACGCTTCGAAGAAGCGTGCGGCCGAGACGCTTTCTGCGAAGCGTCGCTAACCGATCCAGTTGCGTCCTCCGCCCGCCTCCCTTACACTTGTCCCTGGCAATCGTCCCCTTCGCAACCGGCCCTCCCGATGGACACCCAATCCCTGCTCCTGCAAGCCATCCACGCCAGCCCCGGCGACGAGCTGGCCTGGCTGGCGCTGGCCGACTGGCTCGAAGAACAAGCCCAGCCCGACCGCGCCGAGTTGATGCGCCTCGTCCTGGCCCTCACGCGCGCGCCGGGCGGAAAGGGCCGGGCGGCTCGCGAGGCGCGCCTGCAAGCCCTCGTCGATGCGGGCGCCCGGCCGCTGTTGCCGTCGCGGACGACCTCGATCGGCCTGGAGCTGGTGCTCCTTCCTCCCGGCAGCTTTCGCATGGGCGCAGCGCCCGGCGAACCGAGCTACTCCGACTACGAGGGCCCGCAACACAAGGTCACCCTGACGAGGGGCTTTTACCTGGCCGTGCATCCGGTGACGCGGGCCCAGTGGCACCAAGTCATGGGAGGCGAGCCTGCCCCCCGGCGCGGCACCCGGCGCCCGGCCGAGCACGTCTCCTGGAACGACTGCCACGACTTCTGCCGGCGACTGAGCGAGCGCGAGGGCCGTCCCTTCCGCCTTCCGACCGAGGCGGAGTGGGAGTACGCCTGCCGCGCCGGCACCTCCACCGTGTATTTCAGTGGGGCGGGCGTGGAGGCGCTCCGGAAGATCGGCTGGTGCAACTACGAGGGCCCGGATGACCGGAGCAAGAGCGCCAGGCCGGTCGGCTCTTATCGGCCCAACGCCTTCGGGATTTTCGACATGCACGGCAACGTCTGGGAGTGGTGCGAGGACGGCTTCACCCGCTACTCGCGGGAGGCTTGCGTCGATCCTTGCCCCGGGCCCGGGGATCGGTCCCACGTGGTGCGCGGCGGGTCGTGGCGCTTTTCTCCGGAGTATTGCCGCTCGGGCTATCGCGGCGGGGTGGTCCCCACGGAGCGGCGCACGGGCTGGGGGTGTCGCATCGCGCTGAGCTCCGCGTAGGGCAGGCCGGGCTCAAGGCTGGCGCAGCGTGGACACCGCCGTCGGGACGTCGGCGGCCATCGCGAACGGCGCATCGATCGGCCCGGAGCCGATGACCATCTTCGTCGTCGTGAACACGTCGAGTACCGCCCCCGTCAACCCACACAGCACCAGTTTGCCCCCCTGCTCTTTGAGCTGACGGTTGAGGGCCAGCAACGGCCAGAAGGCGATGCTGGAGACGTAGCGCGTCCGGCTCATGTCGAGAACGACGCGGGTGGCCCGGGCGTCCGCGACCGCTGCCAGCAGCTCCTGTTTGAGCGCCTGGGCGATCTCCTCTCCCTCGATCTGCTTCTGCGTGATGGTGAGCGTCAGCACGCCATCTTCCAGGCTGCTGGTCAGATAGGTCGGTGTCCGTTCGGACATGGCGCTCTCGCAGGTGGAAGGGGAGAGGTACGATTGCCGACGCCACAGGTCAGGATATAGGTTGCCGGAGGAGTTGGCCCGTCCGGGCGCGGGCCCCCTGGAAAGTGACCGGCCGCGCCCATAAGCCATCCTGAAGCCCACGCCCCCTCCGGAGAAGGCAGCAATGGAAAAGCAACTTTATGAGATCGGCATGATCGGCCTCGGCACCATGGGCCGCAACATCGTGCTGAACATGGCCGACCACGGCGTCAGCGTGGCCGGCTACGACAAGGACCCCGGCAAGGGCCCGATCCTGCTGAGCGAAGGCGCCGGCAAGCAGCTCGCGGCCACCGACAACTTGAAGGCATTCATCGCCATGCTGCGCCCGCCGCGCGTCGTGATGCTGCTGGTGGCGCCCGCCAAGGTCGTCGATCTCGTGCTGCCCGACCTGCTGCCGGTGCTGGACAAGGGCGACCTGGTCATCGACGCCGGCAACTCCTTCTTCAAGGACACCGACGCGCGCGGCAAACTCTGCCAGGAGAAGGGCGTCCACTTCTTCGGCATGGGCGTCTCCGGCGGAGAGGCCGGGGCGCGCCACGGCCCGAGCATGATGCCCGGCGGCCCGCGCGAGTCTTACGAGCGCGTGCGCCCCGTCCTCGAGTCCATCGCCGCCAAGGTCGGCGGCGAGCCGTGCGTCGCCTACGTGGGCGCCGGCTCGGCGGGGCACTACGTCAAGATGGTCCACAACGGCATCGAATACGGGCTGATGCAGCTCATCTCCGAGAGCTACGACCTGCTCAAGCGCGGCCTCGGGCTGTCCAACGACGAGCTGAGCGCCACCTACAAGCGCTGGGACGCCGGCGCGCTCAACTCGTTCCTCATCGAGATCACCGCGACCGTCCTGCTCAAGAACGACGACAAGGGCACGGGCAGGCTGATCGACAAGGTGAAGGACGCTGCCCGCCAGAAGGGCACCGGCAAGTGGACGTCGCAAGACGCCCTCGACTTGCAGGTGCCCGCCCCGACGCTCGACCTGGCCGTGTGCCAGCGCGACCTGTCCGGCCAGCTCGAGGCGCGCGCCGCCGTCCACGCCGCCCTGGGCGGGCCGAGCCCGTCGTTCGGCGGCGACCGCAAGGCGTTCGTCGATCAGGTGGGCCACGCTCTGTTCGCCGCGATGGTGCTGACCTACGCCCAGGGCCTCGACCTGCTGCGGCACGCCTCGACCGCGTACAACTATGGGCTCGATCTCGCCGAGGTGGCCAAGATCTGGCGCGGCGGCTGTATCATCCGCGCCGCCCTGCTCGAGGACATTCGCAAGGCCTACGCCGCGCGCGCCGACCTGCCGAGCCTGCTGGCCGACGCGAACATCGCCGGCAAGCTCAAGGCCAGGGCCGGCGACCTGCGCGCCGTCGTGCGCACGATGGCCGAGCTGGGGCTGCCCGCGCCGGGGCTCATGGCGTCGCTGTCCTACCTCGACGGGCTCCGCAGCGGCTGGCTGCCGACGAACCTCATCCAGGCGCAGCGCGACTTCTTCGGCGCCCACACGTACGAGCGCACCGACCAGCCCGGGACGTTCCATTCGCACTGGGGGGAGGCGTGAGCGATTCCCGGCACCGGCCTCCGTTTTCCCTCACCCCCCAACCCCCTCTCCCAGAACGGGAGAGGGGGAGCCTGCGGTGGTGGGCCTCGAAGACTCGGCCCACCCTACGGCCCGAATCGTCCACGTTTCCTCTCCCCCTCTCCCTCTTTGGGAGAGGGGGTTGGGGGGTGAGGGAAAGGCCCCGCCCATGACCCGCCTGCTGCTGCCCGGCCGGCACCACCTGCTGACCAACTTTCAGCTCCACTACCTCACCCTCGTCACGAGCGGCAATCCCGCCGCCCTGCGCGACGTCGCTGGCCAGCCGCTCGGGCTGAGCGACCGTCTCGACACGCTCGTCTGGGCCATCACCTCGGCCAACCACAGCAACACCCGCCGCAACCCGTTGCCCGCCCACCGCCGCGAGGCCGCCATCGAAGAGCTCTCCACTCAGCTCGACGCGACCTCCTACACCTTTCTCATCGACGACGTCGGCCACACCGATCGCTTCGCGCACTACGTCCTCAAGAAGATCGACGTGGACAGCCTTGGCCGGTTCCGCCTCGCCCCCGCCGACACCGTCGTGGCCACTTCTACCCCCGAGGTGGTCGAGCAATACCTGCGCCTCGGCTTTCGCGTGCTGCCCGTCGAGCTCCAGGACCGCCAGGGGCCCACCTTCGTCGAGCCGCCCCCGTGGGCGGTCCTCGAGACCATCGTCGCGTCCGCCCTGCGCGGAGGCGACTGGCGCACCGACGAGACGTTCTTGACGAAGGTAACGCGGGCCACGCGCCGGCTCTACCTCAAGTATGGCTACGGCGACCTCCTCGTCGAGTTGCACCGCCAGCCGGCGCTGACGCCCGACGGCGACCTGACCGCCACGCGCGACTACAACGTGTACGTCCGCGCCTTCGACGCCGGCGCCGAGCGCAAGTACGAGCTCATCAAGGACCACGTCCGCCCCGGCCGCATTGTGGACGTCGGCTGCTGCACCGGCGCGCTCCTCCAGCAGTTGACGCGCGACGATCGGCTGCGGGAGTCCGACTTCTACGGCGTCGAGCTGGCCCGCCCGCTCTACGAGGAATGCGTCCACCGCAAACAGCAAGGCGCTTTTGCCAGCGAAAACGTCTTCTTCTACCAGCGCGACGTCGTCGGCGGCGCCCTCTTCTCGCCCAGTTCCGTCCACACCTTCCTCACCTTCTCCCTCACCCACGAGCTGGAGTCGTACCAGGGACGACCCGCCCTCGAGCGCTTTATCGGCGCGATTCGCGAGCAACTGACGCTCGGCGGCCGCTGGCTCAACGCCGACGTCGTCGGCCCCGAGGACAAGGAAGAGGACACGTATCTGCTTCTCGCGACCGCCGACGGCCACGACGACGAGCCTGGCATCGTCCTCGACCCGAACGATCGGCTGCGCTACCGCGAGTACCTGGCCGGCCTGTCCACGCGCGGGCGGTTCCAGCGCTTCCAGCACGACTTCCGGCACCAGGAGGGCCAGCGCCTCATCTGGCGCGAGGAGCAGGGTTACGTCGTGCTGCGCTTGCAGGACGCCTGCGAGTTCCTGAGCAAGAAGGACTACGTGGACAACTGGTTCAGCGAGATGCACGAAACGTTCTGCTTCTGGAGCTTCTCGGAGTGGTGCGCCGCCCTCGAGCGCGCGGGCCTCACGGTCCACCCAGCCTCGCGGGCGTTTACCAACCCGTGGATCGTGGAGCACCGCTACGAGGGCAAGGCAACGCTGTTCCGCAAGGGCCCGGGCGGGCTCGAGCGAATGCCCTACCCGGTGACCAACATGCTGTTGGTGGCGGAGAAGCGCTGAGAGCGCGTGAAAGGATCGAGCCGAGCGGCTCAGCGCGAGCCCGCCGGTCTGGTAAGGCTTACCAGCGCGCCATCTGTGGAGGATCGCGAGCGTGGAAGGAGTCGAGTCGCGAACGAATCGGAATGGCTGATCTGCAACGACCCGAAGCCGATGCTGGAGCTCCGGGGGGCCAAGGTCAGCGACCGCAAGGGTAGGCTTTTCATGGTCGCTTGCTGCCGCCCCGGCCCCCTCTCCTCGCGTTGCCTCACCGCGACCGTGACCAACCTTGCCACGGCCGCCTACGAAGAGCGTTCCCTGCCTTCGGGCGAGCTCGAGCCCGCACGCCTCGCTGTGCTTGCGGATGCTCTCGAAGAAGCCGGCTGCACCAGCGCCGACGTTCTGAACCACCTGCGCGGGCCGGGGCCGCACGTTCGCGGTTGTTGGGCATTGGACGTCCTTCTCTGCCGCTGTTGATCCGCCTCGGGAGCAGGCTGAGACCTGCCGTGGTTTCTGCCACGCGTTCCGCGCTCCTGAGCGTCAGGCCCTGGCGGACCAGTTCGTGGAGTCGTTCGAGGCCAGGAAGGCGGACACCAACCTCGAGCAGCCGTCGGCATCAACGACGTCGGCCCCCGGGCCGATTGCCGGCCACCGCAGCCGGTCCTCGTGGAGATCAAGGACAGGGACGACCTAGGGCCCGTTTTGCGCCCTGGTCCAGTTCCTCACCTACCTGCCCCAGATGGCCACACCCGCCCAGCGGGAGCGAGCGGCCCGGGACCGCCTGTTCGGGGGCGCCCGGGCGGGCGCCCCGTTCGACCTGTATTTCGTGCTGGCGGACCAACGACTGAGGGGGAGAAGGGGCCTCTCGTGTGGCTGGCACGCGACCTGGCCGTCGAGGTCAAGGCCGCCCTGGCCGGGCACGCCGAGAGGGTGGGGCAACGATTCCGGGAGGGCCCGGCGCTGTTCCGCTTGCGGCTTGGCGATCTGCGCTCCCGGATCTTTGGCCCCTCCCATACCGTGCGTCAAGCTCGGTTCAACCCACCCGAAAACGGGCCACAACCTCCTCGTCCAGCTCGATGCCGAGGCCCGGCCCTTCGGGCACCGAAATGTCCCCGTCGATGACCGGGAATCGTTGTTTCGTCAGCGTTTGCCGTAACGCCCCCTGCTCGACGCAATACTCGAAGTAATGCGTGTTCGGCAGGGCCGCCACGAAGTGGAGCGACGCGGCGATGTTGATGCCCGTCTTGTACGAATGGTTCACGCACAGCCGA
>JBBSEZ010000418.1:0-8706 GCA_038239195.1 Gemmatales bacterium
AACGCGAACGCCATGCGCGAGCGCGCCGCGAGGGGGGTGGGTGGTAATAAGGGGGTGGGGAGGGCACGCGACACGGCAAGCAAGCAGAGGGCGCGGCTTGCTTGCCGTTTCGCGGAGCGATCTGCTCAGATGACGCCGGCGCCGAAGCCGTCGGGCTTCTTCTCCTCGCGCGAGGCCGTCGCCTGGTTGGCGGCGTGGGCGCCGTGGTGGCCGCGCCCGCCGTGCGAGCCGTGGGTGCGGTAGCCTCGGCCGGCCCCGCCCATCTCGCTGACGATCTGCCCGTAGCTGGCCGGGCCGGCGGCCGGCCCGTCGTAGTCGCTGTCGAAGTCGTCGTAGGTGCAGACGTAGCCGGGCTGCTTGGAGCGGTCGCGCTCGGCGTGGTAGGCCTTGAGGACGGCCGACTGGATCACCTCGCGGCAGGCGGAGTTGATGGGGTGCGCGATGTCGGCGTGGAGCTTGACGCGTCCGTCGGCATCGCGGGTGGCGCGATCTTCGTCGAGCTTGCCGCCGCACTGGTTGCAGAAGCGAGCGCGCAGATGGTTCTTCGAGCCGCAGCACTGACAGCGATCCGTCAGCTTGCGGCTAGGCATGGCCACGAACGACCCCTTGGTGCCCTCGATGATCTTGAGATCGCGCACGACAAAGGCATCGTCGAACGTCACCGAGCAGAAGGCCTGCAGGCGCTCGTTCTCGTTGTTGTCTTCCATGAGCTTGATGCGGACTTCGGTGATGACCACAGCTGTTCTCCTTTATTCTGTGGCATACTCAATCGCAACTACGAACCACGCGGACACGCGCCAGGTCCCCGTCTTCCCGTTCGGAGCGCAAGGCGCGTGCGATGCTCTGGGCCTCGGCCGGGCCGCGGCACAGCGCGAAGACCGTGCTGCCGCTGCCAGTCATCAGGGCCCCCAGAGGGCCCCGATCGGCCAGCCGTGCTCTCAGCCGCGCCACCGCCGGGCAGAGCCCCTCGGCGGCCGGCTGTAGCCGATTGAAAAGCAACCGGCCCACCTCTTCCCGATCTCCCGCTCGCACGGCCCGGCACACCTCGGCCCCATCCCTGGGGCTCGAAGGCACCGTCAAAGCGCGGAAGACCGAAGCCGTCGCCAGCCCGACCGGAGGACAGGCCAGCACCAGATCGAGCGAGGCCCCCAGGGGCAATGGCTCGACCAGTTCGCCGCGCCCCGTACACCAGGCGGCCGGGGCGTAGAAGAAGAACGACACGTCGCTGCCCAACTCGGCCCCCAGGCGGGCCAGCTCGGCAGGGCCCCAGCCCAGCCGCCACAACCGATTGAGCCCGGCCAGCGTGGCGGCCGCGTCACTCGACCCCCCCGCCAGCCCGGCGGCCAGCGGGATGCGCTTGCGAAGCCGAACCTCCACCCCGGAGCCTATCCCCGCGCGTTGGCGCATCAGTTGCGCGGCACGGCAGACGAGGTTGTCCGGCCCGCTCGACAGTTCGGGATGGTCGCAAACCAGGCGCACGTCGCCCGACGGATCGTCGCGAAACTCGAGAGTGTCGTAGAGGCTGACCGCCACCATGAGCGTGGCCAGGTCGTGATAGCCGTCGGCACGTCGGCCCAGGACCTCCAAGTGGAGGTTGACCTTGGCCGGCGCCCGTGCCCACACCGCAGCGCCCGAACGACGAAGTAGCATGACAGACAATCGCGAGAGGAGAGGTTACCCATCCGTGGGCCTTTGGTCGGGCCCCGCTGGCGATCCAGGGGGGCCGGGGGGAAAGATCGAGGGTAGGAAACCTGTCCACTTTGCCAGGAACAAACCACACGGTCCGAACGGGTGCGATATTACCGCTGCCCGGGGGGAGCGTCAAGCCGGCTCTCCGGGCGCCTTGTCGCGGGCGCGGCAAAGGCGCTTGGTGTTGAGGGGACGGGGGAGGGCCGTTCCCCCCTTCGCCCCCGTCCGTACACTGCCAGGGCAGCCTCGCGGGCCCCTCATCCCCCAACCTGGCAGGACCGTTGTGAGCACCTACGTCAGCCATCTCGAAAGCGCCCTCGACGGCACTCGGTTCGCCGCCGAGAAAGTCCACACGGTCCACCAGGGCCGACCGCTCTGGGTGCGCTACGACCTCGCCCGGCTGCGCCAGGCCATCCGCCCCGAGACGTTCGCCGCCCGGGCCCCGAGCCTGTGGCGCTACCGCGAGCTGCTGCCGCTGCCAGCGGGCGCCGAGCCGGTGACGCTGGGCGAGGGGATGACCCCGCTCCTACCGTGCCCGCGCCTGGGGGCCGCGCTGGGGTTGCGCCGGCTGTGGATCAAGGACGAGTCGCAGTTGCCGACGGGCAGCTTCAAAAGCCGGGGCATGACGACGGCCGTGAGCATGGCGAGGCACTTCGGGCTGAAGCGCCTCGCCATCCCAACAGCGGGCAACGCCGGGGGCGCCCTGGCGGCGTACGGCGCGCGGGCCGGCATGGAGGTCTTCGCCTTCATGCCCGACGACACGCCGGTCATCAACCAGATGGAGGCGCACCTCGCGGGGGCGCGGGTCTTCCTGGTCAACGGGCTGATCACCGACTGCGGCCGGCTGGTCCGCGAGGGCACGGAGCGAATGGGCTGGTTCGACGCCTCCACTCTCAAGGAGCCGTACCGCCTGGAAGGCAAGAAGACGATGGGCCTGGAGCTGGCCGAGCAGACCGACTACCGGCTGGCCGACGTGGTCCTTTATCCGACCGGCGGCGGGACGGGCCTGATCGGCATGTGGAAGGCCTTCGCCGAGCTCCAGGAACTGGGCTGGCTCAAGGCGGTGCGCCTGCCGAGGCTCGTCAGTTGCCAGAGCGACGGCTGCGCTCCGATCGTGAAGGCGTTCGAGGCGGGCCTGCGCTTCGCCGAGCCGTTTGCCAACGCCCACACGATCGCCAGCGGCCTGCGTGTCCCGGCCGCCGTGGGCGATTTCATGATGCTCGACGCCATCCGCGCCAGCGGCGGCTGCGCCGTCAGCGGGCGCGAGGGGCGAATCGTCGAGTGGATGAAGAAGGCGGCCAGCCTGGAGGGCATCTCGCTGTGCCCGGAGTCGGCGGTGTGCCTGGATTGCCTGGAGGGGCTGGTGAAAGAGGGAAAGGTCAAGCCGGACGAGGAGGTAGTGCTGTTCAACACGGGGGCGTCGCAGAAGTATCCCGAGGCGGTGCCGCTGGACTTGCCGCGGCTGGACAAGGACAGGCCGGTCGATTATGAGGCGCTGGCGAGGTAGCAGCGCGAAACGACAAGCAAGAGGGGCGCGCGCCGCTTCTTGCTTATCGTTTCGCGCTGGCACTCATCCCGCCTTCTCCGGTTCGGAGACTGGCCCGCCGAGGCGGCGGACCAGGAACAGCCCGCCCACGGCAAGGACGGCGCCCGAGATCGCCGCCAGGGCCCGCAGCACGGGCGAGACCGCTGCGGCCGTGCCCTCGAAAAGCTCGGGCAGCAGGATGCCGGGCGCGATGACGAGGGTGTTGAAGACGAGGTGGAAGACGATGGCCGGAAAAAGGCTGTTGCTGCGGACGACGAGCAGGGCGAGGACGATGCCGGCGAGGAAGTGGGCGGCGAACTGGAAGACGTTCATCTGGTAGAGGGCGAAGAGGAAGCTGCTGAGCAGCACGGCGGCCCAGGGCCGGAAGCGGCGCCGCAGCCCCGTCAGGATGAAGCCGCGGAACGCCAGCTCCTCACACAGCGCCGGCACCAGGGCCAGCCCGAGGAAGTAGCGCAGGCGCACCCCGAGGGAGGGGTAGTCGTTGCTCGACAGCCCCAGCAACTCGTTGGTGAGCGGGTGACGCTCGCGCAGCAGCGCCTGGAAGGCGGGGAACTGCCGGAGGACGAGGAGGGTCAGCTCGAAGAAGGGGAGCACGATGGCGACGGCCAGGAGGGCGCCGGCGGCGAGCCCCCACGCGGGCGGGCGGCGCAGGCCCAGCCCCAGACGGGGCCGGGTGGTCAGCATCAGGGCCATGAACAGGGGCGGGGCGGCGACGAAGGCGATCTGACTGGTGCCGGTGCGGACGAGCAGGGGCAGGTTGGTGCCGACGTTGAACGCGATCCAGCGCAGGGCGAGGACCAGGCCGAAGCAGAAGAACGCCTGCCCCGCGCTAGGCAGCGCCTCCTTGTCGCGGAGCAGCCTTCCGAACCAGAGCCCGAGGTCGAGGCGCTCGGCCTCGCGGAAGAGCACCTCCTCGCGCTGGAACTGGGCGATGGCCCAGCGGAGGGCGAGCCAGCTGTACACCATCATGGGCACGAGGACCGGCACGAAGTAGAGGTAGAGCTCGCCCGATCCCTCGCCGGCCATGAGCTTCTGGAGCAGCAGCGCGACGCCGGTGACGGGGACCATGCTGTAAAACGGGCTCAGCTCGACGCCGGGGGCGAGGGTGAGAAACACGAGCGGCATGGTGACCAGGAAGAGGGGCATGAGGTAGTACTGCCCCTCCTTGGTGCTCCGCGCGTAGGCGCCGACGGCCAGGCAAACGGCGCTGAAGAAGGCGGACAGCGGCAAAAGGAGGAGCACCGCCCAGAAGAGCGCGAGGGGGCCAAAGCCCGTGCCGGGGGCGGCGCTGGCGAACTTCCACGTGGTCAGGCCCATGGAGAGGAGGTTGAGCAGGGCGGTGCCGGCGCTGAAGACCCAGATGGTGAGGAACTTGCCCCAGACGATCTCGTCGCGGGCGGCGGGGGTGATGAGCAGCGTCTCCATGGTCCCGCGCTCCTTCTCGCCGGCGCAGAGATCGACGGCGGGGTAGAGGGCGCCGGCGAGCGACCACATGACGAGGATGAAAGGGAAGACGCGGACGAGCAGGGAGAACAGCCCCTCCTCCTCGCGGGCGCCGGCCGGCCGGGCGCGCTCGGGGTCGTGGACGAGAAAGGGGTCTCCGAAGCGCGCCGGCAGGCCGTGCTGCATCAGCCGCGTGCGTTTGAGGTCTTCCTGCCAGCGCGCGAGGATGCCGTGGACGCGCACGTTGACCAGCCGCGAGTTGTCGTCCTTGGGGCGCGACAGGACGTACAGGACGGGGGGCTCGCCGTCTGCCAGGCGCGCGGCAAAGTCGGGGGGCACGACGACGAGCAGATCGACGCGGTCCTTGTGCTCGCGGTCGTCGAGGGGGCCGCGATCGACCTGCTGGAGGAACAGATCGGGGCCGCGTGCGTCGGGAACGGTGCCCCCGAGCAGGCGCAGGGTGAGGGCGCCGGTCTTCCCGCCGCGCTCGAGGTAGGGGGGGGAGAAGGACGGCGCGCCGCCGGGCTCGACGATCAGGGCAGGGTAGGGCTGGAAGCGCGTGAGGGCGAGGACGGCCGCGGTGCGCTCGACGGCGCCGAGGGGAGCGCCCGGGGGCGCCGGCACCGCGGCGAAGGGGGCGACGGCGGCGGCGACCGGCGCGGGCCAGGGGCGGGGGAGGTTCTCGGCGCCCTGGATGCCGACGGTGCTCGGCTGGTTCACGAAGCCGGAGGCCAGTTGCAGGACGCCGAAGCCGGCGACGGGGTAGAGCAGGAGGGGGAGCACGGCGATCATGAAGACGGTGCGCCGGTCGCGGAGCTGGTCGCGCAGCTCGCGGAGCCAGATGAGGCGGACGATCGACCAGCGCATGCGAGGGCCCTGCGGTTGGGAGGTGGCGCGGGGGCGAGAGGGGATAGTATAGGGAGTGGGTAAGTGCGTCGCGTCACGGGACTGTTGATCCCTGTGAAACAGAGGGCGCGAGGGCGGCAACGATCCTGGGCCACCAGGCCCACCGGAAAGCGAAAAGGCCCGGATGGCATGGTGAAAGCTGGATTGCCTGAACCAGGGCCTCCAAGTGGCATCGCTATCGCCGTAACTCTGAGGCTAGGCGAAGCTCGGGGAGGCGCTGCCCCGGGCTTCGGATTGCGTCAGCCCCGGCCCCGGCCGCGCTCCCCTTGTGGCCGTCTCGAAAATGCCCAGATGCACCAAACGACGAGGCGGGGCGCCCCTCTATTTCGAGGAGCGCCCCGCCTTGCGATTCGATCGTTGTGTTTTCAGCGGGTTAGCGAGCGGCGTCCGCGGCGACTCGATCGTCCTGCCTGGCCCTCAGGGCCGGGCTCGCGCAGCGGCGCGCCGGTCGCGAGGACAACTTACTGGCCCACGGTCAGCGTCGGGGTAGCCGGGACCGTTCCGACGACCCGCACCCGGGCCTTCGGCCTTGGCAGCACCACCACCGGCGTCGCCTCGACCGGCGCGCTGACGACCGTCTCGCCGACGACCGTCTCGCTCACCACGACCCTGGTGCCCGTCGTCATCGGCGCGTAGCTGTAGCCGCCGATGCAACCGCCGCCCATCGGGGCGCCGGAGGAGCCGCCGTAGCAGCCGCCGCCGGTGGAGCCGCCGCCGGAGGAGCCGCCGTAGCAGCCGCCGCCGGTGGAGCCGCCGCCGGAGGAGCCGCCGTAGCAGCCGCCGCCGGTGGAGCCGCCGCCGTAGGAGCCGCCGTAGCAGCCGCCGCCGGTGGAGCCGCCGCCGTAGCAGCCGCCGCCGGTGTAACCGCCGTAGCAGCCGCCGCTGTAACCGCCGTAGCAACTTGTGGAGCCGGAGCAGCCGCCGTAGCAGCCCTTGCTCCTGTGATGGCCGTGGCCCTTCTTGCCCGAACCGCCGCCGCCGCCGTAGCAGCCGCCGTAGCAGCCGCCGGAGCAGCCGCCGCCCTTGCCCTTGTGGCCGAAGTCGGAAACCTCGCCGCTGCTCGTCAACGCCGCCAGCAGAACCACACTGTACATTGCACGCACCTCCCAAAACACGAAACAAACCAACGCCTCAGGCGCCGGGATCATCCCCGGCGCTGGTGTTGTTCGAGTAGAAACTCTCCAGGAAAGCGGGCCCGCGCCCAGGATGAAGGTCCATCCGACAGATTGGAGAATGGGCGCTCCTCATTGGCCCCACCGTGAGCCCAGGCAGATAACCCCGGACGCCCCCCGGGTGTCTGGGCGAACCTCTTGCCTCGGACGAGGAGAAGTTCTGACTGAGGTAAATAGTAAAGATGGGGGGAAAAAGAGTCAACAACAATTTGGGCTGTCTGCGTGGATTCGAGAAATCGCATCGTTTCGGCAGGTCAGAGAGATTAAGCCGCTTCTCGCCTCCCCGAAGAGCGTTATCCCTCCCAGGCCCGGTGGGGCCGCCTGGCACGCGCGGCGCAAGCGCAAGGATCGCTGCGGTCGGCGTTCTCCTTGAGTGCTGCGCGGAATGGTGCCGGCGCGGGCGGATTTTTTCCGCATTCCCCGTAGCTTGCCCGCCCTCATCGGTTATCTTGAACGTAGAGAAACACCCGTCTTCAGGTGCTGGTCCGGGCGGGACTCGATGCGGGCGTGGGTGGCCCGGCCACCCACACCCATCTGGGGGGGCCGACCGGCGCTTGCATTTCCTCCGGGGCTCCCGGCGTGTAGGAGTACACAAGCGATGGCGCATGATCCCCCGGCCTCCATCGAACGAGGGAGCGCGTATCTCCGTCCCTGGCCCCTTTTGCTCGCCGGCATGGGGCTGGCCGTGCTCGGGCTCGTCCTCTCCGGGCAGGGCGCTCCTGCCGTCCAGGCCCTCAGTCTGTGCGCGGGCTTGCTCGTCGCCGCGATCGCCGTTGGCCGACACCTCCGGGCTGCCGGCTGGGAGTTTCCTGACCGCCTCGAGTCGGCGGGGCTGGCCGGCTTGCTCGGCGTGACGGCGGCGGTCGCCTACTTCGGCATGGCCCGCGACTGGAGCTCCGGGCGGCTCTTCTGTGCCGCCCTCGTCCTGGTCAGCATGGTTGGCTCCGGGATTCTTCTTCTGCCGACGCTCCTGAGGCGCATCGCCCTCAGCCTGATCGTCCTCTTCCACTTCACCGGCATCGTCGCGACGGTGACCTCCGTCCAGCCGGGGCCCTGGCTCTCCGGGCAGCTCTACCTGCGCATCTACCGACCCTACCTGACCTTTATCTACATGACCAACGCCTACCACTTCTACTCGCCCGACCCGGGGCCGGCGCCGTTGCTCTGGTTCGCCGTCCACTACGACGACGGCACCTACAAGTGGCTCAAACTGCCCGACCGCGACAGCAGCCCCGTCGGCATGCACTACCAGCGCATGTTGACCTTGCCCCAGCACACCTTCGTCGCGAACCAGCGCATGCCGTTCATGAGCTACGAGCTCGACGGGGCGCGGGCCACTCGAGCCCAATGGGAAAAGGAGCACGCCGACGAGAAGCGGTTCAAGCCCTACCTCGAATCCTGGGAGACGATCTACCGCCGGCGCCAGCTCGGCTCCGAGATCAACTTCAAGCCTTACCGCATCCCGGTCGTCAACGGCCTGGTGGAGGCCCAGCAGTACAGCGAGCCGCAGGACGATTACAAGCCCCTCATCTCCTCGCTCGGCAAGTACGTCTTCCGCAACCCTCCGCCGCCCGACTCCCCCGGCGCCAAGGTGATCAGCGTCAAGGTCTATCGCGTGATCCACAACGTCGTCACCCCCGCCGAGCTGGCCTCCGGCGTCAGCCCGCTCGAGCCAAACAAGTATCTGCCTTTCTTCCTGGGCGAGTTCGATGGCGAGGGGACCATGCTCGACCCGATCGACCCCTTCCTCTACTGGTATCTGCCCATCGTCAAGGTGCCGAAGAACTACTCGCAGCCCGTGGCTGGGCCGGTGGGCATCAACGTGACGACGACGGCCCCGGCCAACGGCATCTGGCTCGACTGCGTCGAGATTCATGCGGCCCGGCCCTACAAAGCGGAGCAGAAGCGATGAACGACCAACCGATAGGGAACGGCCCCAAGATGGGTGTG
>JBBSEZ010000419.1:0-8693 GCA_038239195.1 Gemmatales bacterium
AGGCATCGGCTACCGATTTTGGCGACCGGAGCAGTCAGACGAGCGACAGAGACAAGGCAATTCGCCCCGCCCGACAGCCTCGCCTACTGATCTGTTGTTCAGAAGCCGGCCGTTTCGCTCGGCCCCCGGGAACTGCTGGGCCTGGACCGACGTCCGAAAGGGTGAAGGATGAACCGACACAGGTCCGGTGCTGAGCGCCGACTCCTCTTCGACCCGGCCAGGCTCGCGGACGGTATCGAGCTCTCGGATGATCCGTTACCTCTCGCCCGGTCGGCGGTGTACGCCATCGCGTACCGGCGTCGCAACGCCTGAATCGCTGGGAGCGTGGCAGCCTCGACAGGCGGCACGCTGATGACTGATCGGAGAAAGAGGGAATGGGAATTGGCGGGATGATCGACACCGACTTCACTGCGAACGAACAACACCCATGAGCCGAACCGCGTTTTTCTTGGAGCCCGTGGCTCCCTTCCGGCTAGATCTGACGGTTTGGACGTTGCGCCGCCGCCCGGACAATGCAACCGACCGTTGGGACGGCGCAACGTATCGCAGGGCGTTGGCGCTAGCAGGCGGCCCGGTCGAGGTCGCAGTCGTCCAGACGGGACCGCCCGAGGCGCCGCGACTTCGTGTCACGGTGCATGGCGCTCCGCTCCGCTCCGAGGTGAAGCAGGCCGTGACGGCGGCCCTGGAGCGGCTGCTCGGCCCCCGCATCGAGATGGCTGCGTTCTATCACCTCGCCTCCCGCGATGCCGAGCTTGGGCCATTGGTGCAGCGGTTCCTCGGCATGAAGCCACCGCGATTTACTTCTGTGTTCGAGAGCGCGATCAATGCGATTGCGAGCCAGCAAGTGTCGCGGACACTGGGCATCCGCCTCCTCAACCGATTGACCGCAAGCTACGGGGTTGCTTTCCGCGACGGAGACGCGACCGCGCACACTTTCCCTCGTTCGGACGATCTGGTCGCGTTGCGCCCGGCCGATCTGCAGCAGCTCGGGTTCAACCAGCAGAAAGGCCGCGCGATGATCGAGCTGGCCAAGTCGATCGCCGAGGAAGGTCTGGACCTGGAAGGGCTGGCGGAGTTGCCTGACGACGAGGCCGGCGAGCGCCTCTGCGGCTTGCGGGGCGTGGGGCACTGGACAGCAGAATATGTCTTGCTACGCGGCCTTGGGCGGGCCAACGTCTTTCCAGGTAGTGTCGTGGGTGCCCGCAACAACTTGCAGCGCTGGCTGCACCTGGCGAATCCGCCCGATGACGCGGCGGTTCGCCTCACTCTGGCTCGCTGGCACCCGTTTGGTGGGCTGGTCTACTTTCACCTGCTGCTGGACCGGCTTGCAGAGGCGGGGCTCCTGGAGGCAGGAGCCCCGCCGCAGACAGGCCGCGGCAGCCGTACCTAAACAGGGCTAACTTTTTAAGGGAGGTTCTACCGATGGCGGACGACTTCAAAGTAGGGGACCATGTCGAGTGGAACTCGGAAGCGGGCCGAGTCCGCGGGACGATCAAGAAAAAGATTACCTCCGAAATCGAGTTCAAGGGGCACACGGTTCACGCCTCGAAGGAGGAGCCTCAGTACTTGATCGAGAGCGACAAGACCGATCACCAGGCCATGCACAAAGGTTCGGCCCTCAAAAAGGTCCGCAAAAGCAAAAGCTGATCCGAAGAACGTCTGCCGGCCTGGCTACCACCCCGGCAACCGGCAACCGGCAACAAAGAACAGTGGAACCACGAAACACACGAAACACACGAAAAAAAGGCAGAAGAAAAGCAGGCCGAGGCGGAGACGCGAGGACGTGCGGCGAGCCTCCCCTGAGTGGTTGGTCTGTTCTGCCTCCTCTGCTTGTGTCTTTTTTTCGTGTCGTTCGTGTGTTTCGTGGTTCCACTCTTCTGCTTGACCTCCTCGCGTGCGCCCACAAGAATAGGACAGGGCCGATGGGCGGCCCCTATCCGCGCCATGCCTGAGGGTGGCCGTGGGCTACATCGCCGCCCAGGTCCTCCTGGGCCTGCACTTGGCCCACGGGGCCTGGAGCTGCTTCCAGCACCTGGGGCTGAACCGCGAAAACGGCCTGTTCCTTCCGTCCGATCGCTCGAAAGCTCGGACCTGGCTTCAGCTCCTGAGGTTCGACCGCCGGAGTTACGCCCGGTTGGTTCACGGGTTCGGCGTTGCGGTGACAACCATCGTCGTCCTCGGCAACTGCTCGATCCCACTGGCCATCCAACTCGGCTGGCGCCCGGGCGGCCTTGAGGAGCGGCCGGCTGCCTGCCGTCTTCCCGGAAAGCTGGGCCCACTGCCATGAGCCGCGCCACCTTCTTGCTGGAGCCCGTACCGCCCTTTCGGCTGGACTTGACGGTCTGGACGTTGCGGCGCCGGCTCGACTACGCCGTGGACCGCTGGGACGGCATTATCTACCGCCGAGTGCTTCCGTTGCCGGCCGGGCCGGTGGAGGTGGCGGTCACCCAGGTGGCGCCGCCCGAGGCGGCACAACTCCGGGTCGCGGTGGCGGGCCAGCCGCTCCGCGCTGCGGTGCGGGCCCACGTCACGTCGGCCCTGGAGCGACTGCTGGGCCTGCGCACCGACCTGGCGGAGTTCTACCAGTTCGCCGCGCACGACCGGCGACTTGGGCAACTCGCCCAGCGCTTCCGCGGGTTGAAGCCGCCGCGTTTTGCCACGGTCTTCGAGGGCGCGATCAACGCGATGGCGTGCCAGCAGATAACGCTGACGCTGGGCATCCGCCTTCTCAACCGCCTGGCCCTGGCCCACGGGACCAGGTTCGGCGAGGGCGCTGAGGCCGTTCACGCCTTTCCCCGGCCCGAGAACCTGGCCCGGCTGAACGCCGCGGACCTGCGGCAGTTCGGGCTCAGCCAACAGAAGGGCCGGGCCATGACCGAGCTGGCCCGGTCGGTCACCGAGGGACGCTTGGACCTGGAAGGGCTGGCAGACCTGCCCGACCCGGAGGCTGTTGCCCGCCTGGAGGAACTGCGGGGCGTGGGCCGCTGGACCGCGGAATACCTCCTGCTGCGCGGCCTGGGTCGGGTGCATGTTTTCCCCGGCGATGACGTGGGCGCCCGCAACAACTTGCGACGCTGGCTGCGCCTGAAGAGACAGCTCGACTACGAGGGGGTGCGGCAGGTCCTGGCCCGCTGGGAGCCCTTTGCCGGGCTCGTCTACTTTCACCTGTTGCTGGATCGCCTGGCAGCGGCGGGCTACTTGAGCGGGGAAGGTTCCCAGCGGTCGGCCGGCGGCAATCCTCGCAAGTGGGTCGCCGATGCCGAAACCTAAAGCCCCTGTCCTGCGCTCGTTTCATAGGGAGGATGACTCACGTGGCCGTCTCATCGGGCAACTGGTACTTGGCCGAGGGCTAGACCTCTCTCCGCCCGGACGGGTAGAGGTTGGGGCCATCGGTTACCAGCCTCCGCCTGAAGCTCGTACTCGAACGTCAGCAGGAACCAGCACACGTGCGCCGAGTCATTCATCTTCACCAGGGAGTAGCCGATGACCCGGTCGGCGATGGTTGACGGTCCTGTCCTCGTTCTCTCGTTGTTGGCCTGCGCCGGGCTCCGTATACCATACTTCACGATTCCCTGGCCGGGCCCCGAGCGTGAGGCACCCCGTGAGCAACCCCGAGCCCCGCATTCACATCATCGGCGTCGGCAGCGACGGCCTCGCTGGCCTGACCGGGCGCGCCCGCGACCTCCTCCGCGAGGCCGACGTCGTCTTCGGCCCCGAGGCCATCCTCGCCCTACTGCCCGAGCTCAAGGCAGAGCGCCGGCCCATCGGCCACGACCTCCCCGAAGCCACGGCCGCCCTCAGCGGGCTGCTCGGCAAGCGCCGCCTCGCCGTCGTTGTCGGCGGCGACCCGCTCTTCTACGGGGTCGCCCGCTACCTGTGCGACCGGCTGGGCAAGGACTCCTTTGAGGTCTTGCCCCACGTCAGCAGCATGCAGCTCGCCTTTGCCAGGGTGAAGGAGACCTGGGAGGAGGCGTATCTGACCAACCTCGCCACCCACCCCCTGGCGACCGTCCTCGATCGCATCCGCACCGCCGAGACGGTCGGGCTGTTCACCAGCGAGACGGAAGGCCCCGCCGAGGTCGCTCAGCAGTTGCTGGCGCGCGGCCTCGATTACTTCCGGGCCTACGTCTGCGAGAACCTGGGCGGCCCCGACGAGCGCGTCACGCAGGGCGAGCTGACCGACCTCGCCGGGCTGGAGTTCGACCCGCTCAACGTGTTGATCCTCAAGCGCAAGCCCGGGCGGCCCGACAAGCCCGCCTCGCCGACGCGCTTCCGCCGCTTCGGCAACCCCGACGACGTGTTCGCCCAGAGCCGGCCCAAGAGCGGGCTCATCACCCAGGCCGAGGTGCGCGCCCTCGCCCTGGCTCAACTGGGCCTTCGGCACGGCGACGTCGCGTGGGACATCGGCGCGGGCTCGGGCTCCGTCGCCATCGAAGCGGCGCAACTCAGCGACCCCGGCACGGTCTACGCCATCGAACAGGACGCCGCCGACTATCACCTCATCCTTGCCAACGCCGAGACGTTCGGGGTGCAGAACCTCAAGGCCGTGCATGGGATCGCGCCCGCCGTCTTCACGGGCCTGCCCGCCCCCGACGCCATCTTCGCCGGCGGCGACGGCCGGGAAGTCGCCCGCGTTCTCGAGGTGGCGTGGCAGGCGCTGCGGCCGGGCGGCCGGCTCGTCGTCCACGTCGCCACGCTGGAGAACCTGAGCGGGACCTACGGGGCGCTGCGCCGACTCACTCACGACGTTCAGGCGCTCCTGGTGAACGTGGCGCGCAGCGTGGAGCAGCTCGAGACGATCCGCTTCGAGTCGCTCAACCCGACGTTTTTGCTGCGCGTCGAGAAGCCCCCCGCGGCGGAGGGAAAGTGACGCCGCGGCTCAGTCCGGCTTCGGCCGCGTAGCGCCCTTCGCACGCAGCAGCGCGATCTGCTGGGCGACGGCGGGCTGGTTGGGGTTGAACTCCACGGCGCGCTCGTACAAGACGAGGGCGCGGTTGGGGCGGTCGGTCGCCTCGTAGTGCCGGGCCAACTCGATGAGGGCCAGGTTGTTGCGCGGGTCGATGGCCAGCGCCTCCTGGAACCGCCTCTGGGCCGCGCCGCGGTCGCCGTCCTGCTGGAGCAGCCAGCCGTGCTCGGCGTAGGGCCCCGGCTTGTTCGGCGCGCGCCGAAACCAGTCGTCGATGTTGGCGAGGGCGTCGGCGCGCTTCCCGCGCTTGTGGAGCAGCACCGTCAGGGCGTGGCGGCACTCGGCATGTTCGGGGGCGCGGGCCAGGCAGTCGCGGTAGAGCGCTTCCGCCCGGTCGAACTGCCCGAGCTGGTCGTTGCACTGCCCGACGTTGAAGATCAGGTTGGCGTCGGTAGGGAGCAGCGTCAACGCCGCCTGGAAACTGTCGCGGGCCTCGGCGTACGACCCCCGATGGTAGAGGTGAACGCCGTCCTCGGCGTACAGGCGCACGCGCTCCGGCACCATCGGCGTACACGCGCCGACCGCCCACGCCAGCCCCACCACCCAGGCGAAACGCCGCATGCCACTCCTCTTTGACTGAGTCGGCGAGCCGGACGCGCTCTTCTGTCCTATCGCCCTCGCCAGGCGAAAGTGCAAGCCCGAAACCTCCGAGAACGCGGGCGGCAACGACCTGTCCTGCCCCGCTCTCCTCCCTTCCCGGCCTTCCGATCTGGAAACCCTCCTTTCCAACCTGGGTATAATGAATGTCAGGGCCACGTGCCCTTTCTTCGCTCCACCATGGGATGGGCAAGCATGACTGCGAAGCAGCGAGCGTTGGCCGGATCGGCCTTGTTGGCGGGGGCGTGGTGCGTCGCCCTCACCGGGACGTCGGGTGCCCAGGCCGAGGGCGCCGCCAAGGAGCTCCCGAAACAGGCCGCCGTCAAGACGGTCAAGGACGTCGCGTATTACGACGGCGCCGGCTACGACCCGATCAAACACAAACTGGACCTGTTCCTGCCCGATGGCCGCAAGGACTACCCCGTCGTGCTGTTCGTCCACGGCGGGGCCTGGCTGCACGGCGACAAGAACTTCCTCGGCTTCTACAGCGCGCTGGGCCGATCGCTGGCCCGCCAGGGCATTGGCGTCGCCGTCATCAACTACCGCCTCTCGCCGGGCGTCAAGCACCCCGAGCACGTCAAGGACGTGGCCCGCGCCTTCGCCTGGCTGCACAAGAACGTCGCCAGGTACGGCGGGCGCCCGGACCGCCTCTTCGTGTGCGGGCACTCGGCCGGCGGGCACCTGGTCTCGCTGCTGGCGACCGACGAGGCCTATCTGCGCGCCGTCGGCCTGAGCACGAAGAACGTCCGCGGCGCGATCCCCATCAGCGGCGTCTACAACGTCCCCAACGGCTTCCTGCCGACGGTGTTCGGCAAAGGCCCCGAGGCGGGGAAAAATGCCTCGCCGATCAACTTCGCCCGCGCCGGCCTGCCCCCCTTCCTCATTCTGTGGGGCGACGGCGACTTCCCGACCTGCGGCAAGGCGCCGTCGGAGGCCTTCGCCAAGGCGCTGCGCGACAAGGGCAACAAGACCGTCCAGGCCCTCGAGTTCGCGGAAACCAACCACTACAGCATCATCGTCAATGCCGCACGCCCCGACAGCGCCATCGGCAAGGCGATCCTCGACTTCATCCGCAAGAATGGCAAGTGAAGCGCGGACCGGGCCTCCACCCGTGAGGGACATCATGCGCCGGACGTTCTTTGGACAACTCGTCACCTGGGTCGCGCTGACCGCGCTCGCCCTGGCGCTGCCCTCCTGGCTGGCCCACGCGGAGGGCCTGCCAGGCCTGCGCGAGACGTTCGACGTTCGCTATTACCCCGGCAAGGGGCGCCAGAAGCTCGACGTGTTCGCACCGGCTGCCGGGGCTGGCCTGGCCCCGGTCGTCCTGTTCGTCCACGGCGGTACCTGGATGATGGGCGACAAGGACTTCTTCGGCCAGTATCGCAGCGTCGGGCGCTACCTTGCCCGCCACGGCATCGTGGCGGTCCTCGTCAACTATCGGCTCTCCCCCGCCGTGCGGCACCCCGAGCACGTCAAGGACGTCGCCCGCGCCTTCGCCTGGGTGCGCAAGCACGTCCGCGCCTATGGCGGCGACCCCGACCGCATCGTGCTGTGCGGCCATTCGGCGGGTGGCCACCTGGTTTCGTTGCTCGCCACGGACGCCACCTACCTGAGCGACCCTGCCCTGAAGCTCGCGGCACGCGACCGATCGGCCCTCCGCGCCGTGATGTCGGTCTGTGGCGTTTACCGCGTCCCTGGCCCGCAGGAGCTCAAGGGCATGGTGGCCGAGATCGTCGAGCTCTGGATCGGCGAGCAGAAGGGCCCTGCGGCGCGCTTCGCCGCGTCGGCGCTGCTGAGGACTGGCACGGCGCTCAACCCCTTCCGGCTCGTCTTCGGCGACGACCGCGACGTGCAACAGCGCGCCTCGCCCCTGAGCCACGTCCGCAAGGCCCTCCCGCCGTTCCTGCTGCTCTACGCCGAGAGCGAGGTGCCCGGCCTGGCGACGATGGCCGTCGATTTCGGCAACGCCCTCCGCAAGGCCGGCAACGTGGTCGAACTGAGAGAGGTGCCGGGCACTTCGCACAGCAACATCCTATTCGGGCTCGACCGGCCCGCCGACCCGACCGGCAAGGCGCTGCTCGCCTTCGTTCAGCGCCACGCCGCCCCGAAGGCGCCATGACCTCCTCCTCTGGGGGCGTGGTCGGCCGGCTGGCTCCCTCGCCCACGGGGGCACAGCACGTCGGCAACGCCCGCACCTACCTGATCGCCTGGCTCTCCGCCCGGTCGCGCGGCGGGCGCGTCCTCCTGCGCATCGAAGACGTCGATTCGCCTCGCGTCAAGCCAGGCGCTGCCGCGCAGGCCTGCGACGATCTCCGCTGGCTAGGCCTCGACTGGGACGGCGAGCCCGTCGTGCAGACGGCTCGCCTCCGGCTCTACGAGTCGGCCCTGGAGCGATTGCGGGCCCGCGAGCTGGTCTATCCCTGCCCCTGCACGCGCACCGACGTCGAGCGCGCCGCCAGCGCCCCGCACCTCGATCAGGAAGGCCCCGTCTACCCCGGAACCTGCGCCGGCCGTCGCGCTGCCGATGCCGACGCCCTGGGCGAGCGACCCTACTGCTGGCGGTTTCGCGCCACCTCAGCCCCTACTTTCCTCGATCGCTACTGCGGCCCCATCGCCCTCGGCCCTGGCGGCGACTTCGTCGTCTGGAAGGCGGCGCGCTCGCCCGCCTATCAGCTCGCGGTCGTGGTGGACGATAGCGCCCAGGGCGTGACGGAGGTGGTGCGCGGCGACGACCTCGTCCCTTCGACGCCGCGCCAGTTGCTCCTCTACGAGGCGTTGGGGCTCCAGCCGCCGGAGTTTGTCCACGTTCCGCTGGTCGTGGGCCCTGATGGGCGCCGGCTGGCCAAACGGCATGGCGACACGCGCCTGTCGGCGCTGCGAGAGGCCGGCGTGCGGCCGGAGGCGCTGCTGGGGCTGCTCGCCTGGTCGTGCGGATGGCGCGATTCCATCCGGGCGATCGGGGCGCGGGAGTTGCTGCCGCTGTTTCGGCTCGCGTCGATTCCGCCCACGCCGTTCGCCCTGACGCCCGAGTTGCTGGGCTCGATCGGCCACGGCTGAGTCAGCGGCGGTCTTCCCTCACCCCCCCTCTCCCCCTATCCCAACCGAGGGAGAGGGGGAGCCGGAAAGGAAG
>JBBSEZ010000420.1:0-8661 GCA_038239195.1 Gemmatales bacterium
GGCGAGCACATCAAGGAACTGTACGCTTGACCGCGCCCTTTAGGGAACGGCCTCCGTGCCGTTCCGCGGCGCCCCAGACGTGACGTGAGCCCGGTCGGGCGGCGGAACGGCACGGAGGCCGTTCCCTACAGGTTCGCGGCCCCAGTTGTCGTTTCTGAGGCACCTCATGCGCCGCACCCTCCTCTTCGCGCTGGCGTTGTTCGCGCTTCTGCCGGCCTCGCCGTCGTTGGCGCAGAAGAAGAAAGATCCCCCCAAGGACCTGCCAAAGGTGCTCATGGCCCTGCCGCTCGGCGTGGCGCCCGGCACCAAGACGCGCGTCGTCTTGCGCGGCCTGCGGCTGGACGGCGCCACGGCCGTGCGCTGCCAGCCCAAGGGCACCGCCAAGGTGCTCAAGAAGAGCAAGGTGCCCGTCCCCAATCAGCAGGACGTCAATCGCGTCGGCGACAGCACGGTGGAGGTCGAGCTCGACGTGCCGGCCGACGTCGTTGGCGCCATCCTCAGCGTCGTCGTGCAAACGGGCAAAGGGGAGAGCGCCGCGCACGCCGTCCTGCTCGATCGGTCGCCCGTGTTGATGGAAAAGGAGCCCAACAACGGCTTCCGCGAGGCGCAGACGATCAAGATCGGGCAAGTCGTTCAAGGGAGCATCGGCAGCGCGCTGGACGTGGACACGTTCCGCTTCGAGGGCAAGGCCGGGCAGCAACTGGTGTTGGAGGTCATGGCGGCCCGGCACGGCTCGGCGCTCGACTCGGTGCTGACGCTCTACGACGACAAGGGGCAGAAGCTCGCCGAGAACGACGACGTCGCCGACAGCACTGACTCGCGGCTCGAAATCGTCCTCCCGCGCAACGGCACCTATTACGCTTCCATTCAGGACGCCCACGACCAGGGCGGGGCGACCCACGTCTACCGATTCCTCGTGCGGCCGAAATGACGAGCGCCGGCCCGTTGTCGCCGCCCTCCCGTTGAAGTAGGATCGCAGAGAACGGGAGGAGCGAACCATGAGCGCTGACGTGGCCCCGTCCGAACTGATCCGCCGCTGCCGGGCCGGCGAGGGGCGAGCCCGCGAGCAGCTCTTCGACCGCTACCAGGCTTACCTGGGCGTGCTGGCGCGGGCGCAACTCGGCCGACAGCTTCGCGCCAAGGTCGATCCGTCCGACGTGGTGCAGCAGACGCTGCTGGAGGCACACCGCGACTTCGGTAGCTTCCAGGGCACCCACGAGGCCGAACTGCTCGCCTGGCTGCGCCGCATCCTCGCCCACAACCTCTTCAACGAGGCGCGGCGGTTCAACGCCCAGCAGCGCGATGCTTCCCGCGAGGTGTCGCTCGAACACGTCCGCGCCGGGGTCGAGCAGTCCTCGGTGATGCTCGGCCAGACGCTGGCCGCCGGCACCCCGTCGCCCAGCCAGGTCGCCTCGCAAAGGGAGTCGGCGGTGCGCCTCGCCGATGCGTTAGCGCGCTTGCCCGAGGATTATCAAACGGTGCTGCTGCTCCGCGTCTTCGAGGAGCGGCCCGCGGAGGAGGTCGCCCAGCGGATGGGCCGCACCGCGGGGGCCGTGCGCATGTTGCAGATGCGCGCGCTCACGGCGCTGCGCGAGCAGATGGGCGCCGAGGGCGGCGGGGCGCCGGCGTGAGAAGCGCCGGCGAAGGGACCGGACATTCCACCGACGAGGCGCCGAGGCGCAGGTCCCGGTTCCCGGAGCAAGTCATCCGGGGCACAATTGACTTGTGTTCTTGAACGTGTTTCTCACTGGCCACTTTAGAGGGACGCCGAGCGCCGCCTTCCTCGCGGTCTTCGCAACCTGCGGGCATTCGCCTTGTTCCTCCTCCGATCTCGACGACGCCACCGAAAAGGTTGCCCTGTATGCGAAAGGGGAGGCCCTCACTCACGCCGCCCGTCAACTCGTCAACGGTGCTTGGACGAGCAAACTTGGCCCGGCCATCGACATTGCTCACACAACACTCGATGCCGTTGCTGGAGGCGCCTACGGCGAGGTTGTCGCGATCCTGAGTCGGAAACGAGGAGATGCAGACGACGAGAACGCGACCTGAAAAGAAGGCAAACCGGGGCCGCCCCATTGTCCCAGCCTGGGCGGCCCCGGTACGACGCCACCTCGGCGCCGCACGAACACCTTAACTCCCTCTCGCTACATGGTCAAGAGTACACTGTACGGAATTATCATTGTCGTCGATTGTCTCCTGTCGCGTCCCGCAGAACTGCTAGAATGCTCCCACGTTGCCCGGTCGAGGCGAGTTGGAGGCGCTGCGCCGGACGCTGTTTTCACAAACTCGGAGCGGCGGCGCAGGAGGAGACGCGGTGGCAGGGCTGTTCCGACAAAACAAGGTGACGGAGCTCGGGCCTTGCGCCCTGGCGCTTGGGGCCGCCCCGCTCTTCAGCGTGCGCGGCCGACGGCCGGGGCGGCTGCGCGAGGCGGTGCGGAGCAAGTGCCCGCGCTTGCCCGGCATCTACGCGATGATCGACGGGGCGGGCGAGTTGGTCTACGTCGGCAAGGCCAAGAGCTTGCGGGCCCGTTTGCTCAGCTATTTCCGCAAGGGGCGCGACCCCAAGGCCGGGCGCATCCTGAAGGACACGCGCCGGCTGGTGTGGGAGGTGGCGCCGAGCGAGTTCGCGGCGCTGCTGCGCGAGCTGGAGCTCATCCGGCGCTGGCAGCCCCGCCACAACGTCCAGGGCCAGCCGAAACGGCGCCGGCGCGTCTACGTCTGCGTGGGCCGGCGGCCGGCGCCCTATGCGTTCGCGACGGCGAGCCCTCCGAAGACGGCGTTTGCCTGCTTCGGGCCGGTGCCGGGGGCGCGCCAGGCGCGCGAGGCGGTGCGACGGCTCAACGACTGGTATCGGCTTCGCGACTGCCCCCAGAAACAGGAAATGGTCTTCGCCGACCAGAGCGAATTGTTCCCCGTGGTGCGCGCGGCGGCGTGTCTGCGCCACGAGATCGGCAATTGCATCGGCCCGTGCGCCGCGGCATGCACCCAGGCCGACTACGCCTTCCACGTCCGCGCCGCGCTGGACTTTCTCGAGGGCAAGGACAGCACGCCCCTCGAACAACTCGAGCGCGACATGAACGCCGCCTCGGCGGAGCTGGCGTTCGAGCGCGCCGCGGCGCTGCGCGACAAGCTCGATCCGCTGCGCTGGCTGAGCCATCATCTCGGGCGCCTGCGCGAGGCGGTGCGCCATTCGTTCGTCTACCCGGTGCGCAGCCACGACGGCAGTGAGGCGTGGTATCTGGTGCGCGCCGGGAGGGCGTATGCCGTCGTTCCGGCTCCAGGCGACGGGGTGAGCGGGGAAGTGGCGCGGGCGGCGCTGGAGGCGGTGTTTCCGCACGGCGCGAAGGGCGCCACCGGCATCGAGGAGGTCGATGGCGTGCTGCTGGTGGCAGGGTGGTTTCGCCGCCACGTGCAGGAGCGCGAGGGCGTGCTTTCGCCGGCCGCGGCCCTGGCCCAATGCGCGCTGCATCAACGCGGCCCGCTCGGTTAGGATCGCGAAGGAAAGAAAGCAGTTCCATCCCCCCAGTTAGCGACCCGTTCTCGACGAAGACGATCTCGGCCCCCCTTCGGGGATTGTCGGCGGGCGTTGGAATCGCGATAAGTACCAAACGCTCTTTCCACTCGCTCTTCGCTGAGGAGGCGTCGCCCATGCACACAACCCCCGTCAGCCTGCTCCAGCGCCTGGGTCAGTCGCCCACCCCCGAGACGTGGGAGCGGTTCGTCCGATTGTACACTCCGCTGCTCTTCTACTGGGCCCGTCGTCTGGGCATGCAGGAACAGGACGCGGCCGACCTCGTTCAGGACGTCCTGATCGTCCTGGTCCAGAAAGTGCCCGAGCTACAGTACGACGCCACGCGGAGCTTTCGCGGCTGGGTGCGAATGGTGCTGCTCAACAAGTGGCGCGACCGGCGCGACCGCGCTCCGGCGCCCGGCCAACTCGACAGCGCCAACGTCCCGGCCGTGCCCGATGAAGTCGAGGTTCTTCAGGAGGCGGAATACCGCCAGTACCTCACTCACCGCGCCTTGCGGCTGATGCAGAGCGACTTCGAGCCGGCGACGTGGAAGGCGTGCTGGGAGACGGTCGTGTGTGGCCGGGCGGCGGCCGAGGTTGCCGCCGAGGTGGGGCTGACGGTGAACGCGGTCTACCTGGCCCGGTCGCGGGTGCTGGCCCGGCTGCGCCGCGACCTCGAGGGACTGCTCGACTGAGCGCAGGTCTTTTTTCGCGTCGCGCACATTTTCCTGACAGGTCTGGCGGTCCCGTCCCGTAGTCTGATGCGGACAGGGCGGGCGACGGTTCGCCCGATCCTTCCCAGCCCCCAGTACGAACACGGGAGTGTAGCGAAGGATTGCTGTTTTTTGGTCTAGGAGTTTGTCCGAGTAATCAGGAGATCGGCAAGCCTGGGGGCTTGCCCCTCGCTGGGGTGCGGATCATGATAGCAGGGAACGGGCAAGGTTTCCCACAGAAGCAGTGCGACGGAGGATGATCGTGGACGCGCCACGCAAGACCTATCGGCCCTGGGGCCCCGAGGCCTACCGGCAGCAGGGCCACTCCCCCCACGGCAAACTGCCCGAGGACGACCTCGTCTTCTTCCTTCTCGACGTCGTGCCCCAACTCGACCTCGCCGCTGTCTACGCCCCCTACGAGGACCAGTTGCGCGGCGCCCCCCCTTTCGACCCGCGCATGATGACCTGCCTGTGGCTGTACTCTTACTCCGTCGGCGTCTTCTCCAGTCGCAAGATCGCCAAGGCGTCCGAACGCAACCTCGCCTTCCTCGCCATCGTCGGCGACGACCGCCCCGACTTCCGCACCATCAGCGACTTCCGCAAGCTCCACCTGGCCGCCCTCGCCGACCTGTTTCATCAGGTGCTGAAACTGGCGCACGAGGCGGGCCTGGTGCAACTGGGTGCCTGGGCCACCGACGGCAGCAAGTTCCCCGGCAACGCCTCGCGTCACAAGGCCATGAGCTACGGCTACGTGCAAAAGGAAGAAGAACGTCTCAAGGCCGAGATCGCTGAACTGCTCGAGCAGACGCAGCAACAAGATGAGGCCGAGGACGCCGCCCTGGGGGCCCGCCGCGGTGACGAGTTGCCCGACGAACTGCGTTTCCGCGAGGAGCGCCTGGCCAAGATCCGGGAAGCCAAAGCGCGTCTGGAGGAGCAGGCGAAGGCCGCCGCCGAGGTGGAGAGGCAGCGTCGCGCCGAGGCCGAGCAGCAACGCCAACAGGAAGGCCGCAAGGTGGGGGGGAGACCGCCGGGGCCGATCAGCGAAGTTCCCGACGCCAAGGCCCAGACCAACTTTACCGATCCCGAATTGAAGATGATGCCGCAGGACAACAAAGGCTGGGACTACTCCGGCAACGCCCAGGTGGTGGTCGATGACGCTTGCCAGGTCATCATCGCCTGTGACGTGGTGATCCAGAGCAACGACAAGCAGCAGGCGGTGCCGATGGCCGAGAAGGCGCTGGCCAACTTGGCGGCGACGGGGATCGAGCGCGCTGTCGATGCGACGGGCACGGTGCAGAAGATCGTCAGCCTGCAGGACAGTGGTTACTTCAGCGCCAAGGCCGTGTCGGAGTTGGAGGCGCTGGGCTTCGACCCGTACGTCGCGACAGAACGGCAGAAGCACCACGCCCCGACGGTGGCGGTGCCGCTGTCGGCCGGGTTGCTGTCGCCAGAACTGCTGGCAGCGAAGCGGGTGGCGGCGGTAACGCCCCAGGAGAAGATGCGGGCGAAGTTGCAAACGCCGCAGGGGCGAGCCGTGTACGGCTTGCGCAAGGGGGTGGTCGAGCCAGTGTTCGGCCAGATCAAGGCAGCGCGCGTCTTCCGCCGCTTCAGTCTGCGCGGGCTGGAGAAGGTCCGGGCCGAATGGCGTTTGGTGTGCCTGACCCACAACCTCCTCAAGATCTGGCGCTACCGCTGCGCACCGAGTGTGAATTAAAATGTCCTAAATGTAGTAATAGCGGACGCGAGGGAGGACCAGAGGGGCCCTTTGGTCCCCTCTGGACGAATTCTCGGACAGGCTCCTTGACAATGGGGCCCACTAAACCGTAGTATCATGCGGACAGGGTGGAGGATGGTTCGCCCGATTCTTCCCAGCCCCCAGTACGAACACGGGACCAGCCATGATCACGCCAATCACCCGCCTGAAGCGACTCGGTGCGCGCCTGCGGAAGTTCTGTCGTCTGGCGAAGTCGCCGAGGCGGGTGACGTTCGTGCCGCGGCTCGAGGGCCTGGAAGAACGCGTCGTGCCCTCGCTCGACCTCGTTCTGACGGCGTCGTCCAGCAGCCAACCATTCAACGGCGTGGTGTCTCTGTCTGTCACGTTCAATGACATCGGCGTCGAGTACGGGTCCGGGGCGTTCATCGACGCCACGCACATCCTGACGGCGGCACACGTGGTCTACGACCCGACCTCGCTGGACAACGGCCATTTCGCCGACAAGATCAAGGTCATGGTCGGTCGCAACGGCAGCGAGACCTCCTACGATGGCCAGGTCTACTCCGGCAAGTATATGACCATTGACCCGCTGTACGGCAATGGGGTGTTCGGCAACCATGACCTTGCCGTCATCACGCTCGACCCCAACGGCGGCTATCCGGCCCATTACAACTTCGGGGTCAGCAACAATGCCGACCAACTGGACTACAGAAACCTGCAGCTCTATTCGGTCGGCTACCCTGCCGATAATTACTACGATCCCAGCCTCCAGCCGGGCCGAATGTACCAGACCACCGGGTATGCCGGCGGCATCGACACCAGCAAGGATTGGTTCAACCACACACCGCTGCTCTCCTGGCACGGCTACCCCTATGACTCTGCCGTGGGTGACCTGAGCGTGTACATCCGCGGGCAGAGCGGCAGTCCCATCTTCGCCCAGGACGCCCAGGGCCAGTACACCATCGTTGCCATCGACGTCGGCGGGGACAGCAGGGTCGGCACGGATGGGCAGAAGCACGGCATTCCCAACGGTGAGGAGTGGGGTACGGCCATGACCGCGAGCGAGAGCAGCTTTGTGCTGGCTGCGATGAATAGTGCTCCAGGCAGCCCGTCGCAGCACCGCGTCTCACTGGGCGGACAGGGGCCGCTCACCACGACCAGTCTGGATACCTCGACGGCCAACGTCACGAACGGCTGGGCGGTAACGTTCACGGCGCACGTCACCGGCCCCGGCTCGGTCAACCCCAGCGGCACCGTGACGTTCTACGATGGCGGCACCGTGCTGGGCACCGCCACCCTGAGCTCCTCTGCCGGGACCACCTCCGCTTCCCTCACCACCTCGGCGCTGGCCCAGGGCAGCCACACCATTTCCGCCGTGTACGGCGGCGATGGCACGTTCCAGGGAAGTACCTCGGCGGGGGTGACCGAAACCATCTACCCGGGCAGCCAGCTCGTCTCGATCACGTTGAATAGCTCGGCTACCTCGATCCAGGCCGGGCAAAGCGTGACCTTCACGGAAACGGTCAATGGCAGCCCGCGCCCCACCGGCACCGTGACGTTCTACGATGGCGGCACCGTGCTGGGCACGGCCGACCTGTTTATCGCGTATTCCGGGTGGCCGACCGCCTCGTTCACCACGTCGGCGCTGAGCGTCGGCACCCACAATAACATCTGGACGTTGTACAGCGGCGACAACACTTACTGGAGGCATCCGTCCGGGTCGCTGACGGTCAACGTGACGGTGCCGCCGCCGCCCGCCCATCTCGCGGGCGTGGCCAGCGCCTTGACACACAGCACCGAGTCCTACGGCGACTTTATCACCGCCGCCTATCAGCGCTATCTCGGCCGTATTCCCGCTGCCGCGGAGGTCAGCAGCTGGGTGGGGGCCATGGCAAACGGCTTGCGCGACGAAACGGTCGAGGCGGGCTTCATCGGCTCGCCCGAGTACATCGCCGCCCACGGCGGCCAGGGCGCCGGCTGGGTTCAAGGCATGTACCGCGACCTACTGGGCCGCACGCCGGCGCAGTCCGAGGTGGACGGCTGGGTGGCCGCCCTGAACGCCGGCTCGTCGCCGCAGCAGGTCGCCTACGGCTTCGCCGCCAGCGCCGAGCGCGAGGGCATGCGAGTGCGTCACGACTACCTCTTCTACCTGGGCCGCAACGCCACCCGGGTCGAGGTCGATGGCTGGGTGGGCGCCTTCGAGCAGGGCACCAGCAACGAGGACGTCATCGCCGGCTTCGTCGGCTCGGCGGAGTATTTCGACAACAACGGCAGCGACGCGCTCAGCTGGCTGCGGACCGCCTACCAGGACGTCCTGGGCCGGCCCGCGGACCAGGCCGCCTCGAATAGCTGGCTCCCCCTCTTGCAGCGGTGAGGCCGGCCCCTGGGGTTTGTGCCGTTCGCGAAGGGGCGAAGAGCTGCGGCATTTTCCGCCTGTCCCCGCCGCCCCCAGACGGCTGCGGGGACGATTCACGCCCCCGCGATCGTCCTGGCAGGTTCGCCGGTCATGCGCTCGCGAGGGCCGATTCGCGCTTTCAGTAACCCACGAGCGGCTTCGGGGGCCTCCAGAGTGACGGGCTTCAGCCCGGCGGACGTCGCCCGACAGGATCGCCTTCGCCATCTGGAGCGGTCGTTGCTGCCGTTGCTCGCGCGCAACGACCTCACCCCCGGCGAAAAACAACAACGAGACACCCAGACGCGCCAGCGCGACCAGGTGCTGGCCC
>JBBSEZ010000421.1:0-8641 GCA_038239195.1 Gemmatales bacterium
CGCCGTGGGGGACGAGGGCGTGGGCGATCTGCTCCAGCTTGAGCAGGGCGTCGGGCTCCTGATAGGTGTGGAGGTTGAGCGAGGCGATGCGAAGGCCGGGAGGGAGGGCCGGGCCGGGCGGGTCGATGCCGAAGGCCGAGTTGCGGCCGCCGAACTCGTCCGGTTCGCTCATCGGGTTAGCCGGGTCGGCGATCCACAGCCCATCGACGACGTACTTGTAGAAGTGCGGGCCGGGGGCGAGGGGGCCGGACTCGGCGACCCACGCGCCGTCGGGGCCTTGCCTGTCCATGCGGAGCGGCCGGGCGGCCCAGTCGGTGAAATCGCCGGCGACGAGGGCCGACCGCGCCTCGGGCCGATGCAGCACGAAGCGCCCCGAGCCATCGGGCAAGACCGTGCAGCCCGATCGCGAACTGGCGCCGCTCATGAGTTCCTCCGCGCCGGGCGAGTTGGCGTGGCCCCCTGGGATGATGGTAGCAGCGCGGGGCGGCGTCGTCCGCTCTGTTTCCTCCTTCTCCCCCTCCTGGGGAAACGAAAAGGGCGGGCCCCTTGCGAGGCCCGCCCCTTGGTTCTCCTCACGGTCAGGCGCTCAGCGCTTCGCCTCGGTCGCGATCGCCCCGACCAGCTCGCCGGCGCTGTTGGTGGTGTCGAAGATCAGCTTCTTCTCGCCGGCGACCTCCGCCACGCGCACCGTGATGGTGTCCTTGCCGACGAACGTGCCGCGGAGCAGGTCCTCCGCCATCGGGTCCTCGAGGTGCTGCTCGATGGCCCGGCGCAGCGGGCGGGCACCGTACTCCAGGCTGCTGCCCTTGTCGATGATGAAGTCCTTGGCCTCGTCCGACAGGACCAGGCTCAGGCCCTTCTCCTTGAGCCGCTTGTAGACCTTCGACAGTTCGATGTCGATGATCTTCTTCAGGTTCTCCGGCGTCAGGCTGCGGAACACGATGATGTCGTCGAGCCGGTTGAGGAACTCCGGCCGAAACGCCTTGTCCATCGCGTCCTTCAACTTGCCCTTCATGTTCGCGTAGGTGGACTCGTCGTTGCGAGCCCGCCCCGCGCCCAGGCCGAAGTCCTTCTTGCCGCTGATCTCCTCGGCGCCGATGTTCGTGGTCATGATCAAGATCGTGTTCTTGAAGTCGATGACCCGGCCCACGTTGTCCGTGAGGCGCCCTTCCTCCATGATCTGCAGCAGCATGTTCCAGACGTCGGGGTGCGCCTTCTCGATCTCGTCGAGCAGCACCACCGAGTAGGGCCGCCGGCGGATCTTCTCCGTGAGCTGCCCGCCCTCCTCGTAGCCGATGTAGCCCGGAGGGGCGCCGACCAGCCGGCTGACGTTGTGCTTCTCCATGTACTCCGACATGTCGATCTGCACCAGGGCGTTCTCGTCGCCGAACATGAACGCCGCCAGGCGCTTGGCGAGCAGCGTCTTGCCCACGCCCGTCGGGCCGGCGAAGATGAACGAGCCGATCGGGCGCTTGGGGTCCTTCAGGCCGGCCCGGCTCTTGCGCACCGCCTTGGCGATGGCCTGGATCGCCTCGTGCTGACTGATGACCGCCTTGTGCAGGTCGTCCTCCATCTTGAGGAGGCGCTGCGTCTCGTTGTCCTCGATGCGCGTCAGCGGCACGCCGGTCATCTTGGAGACGACCTCGGCGACCACCTCCTCATCGACCACGCCATCGACTTCCTTCGACTTCTCGCGCCACTCGCGCGTGACGTTTTCCTTTTTCTTCTTCAGCTTGTCGGCCTGGTCGCGGAGCTGGGCGGCCTTCTCGAAGTCCTGCTCGGCGACGGCGGCCTCCTTGTCCTGGTTGAGCTGCTCGATCTGGACGTCGATGTCCTTGAGGTCCGGCGGCCGGGTCATCGCCTTGAGCCGCACCCGCGCCCCCGCCTCGTCGATCACGTCGATCGCCTTGTCGGGCAGGCACCGCCCGCTGATGTAGCGGTCGGACAGATCGACCGCAGCCTGCAGCGCCTCGTCCTTGATCTCGACGCGGTGGTGGGCCTCGTAGCGGTCGCGCAGCCCGCGCAGGATCTCCGTCGTCTCCTCCTTCGAGGGCGGGTTGACGATGATCTGCTGGAAGCGCCGCTCGAGGGCGCCGTCCTTCTCGATGTACTTGCGGTACTCGTCCAGGGTCGTGGCGCCGATGCACTGGATCTCGCCGCGGGCCAGGGCCGGTTTGAGCACGTTGCTGGCGTCGATGGCGCCTTCGGCGCCGCCCGCCCCGACGAGGGTGTGGAGCTCGTCGATGAACAGGATGGTGTTCTTGGCCCGGCGGACCTCGTTCATGACGGCCTTGATGCGCTCCTCGAACTGGCCGCGGTACTTGGTCCCGGCGACCATCATCGCGAGGTCGAGGACGACGATGCGGCGGTCGCGGAGCAGCTCGGGGACGTTGCTATCGACGACGAGCTGGGCGAGGCCTTCGACGATGGCGGTCTTGCCCACCCCGGCCTCGCCGAGGAGGACGGGGTTGTTCTTGGTACGGCGGCTGAGGATCTGGATGACCCGCTCGATCTCGTTGGCCCGCCCGATCACCGGGTCGAGTTTGCCCTGGCGGGCGAGCTCGGTCAGGTCGCGGCCGAAGCTGTCCAGCGCCGGGGTCTTGGACTTGCCCTTGTTCGCCTGGCGCTCACTGCCGGCGGCCCCGCCGCCGCTTTCTTCCGTCGCCATATTGTGCCCCAGTAAGTTCAGGACTTCCTCACGCACGTCTTCCAGCTTCAGGCCCAGGTTCATGAGCACCTGGGCGGCCACGCCCTCCTGTTCGCGCAGCAACCCGAGCAACAGGTGTTCGGTCCCGACGTAGTTGTGGTTGAGGTTGCGCGCCTCCTCGATGGAGTATTCGATGACCTTCTTGGCGCGCGGCGTTTGCGGGAGCTTGCCCATCGTGACCATGTCCGGCCCCGACTGAACAATCTTTTCGACCTCGAGCCTGATTTTGCGCAGGTCGATGTCGAGGTTCTTCAGGACGTTGGCGGCGACGCCGGAGCCTTCCTTCACCAGGCCGAGAAGGATGTGCTCGGTGCCGATGTATTCGTGGTTGAAGCGCTGGGCCTCCTGGTTGGCCAGCTGCATCACCTTGCGTGCCCGGTCGGTAAAGCGTTCATACATTCCAGCCGTCTCCGACGCCCGATCTCCGTTGGTCCGGCGTGCCGGCCCCCGGAAGATAGGGCAGCCACAGTGTTGTCTAAACGATGGCCGTTGCTACCGTCTCGTTCTTGGATCGCCCTCCGAAAAGTTGGAGGGCCTTCTGTTCCGCGCAGGCGCCCAGCCCGAAGAACGGGACTGGCGGGAGCGAGCAAGTGGTGTGGTGCAGGTGTGAGAAGGTGGCCAAACCCGTTCCCCATTGAGATTGTAGTGCGAGTGGGTGGACGAATCAAGGCAGGGCGGGCGCCCCGGACGGCATCGCTTGCCGATTTGCCCTAGCTTTCCTGGGAAAGCGCGAATCGACAAGCGCTGCCAAGGCGGTCGGCGGGAAAAACTTTCCCCGTAGGACGGCTCTCCTGAGCCGTCCACCGTAGGACGGGCCTCCTGACCCGTCCACAACCCACCAGGACGGCTCAGGAGAGCCGTCCTACGCGCTGTTTCCTCTCGCCGCTCGCTCAAGGCCTTTCTCACGCCGACGCCACGTGAAACACCAGCGCCTTCTCCTGCCCCACCCGGCCGACGCCGGCGGTGATGACCTCCCGCGTGGCGAAGGTGCATTTGAGCAGCCCCTCCGCCAGCGGCGCCTCCAGGTGCTGCTCGATGGCCCGCCGCAACGGCCGGGCGCCCAGCTCGAGGCTCGTTCCCCTGTCCAGCAGCAGCTCCTTCGCCTCGTCGGTCAGCACCAGCGCCAGGTTCTTCTCCGCCAGTCGCCGGCACAGCGGCGCCAGTTGGCGGTCGAGCACCTTCTTCAGGTGGCACCGGGTCAGCGGACGGAAGACGACGACGTCGTCGAGGGCGTTGAGGAGGTCGGGCGAGAACGTCTTCCGCAGTTCGTCCTGAATCTCGCTCTTCAGTTCATCGTAGGCCCAGTCGCCGAGGAAGCGCGTCCCGAAAGGGAAGCGCCCCCGCCCGTGGAAAGGCAAGTCGGCAAGGGAGGCATCCAGGACGAGGATGGTGTTGCGGAAGCTGACCGACCGGCCGACGTTGTCGATGAACTGTCCCTCCTGCACGATCTGCCGCAGGATGGCCCAGACGTCGGGATGGGCCTTCTCGATCTCCTCGAACACCACGACGGAGCAGGGGCGACAGCGCACCGCTTCCGTCAATGCGCCCGGCTCGGAGTAGCCGGTGATGCCGGGCGGGGCCCCTACCAGCCGGCTGACGGTGTGCTTCTCCCGGTACTCGGACATGCTCAAGGTCAACACCGCCGTGTCATCCCCGAACAGGGCGATGGCCAGGCGCCGGGCCAGGAGCCCCTGCCCCACCCCTCCGGGACCGACAAACGCGAACGACCCCAGAGGCCCGGTCTGGTCTTTGAGGCCCGCCTTTCTCTTCCGCAGCACCGTGGCGACGGCGCGGAGGGCGTCGTCCTGGCCGAGGACGAACTTCCCCAACTCCCCTTCCAGTTCGAGCAAGCGCGACGCGGTGTTTGGGCTCGCGGTCGTCGAGGGCGCGGCGCTCTCGGCGGCGGGAAGCAGGAACGCCAGCGCCTCGGCCACGGCCTCTTCGCCGACGGCGCCGCAGACCGCCTTGGCGTTCTCGCGGCCTTCGCGCAGCGCGTTCTCCTTCTGCTTGTGGAGCCGGTCCCACTGATCGCGCAGCCGGGCGGCGCGATCGAAGTCTTGCTCGGCGACCGCCTCCTCCTTGGCCTGCTCGAGTTGCTCCATCTGGGCGTTGAGGCCCTTGAGGTCGGGCACGTGCGGCTCGGCGCGCAGCGCCACGTGGGCCGCGGCCAGGTCGAGCAGGCCGAGCGCCTTGTCGGGCAGGCAGCGCGCCGGCAGGTAGCGATCCCCCAACTCGATGGCGGCCCGCAGCGCGTCGTCCCGAACCTGGACGCGGTGGTGCTGTTCGAGCCCCTGGCGCGCCGCCCGCAGTACGTCGAGGGCCTGCTCCTTGCTCAGCGCCTGCACGAACAGCGGGTGGAAGCGCCGGCACAGTTGCACGAAGCGCGGCAACGGTTGCTCCGGCGCGAGCGTGGCGGCGCCGATGCAGCGGAGCTCGCCGCGCCCCAGCGCCTGGAGGAGCCCCACCAGCCGATCCAGCCTCCTGTCGTACAGATGGAGGTCGTCGAGGAAGAGGATGGCGTCTCTGGAGCGGCGCACCTCGTGGACCACCGCCCGCATGCGCTCCTCGAACTGCTCGGGGGAGGCCCCGGCCATCAACTCGACGTCGAGGTGGACGACCCGCCGATCGCGCAGCCCTTCGGGGACTTCGCCGCGGGCGATGCGCTGGGCCAGCCCCTCGACGATGGCGCTCTTGCCGACGCCCGCCTCGCCCACCAGGAGCGGGCAGTTGTGCGTGCGGCAACTCAGCACCAGGACGGCGCGCTCGATCTCGGGGCCGCGGGCGACGACCGGGCCGAGCTTGCCTTGCCGCGCCAGTGCGGTGAGGTCGCGCCCGAAGCTGTCGAGGGCTGGCGTCTTGCTCTTGCCGGGGTGGAAACACCCACAGTCGCTCGCGGAGACCGTGCCGAGCAGACGGAGTACTTCCTCGCGCACGTGGGGGACGGTCAGGCCCAGGTTCATGAGCACCTGGGCGGCCACGCCCTCCTGTTCGCGCAGCAACCCGAGCAACAGGTGCTCGCTGCCGACGTAGTTGTGGTTGAGGTTGCGCGCCTCTTCGATGGAGTATTCCAGGGCCATTTTGGCGCGCGGCGTCTGCGGGAGCTCCTTCATCGCCACGACGTGGGGGCCGGCCTGGACGATGTTCTCGACCTCCTGCCGCACCTTGCGGAGGCCGACGTCGAGGTTCTTGAGGACGGTGGCCGCGACGCCCGAGCCTTCCTGGATCAGCCCGAGCAGGAGGTGTTCGGTGCCGAGGTAGTCGTGCTGGAAGCGCAGCGCCTCCTGGTTGGCCAGGGCCATCACCTTCCGGGCCCGATCGGTAAAGCGCTCGTACATGAAGGGTGCCTCCTACGGTTGCCGAGCTGGTGCCGGAGCGCGACCTCGAAGAGACGGAGAGGACGCGCTCCCCAAGAGCGGGATGTGCTTATTTCTGGATCGTAGGGGACCGGGGGCAGGAACGCAAGGCGCGGGGCGCGCGGCGCCAAGCGCCCTCGTGGGGCAGGCACTCAAGCCTGCCCGTCCGCCGAGATCGGCTCGCGCCGCCTTGGACCAGCCCGAAGGCGGAGGGCCCATTGTCCACAGGCTTCGCGCGCCGCCATTGCTGGCGAAGCACGCTGTGGGCGGAGGCTTCTGGCAGAACAGAAGATTACGTCCCTCCTTTCCTCGAAGGGGCAACAGCTACAGACTCGGCATCGTGTCGCACCCGTCCGGTGACGGGCCCTCTCCGGCGCGACTGGCTGGAAAGCCGGTCCCACGGGGCATCGAAACTCCCTCATCCGGGCGCGAGCGCCTTGCTCTGCTCGCAGCCGTCAAACAGCCGTTAGGTGACGGCTCCTCGCCTTCCTTTGGTGGCCCTTGGCCGCCGGTGGGCGACATCCCGGAAGGTGTCGCCGCGGGCCCCGCGCGGTCAAGGGGGCGCTTGGCGTGACTCATCCGTCCTTCGTGTGCGGAGAGGGCGGCGCATGGCCGCGCCCTGGCGAAGGGGAAATAAGGCGACCGGCAGGAACAAGCCTATCCGTAGGACGGCCCTCCCGAGCCGTCCTACAGGGAGGCGTCTTCCTACCGGTCACCTAACCGCGTCCTTATTATCTTTGCCAAGGCCGGCATGATGATCTGATGGGACGCGACTCCTCAGCCCCTTGACCGACGCCACATCAGCACCGCGACCCCGGTGAGGACGACGAGGGCCGCCCCGACGCCTAGCATGAAGTAGCCGCAACGAACGCCGTATTCCGCGGCCCGCAGTCTCTTGTCCGTCAGTGCCAGATGCTCGGACAGGTCCCTGCGGAACGCATCGCGGGCCTGGCCACGGTCGGTCTTGTCGTCCAGGACGATCGCGAAAAGGCCCTCAGCAGAGGCCACCACCTTGTCGATCTTGGTGTCGATCCCGACAGGCTCGTCGATGATACCGAGAACCGACTTCTTCGCCTCCGTCGTGATGCGCTCGGCCTTTTGTTCCTCGCCCTTCAATCGCTCCAATTCCGCCGGTCGCGCCTTTTTCTCGACGACCTCCATGAAGAGACGTTTATGAAACAAGGCATTCCGAATGCGGCCGCCCAACTCGCCGATCCGCTCGGACGCACCTCTCACCATTTCCCGCCGCGTCTCGGCCCTCATTTTGTCGTGATGATGAACCGAGGCCGCCCCGACCCCGAGGTTACCGAGCATCAGGAGCACGACGGGCCCGCGGTAGCCGCTGCGCTTGACCAAGGTCGCGGCGGCCAGTCCCGGCAGGAAGCCGACAACGGCGGTGGTCATGACCACGTCGTAGAGGTTGTCGCGGAAATCGGTGCCGTAAGCCAACGCGAATACCTCCGCGCACCAGACCGCGGCTAGTATGGCATGGACCAGGTAGTAATTCAGCAAGGGCCCATCCCCTTTGTGACTTGCCCGTGGAGTAGGGCCGCGGAACGGGAACGAGAGAGCAACTTCTCATAGTGGTGCAAGAAAAGCAGCCCCAGAACCGCGACTGCAATAAGTGCCATGTTCGGAAGGATGAGCAGACCGATACAAACAACAATAGTAGCGCACGCGACCCAGAGCCCGATCACCGTGATCGCGTACCATTGGAGGGGCTCATCGTTCACCTGCCGCGCAAAGCGCCTCAGAAACTCTACAAACGATATCCAGCCGGCAACGCAAGCGATGAGCCCAATCAACCCCACGATACTGGGCATTGAGGCCATGCCGAACAAGCCTAACTGCAGATCGACGGCGGCCAGACCAACGAGGCCGATGCCCGCACAAGATAGCATTGCGGCACTTACTGCGTAAGGTCGCAGCACACCCCATCTGAGCGGTAACCGACAGCAAAGAAACCTTCCGATGAGATCGAGAACGCATCCTGGTAGAAGATAAAACGGAGTAACCGTCAGGAATTTGGGATCTTCCGCGATGTTTCGTCGCTGCGAAATGGCCTCGCTGAAGGCCAGAATTGGCAGAATTGCTCCAAGGACCAGAAGCCAGAACCCAATCCGCACGAGAAGTAACCCCACAGTTAATGGTCGGGGCGCAGCGTTGCTCTCCTCGCTCATCGGTATGCCCTCTGTGGCCGAACTCGCGATTAGTGTGCGAGCCCCGCACACCATTCCGGGCCGGGGCGACACCCCGTTAGCCGGCCGAAGGGCCATGCTAGCGACCCGGCGAACGCCCTGCAATGGTGCGCCAGCCGAATGTGCGAGGACGCGGACGGGGCAGGCGTGGCCGGTTGGCCCCCGGGGCCCCCTCGATCTAGTCCGGCCGTGACCCGCAGACGACCGGGCGGTCCGCCCCGCGGGCCGGCACCCCCTGCCGCCGAACGCAATGGAATCTATGCTGCGTGGTCCGCGCGGAGAGACCGTGTCCATGCCGAAGCCGTGCCTCGCGGACCACGCAGCATAGATTCTGGTTGAACTTACCCGCCTGGGGGGCCTCTCCCCTGGGGGCATTCAATCCA
>JBBSEZ010000422.1:0-8628 GCA_038239195.1 Gemmatales bacterium
GGGAAGCCGGCCCGTGGGACAGGCTGCCAGCCTGTCCGGCCTGGGGATGAGCTTGACGCCTGGGAAGTGTGGGACAGGCGAGCCGCCTGTCCTACGGCTGCGCTCCCGAGAACCTGGCCTCACCCCTTCTTGGGGCTGTCTTCTGGTTCGCACGATGCTCTCGTAGAAGCTACAATCATCGGCGCCCCCTCACCGAGGCCCTCACCATGCGCATCGCCGTCGCCGGCTTCATGCACGAGTCGAACACCTTCAACCCCCTGCGCGCCGACCGCGCCGCCTTCGTCGCGCAAGGCCTGGCGTTCGGCCCCGCCCTCCTCGACGAGTGGCGCGACGCCCACCACGAGGTCGGCGGCTTCCTCGAGGCCGCCGCCGTCGAGGGCTTTACGCCCGTTCCCCTGCTCATGGCCTGGGCCACGCCCTCCGGCCCCGTCACCGACGCCGTCTTTGACGAAGTCACCGCCGCGCTCATCGAAGGAGTGCGCCGCGAGCGCCCCGACGGGCTGCTGCTGGCGCTGCACGGCGCGATGGTCGCCGAATCGCACCTCGACGCCGACGGGGAGGTGCTGGCGCGCCTGCGCCGTGCCCTTGGCCCCGACCTGCCCATCGCCGTCACCCTCGACCTGCACGGCAACCTCTCGCAGCGGCTCCTCGACGGCGCCACGCTCGCCCTTGCCTATCGCACTTGCCCCCACGTGGACCAGAGAGAGTGCGGCCGGCTCGCGGCGCAACTTCTCGTGCGCACGCTGCGGGGTGAGGCGAGGCCGCGGCTGGCCCTGGCGAAGCCGCCGATGCTGCTCAACATCATGACGCACGACACCTCCTGCGAGCCGCTGGCGTCCTTCATGCAGAAAGTGCGCGCCCTGGAGGCCAGGCCGGGCATCCTGGCGGCCAGCCTGCTGCCCGGCTTCGCCTACGCCGACGTGCCGCAAATGGGGCCGTCGGTGGTGGTCGTCAGCGACGGCGACGAAGAGCTCGCCCGCCGCAGCGCCGACGAGCTGGCGGCCGACCTCTGGGCCAACCGGGAGAAGTTCGACGTGCGGTTGCCCGACGCCGCCACGGCGGTGGGGCAAGCGCTGCGCGCCGACAAGCTCCCCGTGGTGCTGGTGGACACCGGCGACAACGTGGGAGGCGGGTCGGCCGGAGACGGCACGGTGGTCCTGGCCGAGTTGTTGCGCCAGGGGGCGACGGGCAGCGTCGTCTGCCTCTACGCCCCCGAAGAAGTGCGGCAGTGCGCCGCCGCGGGGGCGGGCGCCACGGTGCGCCTCACCGTGGGTGGGAAGGTCGATCGGTGCCACGGCGAGCCGGTGGAGGTGAGCGGGACGGTACGGCTCCTGCACGAGGGCACCTACGTGGAGAAAGAGGTGCGGCACGGCGGGCAGCGCGTCAACCGCATGGGGCCGACGGCGCTGGTGGAGCTGGCCGGCGACAATCTACTGATGCTGACGACGCTGCGGCACCCGCCGTTCAGCCTGGGAGCGCTGACGTGCCTGGGCATCGAGCCGCGCACGCGGCGCATCCTCGTGGCCAAGGCGGCCATCGCCTACAAGGCGGCGTATGGGCCGGTGGCGGGGACGATCCTTCCCGTCGATACGCCGGGGCTGACGGCGGTCAACCCGCTGCGGCTGACGTACCGGCGCGTGCGCCGGCCCCTGTGGCCATTGACGTGACAGGCCCTCGCCTTGCCGACCGCCCTCGTATAATGGGGAAGATGAACGCCGTTCCCCGAAGAGGAGCGGCCCGGGAAGACACTCACTCCAAGAAAGGCAGGGGCCCTCATGGCAGGCGCCAACGTGGTGGAGCTGACGGCTGCGAACTGGGAAGACGAGGTCGTCAAGAGCGACAAGCCCGTCCTCGTGGACTTCTGGGCGGTCTGGTGCGGGCCCTGCCGCCAGCTTTCCCCGACCATCGACAAGATCGCCAACGACTTCGCCGGCAAGGTCAAGGTCGGCAAGCTCAACACCGACCACGCGCAGGAGATCGCCGTCCGCTACCGCATCTCCTCGATTCCGCAGATCATGGTGTTCAAGGGCAGCGATCAGCCCGTCGAGCGGCCCTCGCCCGGCGTCAAGTCGGAGGCCGACATCGCCAAGATGCTCAACCGCCTCCTTGAGGCCTGAGGCGAGCGGCAGGAGAAAACAGCGCGTAGGACGGCTCTCCTGAGCCGTCCTGCCGGACGAAAGACGGCTCAGGAGAGCCGTCCTACGGGAGAGGGGGTTTCCTGCCGACCGCCTGAGCGGGCCATCCCTCCGCTCTCTTCTCGACAGGGCCGCCCGGTGCGAAAAGCGCCGGCCGGCCCTGTTGTCGCGCGCCCCTGCGCGTGGGCCCTGAAGTCGATCAGGGCACGGATGCGCTCGGGTTAGCTGGCCGAGGCTGTACTAAGGCCTATCTCGTACTGGCGCAGGGAGTGGTAGAGCGAGGAGTAGGCGGCGTTTTCGGTCTGCGCGCCGGCGCTCGCGAACTCGAGGCCCTTCGCGCGCATGTGATCGACCAACTCGCCTACGGTACGCACCGAGCGAGCCCACGACCGATCCATCGAGGCCATCACGGTCGGATCGCTCAGGGCGGTGACGGCGCCTCGGACCTTGTTGAGGTAACTCTTGGAGCGCACGTAGTCCGAGGGGGACAGGCCCTCCACCCCGCTGTCGAGCTTCTCGGTCATCGTTTTGAGGTCGGCGCGCAGCGCCCGCATCGTCTTGATGTTGGGGGGATCGCCCGACTCGCCGAGTTGCTTGGCCGCCTTCTCGAGGTTCGCGGTCAATCGGTCGCGCGGCTCGTCGAAAACCTCCTCCTGGAGGCCGGTCGGCCAGCGCAGTTTGCCGTTGCCCTCGTTGAGCAGGGCGATGTTGCCGCGCTGGCTCTTGTCCTTGAGGTTGATGTGCTTGAGGACGCTTTCGTCCAGGGGGACGGTGGGGCCTCGGGTGAACGAGCTCGCGCGCAGGCAACTTTGCAGGAGCACGTTGAGCGTCTGGCCCGACCAGATGGTGTTGTCGTAGGCGCCCCGGCGCGCCCAGTTCAGGTCGGTCTTGATCTCGCGGTCGCGCAGCGTGGCCGCGGTCGGGCGCATGCGTTCGTAATCCATCTCCTCTTGCAGGATCATGCGGCGCGTGGTGACGGCGGCCTGGCGGGCTTGCTCGCGCCCCAGCCGGGCGTCCTGGATCGACTTGTAGTAGTCGCCGGTGGAGGAGATCACGGCCGCCTGACCGTAGAGGGCCCCGGCCACGCGGCTGCCCGGTCCGTAGCCGCCAGCGCCGTAGCCCGCGTAGCCGTAGACGGGGGCGCCGTAGGCGGAACTGGAGATGCCGTAGCCCGTCGGGGCGGGGGGGACAAAGGTGGAGGGAGCAATCGTGGGGGCGGGGGCGCCGTAGCCGGGGCCGGCGGAGTAAGGGTTGTACCCGATGGCGTACGGGGGCACGGAGCCGGAGGGGGTGCCGACCACGGAGGTGTTGTAGGAGGGCGAGACCCCACCGGGAGGAGAGTAACGGGGCGTGATCCCCGAGGGCGGCTGGGCCTCGCTTTGGCCGACCAGTGCGACCAGCACGGCCAGCGCCGCAGGGGCGAACCGTCCCGAAGACGTCATAGCGATCTCCCAGAACCGTCTGTAAGAAGGGCTTGTGCGCGGTGCCGTCGCGCCTGTCGATGTGGGCATCCTATGGCGTTCCCGCCAGGCAAGCAAGCGGAGCGCTCGGGCGCGATCTGGGCCGGGGACGTCGCGAACCTGCTGGAAAGGGGCGAACGCGGGGCCCTCCGTTGGGATAGGGGAGAGAGGCGGGTGAGGGCGGCGTCTTTCTACCGCCCCGTCACCTTGAGCTTCACCTCGGTCTTCTTCTTGTGCGCGTAGAGCAAGATGGCATACGCCGTCTTGGCGGGCACGGTTGCCTCCAGCGTATACTCCTCGGCCTTGGTGGACGTCTTGCTCGCGATGACGCTCTCGGCGGGGGGCTTGCCGAGGGGGGCGTTCTCGCCGTATTTTCCGTCGGGGTCCTTCACGACGTAGGTATCGACCGGGCCATCCTGGGCCGTGACGGTGACCTTGATCTTCTGCGCGTAGCGCGGCGCGGCGAAGGCCGTCGATTGCGAGCCGACCGCCGGGATGGTGTAGGTGGTCTCGTAATTCAGGGGCTGGCAGCCGGCGACCAACAGGAGGGGCAGGGAGGCGCAAAGAAAGAGCCGTGCCGTGCGACGCATCAGTTCGATCTCCTCAAGAAGAAGTGGTTTTTTCATTCCCTGTTGTCGTTCGTGCGCCCCCACCGACGGGACCGTCGCGCGACGAGGCGCCCGGGCCCCCGTGCGGGGGGCGATCGTTGTCGCTGTCCTGTTCCATGCGGAGGGCGCCCCAGGTAAGGGGGCGCGGGGCGACCGGCTCGATGTGCAGTACCATGGCCCCGTTCTGGAACAGCCGGACGCTCCCCGACGATTGACTGACGGCGATGGCGATCGCCTTGGTGCGCTTGCTGATGGCCGCCGCGGCCGCGTGGCGCGTGCCCAGCCCCAGGCCGAGGGTGATGTCTGCTTCGGGCGCCTCGATGCGCATGCAGGCGGCGACCGCCACCCCATCGCGGCGGATGAGGATGGCGCCCTCGAGCTGGGCCAGGTCCTTGATCTGCTCGCGCACGCTGCGGTTGCGGATGTCGCGCTCGTCGCCGCCGTAGCCGCGGAACGGGTTGAAGTTCATCGGCCGGCACAGCGTCAGCACCTTGCGCGTGTCGCCGACCACAAACATGGTCCCGACGGGGTGTCCCTCGCGGCCCTCGCGCCCGATGGCCATGGCCAGATCGACGATGGACCGCAACGTCTCCAGGGGCACCTGCGTGTCGAGCTTGCGCAGGTCGCGGGCGCTGAGCCGCTCCAGATGTTCGCCCAGGTGAATGACGCTCAGGCTGTCGATCGGCTCGGGGTCGTCGCGGCTGACCTCGATGCCGTTGTAGAGGGCGATCACGTCGGCCCCGTGGCGAAGCTGTTCGCTGCGCACCGCTTCGAGCAAGGCCATGCTCATGCGCGTTTGCGTCGGCGTGGGGCCGGGATCGACGTCGATGACCGTCAGGTCGCCGCGCTGCTTGAGTCGCTCGGTGAGCTCCCTCTCCTCCGCGGCGACGAGCAATCGACACCCGTCGAGGTGGCTCAACACGGCGGGCCAGTCGAGGTCCGTCTCGGTGAGCAACAGCACCGCATCGGCCGGCGTGGTCTGTACCATCTGCCGGGCCGCCCGCAACAGTGCGATCGTCTGCGGAAGCAGGGCCATGAACGAGATCGACTCGCGCCAGGAGGAACGGGAGAGCGTCGCCGCAACTCGTCCCATCGTAGCGTCCGGAGTACGAGAGGGCAATCGGCGAACTTGCGCCGCGCGAGGTTTGCGACACGCGGCTCGCCCGGTCAGGGCGCGCGGAGAAGGCGGTCGCCGAGCTGCACTTGCAGGGCCCCCTCCGGGACGACGAAGACCAGGCGCTTCCCGCCGCGCAGGACGTGGAGCTCGCGGGAAGCGCCGCCTCGGCGTTCCCCGCTTCGGAGGCCCAGGAAATGGGCGACGCTCTCGAGGTCGCGCCCCCCGTAACTGACCAGGACGTCCTCCGCCTTCAGGCCGATTCGCTCCCCCGGGCCCCCGGGAAGCACGCGGGCCACGACCGCCTCGCGCCGCAGCCGGGCCCCGTCGGCGTCGAAGAACGCCTGGTCGCCGAGCTTGGCGCCGGCGTAGCGACTTCGCATTTTGGCGAGCCCTTCCGGCCCTCGGGTCGGCCTGTCGCGTTCGTCGTAGAAGACCATCTCGACCAGGTCCCCCCTGGCGTCGTAATGCACCGCCACGCGGGCGTGACCGTTCTCGCCTGGCGCTCGTTTGCCCTTGTAGAAGTTCTTCTCGACCAGGCCGACCCGTTCGTCGTAGCGCAGGGCGATGCGAACATAACCTTTCTCGTTCCGCGCCGGTCTCCCCTTTCGATCGAAGTAGGCGGCCTCGGTCAGCCGCCCGCGGTCGTCTTTTTTCATGGCGAGTTTTGCGTAGCCTGCGTCCTCGGGGTCGTAGTAGGTCGTCAGGGCGACGGCAGGGGGCGGGGCCTGCCACACCGCGATCGCGTCACGGCCCCGCCGCCAGCGCCTGACCGACTGGTGCAAACGACAGGCCTCCCCCGGGCCCGGGGTGCTGGAGCGACGTCAACTCGCGCCCCGTGGCCAGGTGCCAAACCCGCACGCTGTTGTCCGCGGAACTGGCCGACGCCAGCCGCTTCCTGTCCGGGGAAAAGGCCACCCCGGAGACGGCGTTCGCATGCCCCTTCAGTCGGGCCCACTTCCCACTCTCCCGGTCGCGTACGAGGGCGTCTGCCCCCTCCGCGAAGGCGAGCAACTTCCCGTTGGGAGAGAACGCCAGGCCGCTGACGCTGACCGGCGAGCGATAGAGCACCTTGGGCCCTTTCCCCGTCGCAGCGCTCACGAGCAGCACTTCGCTCGGCTGAGCGCCCAGGCGGCTCGCGACCAGAGCGACGAAGAGCCCGTCGGGCGAAAACGCCAGGGCCGACACGCCAAACGGCTGGACGGGCAACTCGGCGCGCACTTTCCTCGCCTCGACGTCCCAGAGGACGAGTCGGCCCGGCGCTTCGTGCTGCGGGCCCCGCCCGTCCCGAGGGCGAGCGTTCGGCCGTCGGGCGAATACGCCAGGCAGGAGATGGCGCAGCTCTGCGCCGGGAGCGTGGCCCGGGGCCTCCCCGGCGCGACAGGCCCTTCGGCGGGCAAGTCCCAGAGCTTGACGGTTCGGTCGAGCCCGCCGCTGGCGACCGTCTTGCCGTCGGGCGAGACCGCCACGCACGCGATCGGCGCCCCGTGCCCCCCGAGCAGGGCCGGCCCGCGGTCGGCGAGCAGCGTCAGTCCTTCGCGCGCGGCAGCGACGTCCCACAGCTTCACCTCGCCGGTGAGCCGGCCCCCCAGGGCCAACACCTTGCCGTCCGGGCTCATCTGGACGAAGACGGCGTTCCGGGCGCGCGCGGCGTTGGGATGGACGCCACCTCCTTGTCCGCGACAAGGTCCCAGACCGTCACCGCCCCGGGCCGTTCGTCCGCGAACGCGTTCTTCGGGCACGCCCCCAGCGCGAGGAGGCGCCCGCCATCGGCGAACGACAGGGAGGTGATGGTCCCCGGTTGCCTGGGCAGGGGCTTTCGCAGGCGACCCTCTGGGACGTCGTAAAGGCCGACGCTCCCGTCGTCGTTGCCGACCGCCAGCGTTTTCCCGTCCGGGGCGAAGACCATCGCCTGGGGCCTCGCTCGCTGCGGCGGCAGGTTCCCCACCGTCTTCCCCGTTTGCGGGTCGAGCAGCACGAACGTGGCGGGCTCTTTGCCGATCTCGTCGTATCCGAGGACGACCACCGTCTTGCCGTCCGGCGAGGCCTCCAGGCCTCGCACCTGGGCGAAGTCGCCCTCGAATCGCTTCAACAACTCTCCCCCGGCCGCGGACCACAACTTCAGCTCCCCGCGCTCCGTCGCGGGAGCGCGCTGCTGCCCGCCCGTCAGCACGGCCTCGCCTCCGAGCACGAACGCGGCATGGGCCATGCCGGGCCAGGCAGCGAACCGCCTGCGGAGCTTCCCGGTCGCGACGTCCCACAGGCACAGTTCGCTTCCCCGCTCGCGCCCGGAAAGGCGGCCCCCGGCGGTCAGCAACGATTTGCCATCGGGCGACCACGAAGCCGAGAAGATGCGCAACTCGTTGCCGCGCAGGCGAACGCGGGGCTTTCCGGTGGCCACGTCGAAGATCGCGCAATCCCCCGGCAGATCGTCGCCGAGGGCGCCGCGCCGCCGGGGGGGGCCAGCCCCCAGGCCTCGAGCAGCGCCCCGCCGCCGGGCAATCCCGCGATGGCGAGGGGGCTCGTCACGAGGGACCGTCCGTCGGGGGTGAAGGCCAGCGCGCCGACCGGCTCCCCCGACGAGCTCAGCCACTCGGCGTCCCGGTTGGCCCACGCCCCCCAGAGGATGATCCGCCCCCCGACGTCCCCGCTGGCCAGGCGCTCGCCCGCGCCCGAGGCCAGCGCCGTCACGGGCCACCGATGCCCGCCCAGCGTGCGCAGCAGTCCTCTGCTTTCGGCCCCCCACAGTTTGACGGTGTGGTCGAAGCTGCCGGTGGCCAGCGCTTTACCGTCCGCGGAGAATGCGAGGACCGACCCCCCCCCAGGGCCGGCGTCGAGGGTCGCGACCGGCCGGGAACCGCGCAGTTCCCACCATTCCAGGTTTTCGGACGGGGCGCGCAGCCCTCGCGCGAAGGTGTCTCCGCCGGGGCGCACGGCGAGGCCCGGCGCCGCGAGCCCTGCCGCCAGCGGGGTGAGGTGCGACTCCTCGCCCGACTTCACGTCCCACGTGCTCAGGTAGGTATACGTCTGGCTCAGCAGCGTTTTGCCGTCGGGGGCAAACGCCACGCCCTGCACGGGGACGAATCGTTTGAACAGTCTCCGCGGAATGCCGAGGTGTTCCAACTTGTGGAGGAGCCGGCCGTCCGAAGCGGCCCACAGCCGCACGGTGCCGTCGTCGCTCGCGCTGGCCAGCACCTTTCCGTCCGGGCTAAACGCCAGCGCATTCACGGCCTTGGTATGCCCCTTCAGAGAGTGGGCCCGGGCGCCCGTCGCCGCGTCCCGGCTTTGCAATTCTATGACGTAAGTCCTTA
>JBBSEZ010000423.1:0-8628 GCA_038239195.1 Gemmatales bacterium
CGATGAAGGCCACGATGCGGCGCGACTCCTCCGGGTCGGCCACGGCGTGAGGGCCGAGGCCGCCCCCGCCGCTGTGCTCGCGGTTGAGGACCTCCTTTTCGTAATGGCGGCGGACGACGTCGAAGGCCGCGACCTGCCCGTCGGTCCAGGTCAAGACGTCCGTCTCCGGGTCGTAGCGGTTCGCCTGGAGCTCCCGCCGGACCTTCTCCTCCGCCTCGGCGGTCCCGCCATACAGCCGCCCCATCTCCACGGCCTGACGGTGGAGGTAATCGGCGGTGAAGTCGGGCCCGAGATACACCCCCGTGGCCGTAGATGGTCGGGTGGTGTCAGCAATCCCATCCTGGCAGGAGGCCCCGACTTTTGTCTACCCGGCCGGCAACGGCACCCGGAATTGCATCTTCATATGTGGCTCTGTACGGTATTGCGGCTAAACGGGGCCCATCCGGGCGACCTCGGCCAGCGCCTCGCGCGCCGCCGCGACCGTCTCGGCGATGCGCTCTTCTCCGTGCAGCACCGACGCGAACGCCGCCTCGAACTGGCTGCACGGGAGATACACGCCGCGGTCCATCATCGCCCAGAAGAAGCGCGCGAAGCGGGCCGTGTCGGCCTTCTTCGCGCTCTCGTAATCCGTCACCGGCCCCGCCGTGAAGAACAGTGTCCACATGCTCCCCACGCGGTTGATGCAGTGCGCCACCCCCGCCTCGCGCGCCGCTGCGGCGAGCCCCTCGACGAGGGCGCCCGTCAAACGGTCCAGGGTAGCGTAGGGGCGCGTGTCGCGCAGTTCGGTCAGCGTGGCGATCCCAGCCGCCATCGCCACCGGGTTGCCCGATAACGTGCCCGCCTGGAACACGGGCCCGGCCGGCATTACCTTTTTCACGACGTCGGCCCGCCCGCCGTAGGCCCCCACCGGAAAGCCCCCGCCCACGATCTTGCCCAGAATGGTCAGGTCGGGGCGCTGGCCGAGGAGCTCCTGCGCGCCCCCGTAGGCGAGGCGGAAGCCGGTCATCACCTCGTCGTAGATCAGCAGGGCCCCGTGCTTCTCCGTCAAACGGCGCAGCTCGCTCAGGAACTCCGCCGACAGCGTGACGAGGCCCATGTTGCCGGCGATCGGCTCGAGGATGACGCCCGCGATCTGATCGCCGCGCCGCGCAAAGGCGTCGGCGAGCGCGGGCACGTCGTTGTAGGGCAGCGATAGCGTGTCGGCGGTGCAGCCTTTGGGAATGCCGGGGCTGTTGGGCACGCCGAGCGTCGTGGCGCTGGAGCCGGCCTGCACGAGCAGGCTATCGACGTGGCCGTGGTAGCACCCGGCAAACTTGACGACAACGTCGCGCCCCGTGAAGCCGCGCGCCAGGCGAATGGCGCTCATCGCCGCCTCGGTCCCGCTGCTGACCATCCGCACCATCTCGATCGAGGGCACGGCCTCGACGACGAGCTCGGCGAGTTGCGACTCGCGCTCGGTGGGGGCGCCGAAGCTGGCCCCCTGGCGCACCGCCTCCTCGACGGCGGCCACCACGCGCGGGTGCGCATGGCCGAGGATGAGCGGGCCCCACGAGCCGATGTAGTCGAGGTAGCGGTTGCCGTCGACGTCGTACAGATAGGGCCCCTCGCCGCGCGCGATGAACAGTGGCTCGCCGCCGACCGCCCCGAAGGCGCGGGCGGGGCTATTCACTCCGCCCGGGATCAGCCGGCGGGCTCGCTCGAAGGCCTCGTGACTGCGGCCGCGCTTGGTGGACATGAGACAGGGGCCTCGGAGAGGTCGGGCTTTCCTCACTCTAGCAGGCGCCGGAAGGCCCGACCAGGCGCCTGCGGCTGAGGCGAGCGGCAGGACTTCGTTCCTGTAGGACGGCTCTCCTGAGCCGTCCGGGATGTAGGACGGCTCTCCCGAGCCGTCCGGACGGCTCAGAAGAGCCGTCCTACAGGAATGCCTTTCCCTGCCGGCCGCCTCACAGACACGCCGCCACGTCCAGACAGCAGCAACTCACCTCGCAGCAGGCATAGCCCGCACAGCACGCCTCCGTCCCGTCGCCGCTCTTGCCGCCCCCCTCGGGGTTCTTCCCCCTGCGCCGTCGCGGCCCTTCGATCTGGCCCTCTTCGCCCACCGGCTTGTCGCCCTCCGCGCTGGCTGGCCGGTCCTTCTCGGGAGTGATGCCATCGCCCACCCCGGCCGCGAGGGCCGCCCGCGCCCCGCGCCAGCGCCCGGCCACGCGGCCCGCCATGCCCGCGCAAAATGCGTGCGCCTCCTCCAGGAGCTGCCGCACGGTCTCCTGGAGCTCGCGCCCTCGCTCCGGGGCGAGGCGCGTCGCCCCCGCCTGGCGCAGCGGGTTGTAGTTGCCCGTGGTCGCGTCGCGGGCGAAGTCCTGGTAGGCATCGACGAGGAAGACCGAACGGCCGATGCGGTCGCCCAGGCCAAAGGCGTCCTCCGCCGCGACAACCGGCGCGGAGCACTGCGCCAGGTGGCGGGCCACCAGGCCGAACGCCGCCCCCGACGGCCCCGACGCGCGCTGGAGGTCTGTCTCTCCCGCGCGTTCCAGCACCTTTTGCTCGGCCAGCACGTCCTCGAACTGCTGCACGTCGAAGCCGTTGGCCAGCAGGTCGCGTCGGGCGCGGGCGAAGGAGCTCTTGTAGAAGGCGAAGGCAACGCGCGCCTTCCACGAGCCGCGGTCGTCGAGGTCGTCCTGCACCTTCACGCCGATGGTGTAGGCGGAGACGGCAGCGAGGAACTGCTCGCGCTGGGTCAGGTACACGGGCTGCGGCACCGAGCGAACGCCGCCCTTGAGACAGTTGTTGACGGGGAAGGCCCGCTCCGAGGGGCAGGCGCCGCTGAGCAGCCAGTCGGCGGCGGCGACGTCGTGGACGACCAGCAAGCGCGTCTGCACGCCGTAGCGATACGACAGGCTGGCGCACAGGTTGCAGTAGGACGAAGCGTAGTCGTTCCAGTCTTCGGTGGCGAGCAAGCGCTTCTGGGGGCGGAGCAGGCCGAACATCGTGGCGCCCTCGGGGCCAGGAAAGAGCGGGGCCGCTGCGCAGGCAGTCTACGGGGCGTGGCGACTTCTACAAGCCGCCCCGCCCTCCCAAGCTGGGACCAACTCGCCTGTGCGCCGGTATCGCTTTTGCATATGCTCTCGTTCCGCCCGCCTACCCTCCGAGGAGAAGACCATGCCCCGACCTACCCCCGCCCGTTTCTCTGTTGCCCCTCTCGCCTTCGTCCTGGCCGGCTGGTTCCCCACGGCCCTTCCCGCCTTCGGCGCCGCCCCGGCGACGGAGGGCAGCGCGTTCCCGCGGACTTTGAAGGGCAACCGCGACGGCATCTTCGGCGTGGCGACGAGCCCCGAAGGGCTCGTGGCCTCGGCCGGCCGCGACGGCGTCGTCCGCGTGTGGAACGCGAACACGAGCGAGGCGGTCCACGCCCTGCGCGGGCACTCCGGGCAGATCCTGCGCGTCTGCTTTCGCCCCGACGGCAAGGTGCTGGCCTCGGCCGGCAGCGACAAGACGGTGCGCCTGTGGGACGCGAACACCGGCAAGGCGCTGCGCACGCTCAAAGGCCACGATCACTGGGCCACCGACGTCTGCTTCAGCCGCGATGGCAAGAAGCTGGCGACAGCCTGCGCCGACCGAAAAGTGCGCGTCTGGGACGCCGCGAGTGGCGAGCTCCTGCTGACGCTGACCGGGCACGTCGGCGAGGCCTGGGGCGTCGCGTTCGGGCCCGATGGGAAGATGCTGGCCTCGTGCGGCAAGGACGGCACCGTTCGCCTGTGGGCCCTCGACACGGGCAAGGAGGAGCGCGTGCTCAAGGGACACACCAAGGAGGTGTATACGCTCGCCTACCGCCCCGACGGCAAGCGCCTGGCGAGCGCCAGCCAGGACGGCACGGCGCGCGTCTGGGACGTTCAGACGGGCGAGGTCGTCTGCACGATGAAGGGCCACGCCGGCCCCGTCTACACGGCGGCCTACAGCCCCGACGGCCGGCGCCTGGTGACCGCCAGCCAGGACCGCACGGTGCGGACGTGGTGCGCCGACATCGGGGCGCCGCTACTCACGCTCAAGGGGCACCAGGCCGACGTCTACGGCGCCGCGTTCGGGCGTTCCGGGCGCTACGTGGCGTCGGGCAGCCAGGATCGGACGGTGCGGCTGTGGGACGCGCGCGGTGAGGCGAAGCGGTAAGGTCGTTCCAGGGGCGCGAGGATTGATGAGTTCCCTCGCGCTCCGTTAGAATCAGCTCGGCGCCCGCCTTCTCGCGGGCCGCACGGCGAGCTGAGGCCCGACCGCATGACCGGCCACGAAGGGCTCGTCCAGGCGATCCTCGAAGACACCGAGGACGACGTCGCGCGCCTCGTCTACGCCGACTGGCTCGATGAGCAGGGCGTTCCCCGCGGCGAGCTCATCCGCGCTCAGGTGCGGATGCACCAGATCTCGCCCGACTCGCCCCGCTGGCGGGCCTTGTACGAGCGGCAGGAGAAGCTCATCGTCGCCAGTCGCTGGCTGGCGGAACTGCCCCAGCTACAGGGCGTCTCCTGGGGGCCGTTCGAGCGCGGCTTCGTTCGCCTCGTGTACTTCTCGAGCTGGAAGGCGTTCCGCACGCACGCCGAGCGGGCCTTCGCGGCCGCGCCCCTCGCGGAGATGCGCCTGCCCGGCCCTTACCTGCTGAGCAACCTCGCCGGAACGCCCGAGGCCCGGCACTTGCGCGTTCTGGGAATGGCCGAGGACATGGGGCCGGGCGAGGCCCGCCTGTTGGCCGCCTCGCCCCACCTCACCGGCCTCGTCCATCTGCGGCTGGGGCTCAGTGTCGGCGCGGATGGTGTGGCGGCGCTGGCCGCCTCGCCCAACCTCGGCTACCTGGGCGTGCTCAGCCTGTCCGGCAACCGCTTCCGAGATGCGGGGGCGCTCGCCCTGGCCCACTCGCCGCACCTTGCCCGCCTCCGCCGCCTCGACCTCTCCCTCACCCTGACGAGCGACGCCGCACTGACGGAATTGGCCGACTCCGGCGCCCTCCCCAACCTTCGGGCCCTCGCCCTCCGCGGCAACGAGATCGGCGAGGCCGGGGCCCTCGCTCTGGCCGGGGCGCCGGCCTGCGGGAAACTGACCGAGCTCTACCTGACCAGCAACCGGGCCGGGCGCGCCGGCCTCGAATCGCTCCTCACGTCGCCGCACCTGGGTCGCCTGGCCCGCCTCGACGTGGCGTGGAACAAGGCCTCCGCGCCGCGCGAGGAGGTTCTGGCCGGGGGCCCGCCGGGGACGGCCCTCAAGGTGCTCGAGTTGCACGGCAACGAACTGGGCGACAAGGGGGCCGCGGCGCTGGCGGCCTGCCCGCGGCTGGGCGGGCTGGAGGAGCTCTACCTGGACGAGGCCGGCCTCGGCGATAGGGGGGCGGTCGCGCTCGCGCGCTCGCCTCACCTCTCCAACCTCACCACGCTACACCTCCGCCAGAACGCCATCGGCGACGCCGGGTCGGAGGCGCTGGCGCTCGCCCCGTTCGCGGAGAGCATCGAGGACCTGGTGCTGTCGGAAAATGGGATCGGCGACCGGGGGGCGCGGGCCCTGGCCGGCTCGCCGCACTTGACAAACCTGTGGCGGCTCGACCTGTCTCGCAACCCGCTGGGAGAGGGAAGCAAGCGCGCCCTGCGGAAGCGATTCGGCAAACGCGTCGGACTGTAGCGGGCCAAGCGGCGGGAGGCCGTCATGCGGGAAGGCGACGCCATCTTTCAGGCGATCCTCGAAGCGCCAGGCGACGATGCTCCTCGTCTGGTGTACGCCGACTGGCTCGACGACAACGGCGATCCCGAACGTGCCGAATTCATCCGCGTGCAGATCGAACTGGCCCGGATCGGCGAAGGCGATCCGCGCCGGCCCGCCCTCGCCGAGCGAGAGCGGGCGCTGGCCACGGCCCACCGGGAGCGCTGGCTGGCGGCGCTGCCCGCGTGGGCGCGGGACACGTGCCTGTTCCGGCGCGGCTTCGTGGCCGAGGTGACGGTCACGGCCGCGCAGATGGTGAAGGGCGCGGCGAGGTTGTGGCGGGCCGCCCCTCTGGAGACGTTGCGGCTCGCCAACGTGCGCGGCCGGATGGGCAAAATCGCCTCCTTGCCCTGCCTGGGGCGCCTGAGCGCGCTGGTGCTGGCCAACAACGTCCTCCTGGACAAGGACGTCGAGGCGCTGGCCGCGTCGCCGCACCTGACCGGGTTGACCGCGCTCGAGTTGGAGCACACGGCGCTCGACGCAAAGAAGGTGTGGACACTGTTCGCCTCCCCTCACCTGGCTGGGCTGGTCCGGCTCGGCCTGAGCATGCACCTCCTGGACGACGAGAGCGCGCGGGCGCTGGCGAGCTCTCCCCACCTCGCCAATCTCCGCGACCTCGACCTGGGCTATAACAACCTCGGCCCCGAGGGAATCGAGGCACTGGGAAGCGCCCCTCTCTTTGCCGGCCTCCGCCGCCTCGACCTGCGAGACAACGGGCTCGGGAACGCCGGGGCCCGCGCCCTCGCGGCTTCGCCCCACTTCTCCAAACTCCAGGACCTCAACGTGGGCTTCTGTCGCATCGGCCGGGCGGGGGCGGCCGCGCTCGCCACCTCGGCACACCTGACAAACCTCCGCGTGCTCGACCTCTGCGGTAACCTGATTGGACCGGACGGCGTGCAGGCGCTTGCCGCGTCTCCGCGGTTGGCGACGCTGACGAGCCTGGCGCTGAGCGGGAACCCGGTGTGGGCCGAGGGGGCGCGCGTCCTGGCGAGCTCTCCGCACCTGTCCGGCCTGAAGTACCTCGCTCTGGGCCAGGCCGGCATCGACGACGAAGGGGCGCAGGCGCTGGCGACTTCGCCTCACCTGCGCCAGCTCGCGGTGCTCCACCTCAACAGCAACCGCATCGGGACCGAGGGGGCGCGGGCGCTCATCGCCTCTCCCCGCTTCGCTCGCCTCACCTCTCTCGAGTTGACCGGCAACACGCTGCGCACGGACCTGCGGAAGGCGCTGCGAGCCCACTTCGGCGCCGCCCTGCACGTGTGAGCCCCGCAGGCATGAAACTTGCCGAATCCTCGAACGGAGCCTTCTTTTCCCTCGCGGTGACGACCATGCCAACCCCCAAAAAGTCCAGGTCTCGGGCCGTGGCCAAGCGCCCCTTCAACATTCAGGAGGCCCTCGTTCTGGTGCGCGAGGCCGTCGCCCCTCACCCCAAGGCGGCGCTCTTCGAGTTGTACGCCGAGGGCCACGCCTCCGTCTTCGAGGTCCTCGTCGCCTGCATCCTCTCCATCCGCACGCGCGACGAGACCACCCTGCCGACCTCCCGGCGGCTCTTCGCCCGCGCCCGCACGCCGGCGGCGATGGCGAAGCTGGCCCTTGAGGAGATCGACGCGCTCATCGCCACCTGCACCTTCCACGAGCCCAAGGCGCTGCAGATTCGCGAGATCGCCCGGCGCGCCGTCGAGGAGCACGGCGGGGAACTGCCGTGCGACCAGTCGGCGCTCCTCGGCCTGCGCGGGGTCGGGCCCAAGTGCGCCAACCTCGTGCTCGGCATCGTCTGCGGCCAGCCGTTCATCGGCGTGGACGTCCACGTCCACCGCGTCACCAACCGCTGGGGCTACGTCGAGGCCAAGACGCCGGAAAAGACGATGGTGGAATTGCAGAAGAAGTTGCCCCGGCCTTACTGGGTCGAGATCAACGCGCTCCTCGTCCCGTTCGGCAAGCACATTTGTACTGGTAGACCACATTGTTCGACGTGTCCGTTGCTAGAGATATGCCAACAGGTCGGCGTGACGTGACATCAGTAACGATGGGAGGTCAGGGCGAATCTCAGGCGTCGGCCTTGCCCAGGATCAAATCGAGCGCCCAGCAGCCCCGGACGTGCGGGCCGGGCGAGCGCAGGTGGATGAGGATGGCGTCGTCGATGCAGCCCGCCTCCTCAAGAGCGTCGGCCAAGACGGCGAGGCGGAGCAGGTCCAGTTCGCCGGAAGGCATGGAGCGGTTGTCGTAGGTGGCCTGGGCCAACCCCTGGATCTCCGGCGAGCGAAGGGAAGTGTCGAAGGCAAGCTTCGCGCGTGGGTTGCCGACCACGTCCCGAAGGATTCCGGCCAACGCTTTCCGTTCCCCAGATCGTTTCCACGCCCTTGCGGTATCGAGGGTGAGCGACAGTCCCCAGCGCGCGGCCCAGTGGGCGTCGCACGGTTCGCTCGCGGCGCTGGCGGCGCGCGTGGCGATGGCGTCCGGGGTCATCCGCTGGTCTTCCTCCTGTGCCGCCGCCGCTCCCCGCCAGGCCGCTTGCAGTCGGTCCTTGTCCGCTTGCTTGCCGGGGCTGTCGGCGTATTCCTCCAGAGCGGTGATGGCCGCCTTGCTCCGCTCATCGGTCAGCCAGTCCCACAGGCGTCGCCCGCAGGACGCCGCAAACAGGCGCAGCTTGCGGACTTTGATGCGCCGCCCCTTCAGCCACTCCAACATCATTGAGGGGCCCGACGATTTCAGCCACTCCGCCTCCGTCATGCTCGCCCCTCCCCACGGCCTGGTGACTCCCGCAGCCAGGGTAGCATCCACGACCACCCACGTCGAGTAACTTACCCCTCGCCAGTGCCGCCGGGCAAGCACGTCTGCACGGGCACCTCGCCGAAGTGCTCCACCTGCCCGCTGCTCGACACGTGCCGGCAGGTGGGC
>JBBSEZ010000424.1:0-8583 GCA_038239195.1 Gemmatales bacterium
GGCAAGCAAGAGGGGGCGCCGAAGGGCGCCCCCTCTTGCTTGCCGTTTCGCGATTGTCACATCCCGGCCGCGCCGCCTGCCGGCGGGCGGGTTGAGCTTGCGGCCCCTGAGAGGGGCCTTCTTCCAGGCTTTTGGCAGCGCCTTGGCACTGTCGGGCGTGGTGACGAAGATGGTGTTGTCCAGGCGCACGGGCCGCAACTTCACCAGGTCGGCGAGGAAAAACAGGGCGACGTCCAGGAGGGCGTTGAGCAGGGCGGCGCTGACGAGAGCTCTTGGAGTCGAACCTCCTGCGCCGGGGCCGGCGGGGTTGACGGGCAGCGCCGAATCTGATTGACACCATCCGCGCGCGCCCGGACAATCTCCGTTCGCCGACCCATCGTTCCCTTCCGCGCTTGCCAGGAGAGGCCCATGCGTAAGCCCGTTGCCCGTCCGCAACAGTATGTCGTCCTTCCCACCCGAGGCCTCCGGGCCGCCTCCGCGACCTCCGGGGCCGGGCTCGGCGCGTTCCTCGCCCGGCTCAACGAGGCCCGCTCCGCGCCGACCGTCAAGACCTTCGCCGCCAGCGCCGGCTTCAAAGTGGGGCCCGCGTTCAAGGTCCTCGACTCCATCCACGACGACGGGGCCAAGTTGGTGGAGATGACTGCCGACACCGCCCAGGACCTGCTCGCCGCCCAGCCGGGCCTGCGCATCGTCCCGGTGGTCTACTACCGGATCGCCCTGGCCCGCCGCCAGATTACAAACCGTGTCAAGGCCGCGGCCACGGCCCTCAAGATCGTGGTGACCGTCCGCTCCCGCGACGGATCGCCCATCCGGGGCGCGACGGTGGTGGCGTTCAAGGACTTCGAGAACCGAATCGGCGCTCAGGGCACTACCAGCGCCCAGGGTGTCGCCAAGCTGTCCCTCGGCGGCGCCGGCAAGATCGAGCGGCTCTACGTGTACCCGAAGGTGGGCTTCTGGGGCGCGCTCAAGAAGAACGTCTCGGTCGAGGATGGCATAGAAGTCGCCCTGGTCCCCGTCGCCCTGGACTTCGTGGACGGGCTGCGGAACTACTACGGCAACGCCCCGGACGGGGCCGGCGCGGGGGTAACGGTGGGCGTGGTTGATACCGGCGTCGGCCCGCACCCGGACCTCGTGGTCGAGGGTGGCACGAACTGCGTCACTGGCGAAGACGCCGACGACTTCGGCGACAACGGCGAGGGCCACGGCAGCCACGTCGGCGGGATCATCGCGGCGCGGGGCACGCCCCCGGACGGCCTTCGCGGCCTGGCGCCCGGCGTCGCGCTGCGCAGCTACCGCGTCTTCGGCAAGGGGGCCGAGGGCGCCAGCAATTTCGCCATCGCCAAGGCGATCGACCAGGCCGTCAAGGACCACTGCGATCTCATCAACCTGAGCCTGGGCGGCGGGCCGAGCGACCCGGCCACGCAGTCGGCGGTCCACGCGGCGCGCGAGCAGGGGTGCCTGGTAGTGGCCGCCACGGGCAACGACGACCGCGGGCCGGTGAGCTTCCCCGCCGCCGACCCGCTCTGCATCTCCGTGTCGGCCCTGGGCCGCAAGGGAACGTTCCCGAAAGGCTCCGTCGAAGAGGGCGACGTGATGGGCCCATCGGGGACCGACGCCGACGAGTTCATCGCCGCCTTCTCCAACGTCGGCCCCGAGGTGAACCTGTGCGGGACCGGGGTGGGCATCCTTTCGACGGTGCCAGGCGGCTACGCGCCCCTGAGCGGCACCTCGATGGCCTCGCCGGCGGTGGCGGGCTATGCGGCCCGGCTGCTCTCCCAGCTCCCCGACGTGCTGGCCATGCCGCGCGACCAGGACCGCTCCGACGCCATCGCGAAGGCGCTGCTCCAGGCGGCGAAGGATCGCGGCTTCGCGGCGGAAATGCAGGGCAACGGCCTGCCTTTGCCCTAGACGGGGCGCTGAGCGAGGAGGAATAATAGACGCGGTGAGGAGGGCGCTTGGGCGAGTTTTCCGGAGGGGACTGTCATGGGCCGTTTCATCCTGCGCTTCACGGGCCGGGGGCCGATGCCCGACGCGGACCTGGCGCAGGTTCGCTCGACCAAGGGCGTGACCGTCGTGGACAGCTCTTCGCCCCGGATGCTCCTGGTCGAGGCCGCGCCGCGCACGGTCGAGCAACTGGCCGAGGCGCTGCCCGGTTGGGCCTGCGCCGCGGAGCAGATGGTCCCGCTGCCGAATCCGCGGCCGAGGCCCCGGCCGTCGTGAGCGGGGCGGCGGAGGCAAGGAAACAAACGCCTTGAGCCCTCTGCCCGATCTCGTTGACAGAGCGGACGGCGAACCACGTCCGGCGCCGCCGCGCGGCGAACAGAGGAAAGTCAAGCCGATACAAAGGCTGTGTCCTTCTGTTGGCCACCGCATGCGAACAGGTGTCCACTATTCCTGACGTAACTACCTGCCGTTCAAGCCCGTCTGGCTAACGTGCGGCCGTACACCGGCCAACACGAAGGACACAGCCCTGCCCCAAGAGGACGGTGCGTGCCCCCCTGGCTCCTGATAGCGCCGCAGGAAGTCCCCTCCTTGGGAGAGGGTGTGTGGGGGCAAGGGAATCGCCGCTCACCACCCCAGCGCCAGCCCGTGCGTCAACCGCCACAGGCGCACCGTCCCGTCCGCGCTCGCCGAGAGCGCTCGCCGGTCGTCCCGCGCGAAGGCGACGGCCAGGATGGCGTCGCGGTGCAGCGTGAAGCGGCGCAGCTCTTGCTCGTTCGCCGCCTCCCACAGCCGCACCGTACCGTCCTGGCCGCCGGAGAGCAGCCGCTCCCCCTTCGACGAGAACGCCAGGCAGCGCACCGCGCCCTTGTGCTCCTGCAACCGCTTCGTCTCCCGGCCGGTCGCGCGCTCCCAGACGCGAATCGTTCCGTTGCGGTGCCCCGTCGCCACGCGCTGCCCGTCGAGCGTGCAGGCGACGCTGCTCACGTCCGCCAGGCGCCCCTGCAACCGTCCGCTTTCCTTCTCGTGCGCCACGTCCCACAGCCGCACCGTGCCGTCCTCGCTCGCCGAGACGGCCAACCGACCGTCGAACGACAGCGCCAGCCCGACGATCGTTCTTTCGTGTCCCTTGAGCCGGGCCAGCGGCGGCGGGACGGCGCCCGGCTCGGCTGTCTTGCTCTCCTTGGATGGCTGCCCGACGAGCCGCTGCTCGCGCAGGCCCCACGTCAGCAGTTCGCCCTCGGTGTTGCCGCACAGGAGGCGCTTGCCGTCGCCAGCGAAGGCGGCGGCGCCCAACCCGAAGGGGGCGAGCTCGTGGGCGCCTGGCTGCTTGTCGGCCGTCAGGCCCCAGGCGCGGAACTTCCCATCTTCCGATGCCAGCAGCGCCGAGCGGCCGTCCGACGAAAAGGCCAGGGCCCGCGGCGCTCCCTTCCGGCCACGCAACCTTTGCTCCTCCTTGCCGCCCTCCACGTCCCACAGGCGCAGCGCGTCGTCGCCCGGGCCGGCGCTGAGGAACTGTCGGCCGTCGGGGCCCAACGCGAGGCACGTCACGGGCCCCGTATGTCCCTCGAAGACGCGCAGCTCGCCCGTGTCGGCCAGGGTGCGCCACAGGAGCAGCGGGACGGCGGCGCCGATCAGCAGAGCGAGGAGCAGCACCTCGCCTGGGGACTTGCGAAGGAGCGGAAAGGCGACAAACCAGAGGGCCCCGAGGACGGTCGCCAGCAAGAGGAAGTGGAGCAACGGCGACGACGTCTCCCACCTGGCCATGCCGAGCAGGGCGGCGGCCAGCGCCTCTCCGCCCACGGCGGCGGCGGCGGCGCCCGCGAGCCCGCCGAGGAAGTTTCCACCTTGCAACCAGCCGGAGACGAGGCCGAGCCCGGCGAGCAGGGCGCTCATGCCGTAAAGCGGGCTCAACGGGCCCGCGGTGCGCGTCCCGGCCTGATGGCCGGCGATCCCACCCAGCAGCCCCAGCAGCAGCCCGCCCGCCACCCACACCACCAACCAGGCGGCCGAGCGCCGGCCGGCCCGGCCCTCGGCGAACCACGCGGCCCCGCCGGACAGGGCCCCCAGACGCGCCCACGTCACCAACACCAAGGCCTGGCCCTCGGGGCGAAAACCGGGCCAGGTGCCGATCCCCGAGGCGGGGGGCCTGGCGAGCAGGTAGTCGAGCAGGTAGCCGACCCCGGCGCCCAGCGCCGCGCCCACACACAGCCGCGACAACGCCCGTCCGAGCGCCCCAACTGGGGCGGCAGCGGGCTTGCGCGGAGGGGCGGCCGGCTCGCGCACCGGTCGCGCAGGCTTTCCGGGGCTCGACGGGTACGCTCTGCGACAGGCGGGGCAGCGCACCTGCTTGCCCAGGAGCGCCGACGGCAGGAGAACCTCCTTGCGACAGTGAGGACACGCGACGGTCGTCTGCGCCGGCGCCGGCTCGCGCGCCGGCGTGACCGCCCCGGCGGGGCCACGACCGAGCAAGGCGCTCGCGAAGGAAGCGCAGTCGGGGAAGCGCTGCGCCGCCAGCGTGGACAGGGCGCGCTGGAGCGCCGCCACCATGGCCGGCGGGGCGCTGGGGACGAGCGCGTTGAGGGGCGGGGCGGCCTGGCGGGCGTGGAGCAGGGCGATGGCGGCCGGCGTCGTGCCGTCGTAGGGGTAGCGGGCCGCGAGCAGTTCGTAGACGGTGACGGCGAGGGCGTACTGATCGGCCCGCCCGTCGTAGGACTGTCCCAGCGCCAGTTCGGGCGCGAGGTACTGGGGGGTGCCGACGACCGTACCGGCTTGCGTGAGCACGGTCCCCGGGCGGGCGGGCTGGCCGCCCTCGAGCGCCTTGACGATGCCGAAGTCGCCGAGGTGAGGATGGCCTTGCGCGTCGAAGAGGATGTTGTCGGGCTTGACGTCGCGGTGGACGTAGCCCTGGCCGTGGATGAAGTCGAGCGCCCCGGCGATGGCGGGGAGCCAGGTTTGCAGCGACGCGAGCGACACGCGCCCCCCTGGTCGCGCTGCCGGTCGCGCAGGCTCCCGCCGGCGAGGAACTGCAGGACGGTGAAGGTGGCGTCGCCGTGCTGGCCGAAATCGACCACCTTGACCACGGCGGGGTGCTCGAGTCGGACGAGGACGCGGACCTCGCGGGTGAAGCGCGCGGCGAACTCGGGATCGTCGAGCATGGCGCGGCGCGGCACCTTGACGACGACCTCGCGGCCGAACTTGACCTCGACGGCGCGGTAGACGTAGGCCATGCCGCCCTCGCCGAGCCGGGCGACGACCTTGTAGCGCCCGCCCAGGAGCAGTTGACCGACCCAGTTCGACGTGTCCGTCTTCATGCGACCTCCGGGCGGTCTGGCGCGGGACGAGAATTATGCGAAGGCAAGAGGCAGGACTTGGTTTGTTGTAGGACGGCCCTCCTGAGCCGTCCGGACGGCTCGGGAGAGCCGTCCTACAAGGTGGCCTTTTCCTCCCGGTCGCCTGACGTCGGCCCCTCCCTCCCGCAAGCGGCGGGACGCCGTCGCGTTCGGCGGATAGGATGCTCCCTGTCCCTCTCCCTCCTGGAGCTCCCCATGCACACCCGCCGCCACTTCCTGCACGCCGCCCTCGGCGCCGGCACCGCGCTCGCCCTGCCCCCTGCCGCCGGCGCCATCGAGCCGATCCGCCGCAACGGCAGGGCGCACCTGCGCCTGAGCCTGGCCGCCTACAGTTACAACCGCCACCTGGCGCTCAAGGGCAAGGCCAAGCCGACGATGACGCTCGAGGACTTCATCGACGTCGCCGCAGGCCTCGACGTGCCCGCCGTCGAACTGACCGCCTACTACTTCCCGCGCACCACGCCCGATTACCTGGCGCGGATCAAGGGCCGTTGCACCCGCCTGGGCCTCGACGTGAGTGGGACCGCCGTGGGCAACGACTTCTGCGTGGCCGGCGCCGCCGCACTGCGGACCGAGCTCGATTCCGTGAAGCGCTGGATCGAGCACAGCGCCCGGCTCGGGGCCAAGACCATGCGCATCTTCGCCGGCCGAGCCCCGCGCGGCGAGGCCGAGGAGGCGGTGCGCCGGCGCTGCGTGGCGGCGATTCAGGAGGCGTGCGACCACGGGGCGCGCCACGGCATCTTCCTGGCGCTGGAGAACCACGGCGGCATCACCGCGACGGCCGAGCAGTTGCTGGCCCTCGTCAAGGCGGTCAAGCACGACTGGTTCGGCGTCAACCTCGACACGGGCAACTTTCACACCGCCGACCCCTACGCCGACATGGCGCGGGCCGCGCCCTACGCCGTCGTCGTGCAGGTCAAGACGGAGGCCTTCCCCGCCGGCAAGCCGAAGGAGGAGGCCGACCTGAACAAGGTGGTTGGCATCTTGCGCCGGGCCCACTTTCGCGGCTACGTCGCGCTGGAGTACGAGGCGCGCGAAGGCCCGAAGACGGCGGTGCCGAAGTACGTCGCGGCGCTCAAGAAGTTGATGGGATAGGGCGCGGCGCCACGGCAATCGCCCCTCGGGATCGCGGCCGAAACATCTTCTCGGTTGAGGGCCCGAGGTGCGCTACAGGGCCTCGCAGCGCGCTGGAGGGACCGCCCTCCGTGGCGTTCCGCTCCGGTTACTCAGCGCCGCCGCACCAACAGAATGAGGTTGAGCAGCGCGCTGAGCCCCAGCAGCCCGCCCATCACGGCCACCCACGCCCAGGTCGGCTGGAGCCCCGGCCGGCCGGGCTCTTCCTCTTCTTCGTCTTCCTCGACCTCCTCGTAGTCGGGCTCCGGCTCCTGCGCTTTCGGCTCGACCTCATCCGGGACGGGCAAGGGCCGCTCGTGGCCCAGCAGGGGCGCCTCGCCGGCCAGGAGACATTCCAGATCGACCACCAGTTCGTCGGCGTTGCGATACCGGGCATGGCGGTCCTTCGCCATCATCTTCTCCACCACCTCGCCCAGCCCCGCCGAAAGCTCCGGGTTGCGCGCGGCGAGAGGCGGGAGGGGCTCGCTCAGGTGCGCGTCGAGGACTTCATCGACCTTCCTGCTCGGGAAAGGCGGCTGGCCCGTCACCATGTGATAGAGCGTCGCCCCGAGGGAGTACAGGTCGGCCCGTCCATCCACGTCGATGCGCCCCCGGATCTGTTCCGGCGCGACGTAGTACGGCGTGCCGATCATCAGCCCGCGCTCGCTCTTGGCCAGCGCCGCGTCCCCCTCGGAGCGCGCCAGCCCCAGGTCGGCGAGCTTCGCGACGCCCTCCGCCGTCCGCACGATGTTGGCCGGCTTCACGTCGCGGTGGATGAGCCCGCGCCGGTGGGCGTGGCTCAGCGCCTGCGCCACTTGCGCGACCACGTCCACGGCCTCGCGCTCGCCGTAGACCTTCCCCCCGTCCAGTTCTTCGCGGATCGTCTTGCCCTCCACCAGCTCCATCACGAAGTAGTGGATCGGCCCTGCCGAGCCGACGTCGATGGCCTGGACGATGTTGTTGTGGCTGAGCCGGGCGGCGAGGTGGGCCTCGCGCTTGAGGCGCTCCAGAAAGTTGGCGTTGGCGGCCAGCTTCGGCGGGAGCACCTTGAGCGCCACCAGCCGATTCATGCTCAACTGCCGCGCCTTGTAGACGACCCCCATCGCCCCCTGCCCCAGGCGCTCGAGCAACTGGTAGCCCGGCACCTGCTGGCCGAGCAGGGCGCTCATCTCGGCCCGAACGCGCTTCGCCTGGTTGGGCGTCAGCAGCCCCGCCGCGACGAACCGCTCGAGCAACGCCTCGCCGCCGCCGGCGCCGAGGACGGCCTGCGCTTCCTCGCCGGTCAACAGCCCGCGACTCACCAGCGCGTGGGCAACGCGCTCCTCTTCCAGTCGGGCGCTCGTTTCACGGGCCGGGCCCGGTTTCGGTTGCTCGGCCATCGAGCCTGGTCCTTCTGGAGAGGCGCTGGATAGACGGTCTATTCAGGAAAACTTCACCAAGACTTGCCCACTCCGGGCCAGCGTCTTCTTGCGTCCCCTTTGGCGCGCTTGTTAGTATAGAGAAAACTGAACCCGGCCCCCCGCCGGCGCCTCTTATAAGCGTAGACCGCTTGTCTGGGCCGCTCGGGGGGCCGGCCTGGCGCGTCACCGAGAGCAACGAGGGCCTTATGAATCCTTGTCCGAACTCCGCCTTGGACGCCAGCGTCTTGGTCCTGAACAAGCTGTTCATGGCCATCCACGTCATCTCGGTCCGGCGAGCGTTCTGCTTGCTTTGCAAGGACCTGGCTGAGGTGGTGAGCCTCGAGGACGGCCAGTTCGCGACCTACGACTTCAGCACGTGGCGCGAGCTGAGCGAGTTCCGGGCCCAGAACTTCCGTCAAGAGGACGACGACTGGGTCCGCACCATCGGCAGCGAGATTCAGGTCCCGCGCGTGATCCGGCTCGTCGAGTACGATCGGCTGCCCAAGCAGACCGTGAAGTTCAACCGCCGCAACATCTTCGCCCGCGACCACAATCAATGCCAGTACTGCGGCAAGAAGTTCCCGACCTCGGAACTGAGCCTCGACCACGTGCGCCCGCGCTCTCAAGGCGGCACCAGCACCTGGGAGAACATCGTCTGCGCCTGCGTCGCCTGCAACGTCCGCAAGGGCGGGCGAACCCCGAAGGAGGCCAGCATGCACCTCATTCGGAAGCCGGAGAAGCCGAAGCGCAGCCCGATGCTCAACCTCAAGCTGACC
>JBBSEZ010000425.1:0-8564 GCA_038239195.1 Gemmatales bacterium
CGCGGCGCGCGGCGCGCGGCGCGCGGCGCGCGGGGCGGCCCGTGCGCTTCGTGCGTCTCCAGTTGACCGCCTACGAAGACCGTTGCCTCCCAAATGATCTGCTCGGCGCAGCGGCGTTGCCCGTGTTCGGGACGAACCTGTCCGTCCTTCAGGCGCCCGCCATCGTCAACTCCCTCGACAGCGGGCAGGGTGGGGGCACCTCCGTGACCATCGCGCAGCCGGGCTATGGGAGCGAGTTGGATCCCGCCATTCAGGCCGCGGCCTTCTCTTTGCTCTTGGCCAGCTATCGCGGTTCGGGCAACCAGAGCGAGGGCACTTCGGCGGCCCACGATTTCGCCGGCACGACCGGAGCAACGTCGGTCAGCGCCCCCAACCCCGCGGAACCGTGGGCGAACGACGGCCTCTCCGGCGACCCGGCGTGGCTGACGGCCTTGACGGCCGGACAGCCGACTCCGCCCGCCAAAGACACGAGCTCCGCAGGGGGCAATGGCTCGGGCGGCGGAGGTGGTGGCGGCGGTGGAGGCGGTGCTTCGGGCGCCAGCCCGTCCATGCCAACCCCGCCCGCGGCGCCGGCCTCGCCGGGCGGCACTTCCACGCCCCCTGGCAACGGCGGGGCCCCGCCTCCGGTCACGGGCCCTGGCGTGCCGACCGCAGCGCCGGCCTCGCCGGGCGGCACTTCCACGCCCCCTGGCAACGGCGGGGCCCCGCCTCCGGGCATGGGCCCTGGCGTGCCGCCGGGCGGGACCGTGTCGGCCTCGGGGCAGATGGTCGGGGCGGTCCGCAGTGGACTGGCCAACGCCAACGTGCCCTCCAACCTGCAAGGGGTCAACAACCCCATCCAGGCGGTGGTGGGCGCCCCCAACATCGGCGCCCTGGTGTCCACCTTCACCGACGCGAGCCCCAACGCGGCCCCCGGCGACTTCACCGCCTCCATCTACTGGGGCGACTCGATGACGGCCAGCCCCGGCGCGGTGACGCCGCTGCCCACGGGCGGGCTCGGCGTGACCGGCGACCACACCTACACGAGCGCCGGGCAATTCTCCGTCTTCGTGACGGTGACCGACGTGGCTTCCGGCCTCACGGCGTCGGGAGCGACCTACGCCCAGGTTGACGACGCCCCGATCACCGCCAGCCCGGCGGATGCCCACCTGACGGCCGGGGCGAGCGCCCCCTTCACGGTGGCGACGTTCACCACCGCCGACGTCGGCGCCACGGCGAACCAGTATAGCGCGACCGTCAATTGGCACGATGGCTCGGCGCCGGCTTCGGGCACCGTGAGCGGGGGAGCCGGCAACTTCACCGTCAGCGTCAGCCAACCCTTCCCGACGGCCGGCCAGTTCCAACCCATCGTGACGATCTCGAGCGCGGGGGGGGCGCAGGACCAGACCGTCAGCAACGTCAGCGTGACGGACCAGCCCCTGGTCGCGGGCGCCCTCACCTTCGCCCCCGGGCAGGAGGGCGACGCCAGCAGCCTGACCGCGACCTTCAGCGCCACCGGCGCCAACGAACCGGCCAGCGCTTACAGCGCGACCATCGGCTGGGGCGACGACAGCAACGACGGCGCGACGGTCGGCGGCGACCCGGGCAACTTGAACACCACGGCCACCCACGTTTACTCGGCCCCGGGCAACTACCCGGTTTCGGTCGTCTTCACCGGCCCGGACGGCGCCACCGTCAACGAGACGGGGACCATCGCCATCGCCGACGCCCCGCTGGCGCTCGCCGGCACCACCTTCTACGCGGCCCAGAGCATCGATAGCGGGAACGTGGCCGTGGCGGCATTCGCGGACAACCACCCCACCGCCGCCGTCGGCGACTACAGCGCCACCATCGACTGGAACGACGGTGCGCCCACCTCGGTGGGCACCGTCGTGGCCTCGCCCGCCGGCTTCCTCGTGACCGGCGACCACACCTACGCCCAGACCGGCCTGTTCGCCCCCACGGTCACCATCGCGAGCGACGGCGCCTCGGCCAGTACGACCGCCAGTGCCAACGTCACGACAATGAGCCCCGGGGCGACCACCTTCAACGCCATCCAGGGCGCCGCCTTCACCGACCTGCCCGTGGCCTCGTTCACCGACACGCAGGCCGGCAGTTACACGGCCCAGATCGACTGGGGCGACGGCAGCGCCCCGAGCGCCGGCACGGTCAGCGGCTCGGCCGGGGACTACATGGTGACCGGCAGCCACACCTACCTCGAAGGCGGCGACCACGTCGTCGTGGCGACCATCACCGACGCCAGCGGGGCCACCACGGTCGCCACCTCGACCGCCCACGTGGCCGACCTGGGCCTGACGGCGACCGGCGCCAACTTTACGGTGGCCCAGAACGCGCCGAGCACCGACCTGACCGTGGCGACGTTCTCGCCGCTCAGCCCGTCGGCGCCCGCGGCCGGTTTCTCCGCGGTCATCGACTGGGGCGACGGCACGGACGTCGATGCGTTCGCGTCGGTGGTCCCGGTGAGCGGCGGGTATGCCGTCGTCGGCCGTCACCCCTACGCCGCGCAGGGCACCTACACCGTCACGGTCACGATCACCGACCCGGGCGGGACCTCGTCCACCGCGACGAGCACGGCCACGGTCGGCGCCCCGGTCGAGTCGGTCACCCCCGCCTCCTTCAGCGCCGCCCCGGGAGACATGGCCAGCCAGGTCGTGGCGACCTTCCAGGGCCCCACGGGCGATTACGGCGCGACCATCGACTGGGGCGACGGCTCGGCGCCGACCGACGGCTTCGTGAGCGGCTCCTCGGGCAACTACAGCGTGGCGGGCTTCCACCCCTACGCGTCACCCGGCGTCTACGCCGTTCACGTGGTCGTCACCGACGCGGCGGGGGACAGCTCCGCCGCGGACGGCACTGCTACCGTGCAGGACGGCGCCCTCGCCCTCACCGTCACCGCCAGCAACGCCGTCGAGGGGCAGGCGGTCTCCGGCCCGGTGGCGACGTTCACCGACGCCAACCTCGCGGAAGCGGCGGGCTCCTTCACCGCTACCGTCGATTGGGGAGACGGCGCCGTGACGGCGGCCACGGTCGGCGGGGGCAACGGCAGCTTCAGCGTCTTCGCCAGCAACACCTACTTCACGACAGGCTCGTTCCCCGTGCTGGTGACGATCAGCCGCGCCGACGGCAGCACCCCGGTGAGCGCGGCGGGGGCGGAGGCCGTGGCCGACGCGGCCTTGACCGGCACGGCCGCCACGCTGAACGCCACGCAGGGATTGGCGTTGACGAACGTGACGGTCGCCGCCTTCAACGATGCGAGCCTGACCACGGTCGCTACGAGCTACGTGGCGACCGTGGATTGGGGCGACGGCACGGTGGCCGGCGCGGGCGTGGTGTACGGGGACAACGGCGGCTACAGCGTGAGCGGCAGCCACGTCTACGCCTACGCGGGGACGTACGTGGTGCGCGTCATCGTGAGCGACGCGGGCGGCAGCGTGGAACTGGACGGGACGGCGGGGGTGCAGCCGCCGCCGCAGTATCAGGTGGCGACGTTCACGGACACGGACAACAGCACGTTGCCGGGCGCTTACGCGGCCCAGATCGACTTCGGCGACGGGTCGCAGCCGACGGCCGGGACGATCGCGGGGGGGAATGGGAACTTCACGGTCAGCGGCAGTCACGCCTACGCGGCGGAGGGGCAGTACACGGCGACGGTGACGATCTGGAAGCAGGGTGCGCTGGCGGCGACGGTGACGAGCATGGTGTGGGTGGCGCCAGCGGGGATGATGCTGGCGGCACAGCCGCCGCTCGCGCTACCAGAGGTGCGCCCGTGGTTGGACGTGGGCTTGCAGAAGATGACCTATGCCGAGCCCGACGCTTCGCTGGTCATCACGGCGGACAAGGGCGGGAAGCGCTACGATAAGCCCACTTACGAGAAGTCGAAAAACGCGATAGGGATCGCCGCCAACCAGCCCTTCGCAAGCTGGCAAGACCCTCTCGCCTTCAAGGTCGGCGATTCGCTGACGATCAAGGGGCTCGACTTCGTGGTGGACGGCCCCAAGCCCTTCCCCAAGGCGGACCGCATGCAGGCCGTGGGGACCGTGACCGCAGGGAAGAACCTGCGGAAGGTGGCGACTATCACTGCGGACCTGGTGCTTCAACCGGGTGGGAAACTGATCAGTTTGAAAGGGGGCCCTGTCACGGCCATGGCGGGCGGCAAGCCCTTCACCTTCCCGAAGGTCGATCAGGGCCCGCTCGTCATTATCTGGGACATCGTCCTCGATGGAAAGAAGCGGTTCTTCGACTTCTCGGACAACAATTTCTACGTGGTCTTGAAAAAGCCGTACGCCAACAATCGCCCGCTGTACCAGACGCTGCTCTCGACGGGGAGCATCTACAACGGCGGGGCGGCGGACACCGATGCCACGGTGTTGGCGAATGCCTGGGGGAAGTTCCAGACGCTCAAGGTGCAGCGGGCAGACGAACTCGCCAAGAAGTCGAACGTCAATTTGACCTACTACGGCACGTATGCGACAGCGCAGGATCGCACCGACTTCTTGCTGGCGACGGGCGACGGCAACTGCGTGGCGTGGTCGAAGTTCTTCCTCGACGTGCTGGAGGCGCAGGGACAGTATCAGCAGAACCAACTCCATGGCTTTCAGCAAACCCAGGTCAAGACCGGGTTGTTCTATCCGCTCCCGGCCGGTTCACCTCCCGGAACTCCGCGACAGCCGATCCTGTATCCGGCCTATTTCTTGATCCCGCAGTGGGGGTTTGCCAATCCGCCTTTGATCAAGCTGCCAAATATTTTCCCTGCCGCGCCAGCTTGGCGAGGGACGAGCTTTTACCTGAACGTGGTGGAACCGCGCAGTCCGCTGAATAACACGCCGCACTTGGGGGTGAATAGCTATCTCTGGAAGGGAACGCCGCAGGTCACCCAGGAGCGGAATGCGGCCGGCAACTGGAAGGGGCAGGGCAACGACAACCCGGCATCCATGTTCGACAGCCACGTGGTCGTGGTGATTAACGGCAAAATTTACGACCCGAGCTATGGCACAGAGACCAAGTTCGACGCCAACTACACCAAGATCAAGAGCCAATTCGTCGGTTACATGCTCCCGTTTCTCCAATTGCCGCTCAATCCGGCCAATGGCTACGCCGCAGGGGGGAAAGTGACGACGGTGTTCCTGGGGCTCGATAAGAGAAGCCTCCTTGTCGCCGGTCTCCCGTTGGTCCGGGTGGGCGACGCCACCTACAACAACTATTGAGTGGAGCATGACATGCGAGTTGTCCTCCTTTGCTTGCTAACGCTGCTGCCCTGGGCCCAGGGAGAGGGCGCTGCGCCCAGCCCTGCGCCCCGCCCGGGGGTGCAACTCGCCGCTGTCCACAAGGGCAAGGTGTTCACTGCGATGGACGCCGCCACGTTCATGCGGGGGGACTTGACTGCCTCGCCGGTGGTTGCCCACGTTTACGACTTCAACCATAGTTTGTACGAAGCTCCGCCGCGCTGGCGGCTCGCCGCCGGGCGACTGCTGCGGATCGATTCGGACCGACAAGTGCCGCTGCCTGGCCTTCGCAAACTGCGGTTTACGTGGGACACCTCGGACTTGGACGATCCGATCCTGTTTCGCGCAGGGCCTCAGCCGAAGGCGGCCGTTGGCCCCCCCCAGGAGCGATATGGCCTAACCTTCCCACGTGTCCGCAAAGAGGCCCTCCTAACGGCGATGTATTGGCACATCCGCGAGCATGTGAACGATAACATCATGAAGGTGCCTGACGACAAGTTCCCGTACCACCACTACGAGTTCTACTACGACCTGATCCCCGAGGGGCCCAAGGCCGAAGGGCTCGGCTACTACAAGCTGTTCGTGCTAGCCAACGGCAGGCTACAGAGGGGCATCGAAAAGCGCCGGGCCGAGGAGGCGAGCAAGCCCCTCCCCAAAGGCAAGAAAAAGCGCCCGCCGGTGTACGGCCCCAAACTTGCCGACGCGCCCGGCGGCCCCCTGGACGGCGGGTTCCTGGGCGTCTGGGCGGTAGACCGGCGCGGGCAGTGGGCGCTGGTGGAGCAGATCCAGCCGCCCTTCTCGGAGCGCTTCCAGGTCTTCGCGCTCGGCACGACCTGGTTCTTCGTGACGGACTCGGGCAAGGTGTACGCGGGCAAGAAGCCGGCCAAGGGCAAGCCGCGGAAGCTGGAGCCGTGGTGGTCCGAGCCGGGCCTCCCCATCATCGCGGTCGTGCAGGACGCCGAGACCGGCAGGACGTTCCTCTTCGGCCGGGCCGCCCGCAAGGCGGACAAGGACTTCTACGTCGAGTTGGGCGAGAGGCCGGTCCCGCGCCCGTTCGTGCCGGCCGACCTCAAGGCGGTGGAGACGGTCGATCCGCTCAAGACGATGATGCAGTACGCCGGCCTGCTGGTCAAAGACAAGAAGATCGCCCTGCCCAAGAAGGCCAAGAAGTAGCGGAGGACGGGAGGGCCGATGCGCCGAAGTGTGTTCTGCTTGCTCTTGCTGGCCTCGTGCGGGGCGGTCCGTGCGGAGGCCGCCGCCGGGCCGCGCCCCCGCTCGGGGGTGCAGCTCGCCACGGTCTGCAACGGCAGGGTCTACACGGCTATCGACGCTAGTACGTTCATGCGTGGAAACCTGGTTCTGCTCCCCGTTGTCGCTCACATCTTCGACTTCAACGTCATTCTACGCGAGGCCCCGCCGCGCTGGCGGCTGGCCGGGGGGGTGCTGCACAAGATTGACTTCGACTATCAGCCCCTCATCCCCCGTGGCGTGCGGGATCAACGGTTCACCCACTATTCTTGGGAGGTGAACGACATGATTTACTTCGGCCGTCCCCTCCGCCAGCCCAGGGCCGCCCTCGGCCCTCCACAGGAACGGTATCGGTTCTCATTCCCGACAATTTATCCAGACGAGCCGCTCTTGACGATGATGTTCAAGCGCATCCGCGACGACGTGAACGAGAGGAGGAAGGTGCGCAACGACAAGTTCCCGTACCACCACTACGAGTTCTACTACGACCTCCTGCCGGACGGGCCCAGGGCTGACAAAGCTCCCCCCTTCAAGCTGTTCGTGCTGGCGAACGGGAGGCTACAGCGGGCCATCGAGAAGTGCCGGGCCGAGGAGGCGCTCAAGCCCCTCCCCAAGGACCCGGACGAGCGCGTCGCGGTGTACGACCCGTACGACAAGTTGGGCAAGGCGGCCATCGATCCGCTGGACGGGGCGTTCCTGGGCGTCTGGTCCATCGACGGGCGCCGCCAGTGGGCGCTGGTGGAGCAGATCCAGCCTCCCTTCTCGGAGCGCTTCCAGGTATTCGCGCAAGGCACGACCTGGTTCTTCGTGACCGACTCGGGCAAGGTGTATGCCGGCAAGAAGCCGGCCAAGGGCAAGGCACGCAAGCTGGAGCCGTGGTGGTCCGACCCTGTCCGGCCCATCATCGCTGTCGTGCAGGACACCGAGACCGGCAGGACGTTCCTCTTCGCCCGGGCCGCCCGCAAGGCGGACAAGGACTTCTACGTCGAGTTGGGCGAGAGGCCGGTCCCGCGCCCGTTCGTGCCGGCCGACCTCAAGGCGGTGGTGACGCTCGACCCGCTCAAGACGATGATGCAGTACGCCGGCCTGCTGGTCGCCGACAAGAAGATCGCCTTGCCCAAGAAGGCCAAGAAGTAGCGGAGGACGGGAGGGCCGATGCGCTCGAGCCTGCTTTTCTTGCTGTTGTTGGCCTCTTGCACGGCAGCGCGGGTCGAAGGCGCCGCCGGGCCGCAGCCCCGCAGCGTGCAACTCGCGACGGTCTCCAAGGGCAGCGTCTATACGGCTGTGGACGCCGCCACGTTCGCCCGGGGAGACCTCGCGAAGACGCCGGTCGTCGCCCACTATTACGCGTTCGGCGGCAGCTTGGGCGAGGCGCCGCCGCGCTGGCGACTGGCCGGCCGCTACCTCCAGAAGCTCGACACCGATAGCTTGGGGGCATTCCCCCCCGGCGTCCGCGCCCTGCGGTTCACCTGGTGGGTTTGGGATGTCGATGACCTGACCGTCTTCCACCCAGACCCAACGCCGAAGGGGGCGCTGGGACCACCCCAGAAACGCTATAGCTACTTCCTACCGACAAGCTATCCGGACGAGCCCCTTCTCACGATAATGGCCAGATGGATCCGCGCGGACGTGAACGAGCGGCTGATGAAGGTGCCTGACGACAAGTTCCCGTACCACCACTACGAGATCTACTACGACCTCCTCCCCGAGGGGCCCAAGGCCGAAAAACTCGGCTACTACAAGCTCTTCGTGCTGGCGAACGGGAGGCTGCAGAGGGGCATCGAGAAGCGCCGCGCCGAGGAGGCGCTCAAGCCCCTCCCCAAAGGCAAGAAAGAGGGGCCGCAGGTGTACGGCCCCCACCTGGGCAAGGTCCCCCTCGGTGGGCCCCTGGCCGGGGCGTTCCTGGGCGTCTGGGCGGTGGACCGCCGCGGGCAGTGGGCGCTGGTGGAGCAGATCCAGCCTCCCTTCTCGGAGCGCTTCCAGGTATTCGCGCACGGCACGACCTGGTTCTTCGTGACCGACTCGGGCAAGGTGTATGCCGGCAAGAAGCCGGCCAAGGGCAAGGCACGCAAGCTGGAGCCGTGGTGGTCCGAC
>JBBSEZ010000426.1:0-8560 GCA_038239195.1 Gemmatales bacterium
CCGCGATTCTGCGAACCGCGGCGAAACGCTTGGCGCCCGTCACACCGCGCCAGGCGAGCACCATGACGCAACCTCACCTCCTCTTCGTGACCGGCAAGCTCGCCGAGCCCGCCCTGCGCCGTGCGCTCGAAGACCTCGCCCCCCGCGCCGGCTTTGCCTTCACCGTCGCCGTCCTGCCCATCACCGTCGTCGCCCTGGCCACCACCCCCTGGATCGCCCGCCACCTCCGCGTCCCCCCCGGCGTCGATCGCGTCGTGCTGCCCGGCCTGTGCCAGGGCGACCTCGCCGCCCTCCCTCCCGGCGCCCCCGTCGAGCGCGGCCCCAACGACCTGCGCGACCTGCCCGACTTCTTCCGCACCAGCGCCCCCCGAACGACTTACGGGGCCCACGACGTCGCCATTCTCGCCGAGATCAACCACGCCCCCCGGCTGGCGCGCGACGACCTCCTCGCCCGGGCCCGCGCCTGCGCGGCCGACGGCGCCGACGTCATCGACCTCGGCTGCGACCCCGGCTCGACCTGGGCCGGCGTCGCCGACGCCGTGCGTGCCCTGCGCGACGCCGGGCTGCGCGTCTCGATCGACAGCTTCGATCCCACCGAGGTAGAGCAGGCCGTCCGGGCCGGCGCCGAGCTCGTGCTGAGCGTCGATGGCAGGAACGTCGAGGGCGCCCGCTCCTGGGGCGCCGAGGTGGTGGCCCTGCCCGACGACCCGGCCACGCTGGCGGGGCTCGACGAAACCGTGGAGCGCCTGACGGCCTGGGGGGTGCCGTTCCGCATCGACCCCGTTCTCGAGCCGATCGGGGTGGGGCTCGCCGCCTCGCTGGGGCGCTACCTCGAAGTGCGCCGACGCTACCCCGGCGCCGAGATGATGATGGGCGTCGGGAACCTCACCGAGTTGACCGACGTCGATTCGGCCGGCATCAACGTGCTGCTGCTCGGCCTCTGTCAGGAGCTCGGCGTCCGCAGCGTCCTCACCACGCAGGTCATCAACTGGTGCCGCAGTTGCGTGCGCGAGCTCGACCTGGCCCGCCGCCTGGTCTACCACGCCTGCACGCAGCACGTCCTGCCCAAGCACGTCGAGCCCGGGCTGGTGATGTTGCGCGACCCGCGCGTGCGGCCGCACGGCGAGGCCACCCTGGCGGAGTTGGCCGCGCGCGTGACCGACCGCAACTTTCGCCTGTTCGCCGAGCGCGGGGAGCTGCACGTCCTCAACGGCCACCTGCACCTGCGCGGAGAAGACCCGTTTGCGCTGTTCGAGCAGATGCAAGCCCGTGAGGAGATCGACGCCTCGCACGCCTTTTACCTCGGCTACGAGATGGCCAAGGCGGTGACGGCGCTGACGCTAGGCAAGAACTACGTCCAGGACCAGGCGCTGCGCTGGGGCCTGCTGACGATGCCGGAGAAGTCGCACCGCGGTAAAATGGAGGCGGGGCCCGGCGAGGGAAAGGCGGCGCATGAACCACCACCCGGATCGTGACCGCGAGCCGGCGCCCGGCCCGCCCCTGGTCGAGGAACTGCTCCCCGCGCCGGCCCCGTGGGACGTCTGCCTCCAGCTCGCCCACCTCCCCGGCCTGCTCTTCCTCGACAGCGCCCTCGATCACCCCGACCTCGGCCGCTACTCGTTCCTCGCGGCCGATCCGTTTTCCTGGCTCCGCGCGCGCAAGCGTCGCGTCTCGCTCAATGGGCACGTGCGCGACGCCGACCCGTTCGCCATCCTGGCCGAGGAACTGGCGCAGCACCGCGCGGAGCCGGTCGCGGGCCTGCCGCCTTTCCAGGGCGGTGCCGCCGGGCTGTTCGGCTACGACCTCTGCCATCACCTGGAGCGCCTGCCGCGCCCGGCGCTCGACGAGTTCGCGGTCCCCGACCTGGCCGTCGGCTTCTACGACTGGGTCATCGGCTTCGACCACGCCCAGGGCCGCGCCTGGATCTTCTCCACCGGCCTGCCCGAGCGCTCCCCGGCGCGCCGCCAGCGCCGCGCCGCCGCGCGTCTCCGCGAGGTGCGTGCGCTCTTGCGCCAGCCAGCCCGCGCGCTCCCGGATCGGCCACCGACCGCCCCGATCGTGGTGCCCGCGCGGGCCCGCGCGCTGCCCGACTTCCCCGCGCTGGCGAGCAGTTTCAGCCGCGACGAGTACCTGCGAGCCGTGGCGCGGGCCATCGACTACGTCCAGGCGGGCGACTGCTTCCAGGTCAACCTCGCCCAGCGCCTGCTCGCCCCCGCCGCGCTGCCCCCCCTGGAGCTCTACCGCCGGCTGCGCGAGCGCAACCCGGCCCCGTTCGCCGGTTACTTCGACCTCGGCGACTTCGTCCTCGCCAGCGCCTCGCCGGAGCGCTTCGTGCGCGTGAGCGCCGGCGAGGTCGAGACGCGGCCGATCAAGGGCACGCGCCCGCGCGGCGGCACGCCGGAGGAAGATGCCCGCGCCGCCGAGGAACTGCTGCGCTCCGCCAAGGACCGGGCCGAGAACGTCATGATTATCGACCTGCTGCGCAACGACCTCGGGCGCGTCTGCGCCTACGGCTCCGTGCGCGTCGAGGCGGTGTGCCGGCTGGAGAGTTACCGGACCGTGCATCACCTCGTCTCGGAGGTCCGGGGCCGGCTGCGGCCCGGGCTCGGGCCGATCGACCTGCTGCGGGCGGCGTTCCCGGGCGGGTCGGTGACGGGGGCGCCGAAGGTGCGGGCGATGGAGATCATCGCCGAACTGGAGCCGACGGCGCGCGGGCCCTACTGTGGGGCGCTGGGCTACGTGGGCTTCGACGGCAGCATGGACGCGAACATCCTCATCCGCACCTTCACGATCGGGGGCGGGTGGGCGCAGTTCCCGGTGGGCGGGGGCATCGTCGCCGACTCGACCCCGGAGGGCGAGCACGCGGAGACCCTGCACAAGGCGGAGGGGCTGGTGCGGGCGCTGCGGTGAGGGGAAGGGCCGCCCCGGGGCCTCTCAAGCCGTGCGGTGGCTTCCACTCGGATTGGTGCGTCGGGTGGTCGGCCGGCGGGGGCAAGTACGTGTGCCTGGTCTGCTTCAATTGCCACGAGGTAAAGGTGTTTGGCCCTGACGGCGAACTGTACTGCGGCATGCGAGCCGATGCGCGGCAGCAACTCATGGCGACGCTGAAGAAGTACCGCAAGAATCGCCCGGAGAGCGGGCTCACGCGGGAGTAGTTTCGCAGGCCGGCATCAGTCTCGGGAGGGCCACACTTTCTCGAACGCCCATTCGATGGCCCCGAACCACGGCGCATTCCAGACGGCGCAACCCAGGATCGTCGCGCCCGCTGCCAGGCTTGCCCAGGCGGCCCAGAGGGAATCCTCTCGCGGCTGGTAGAGCACCGTAAGGGCGGCCCCAAACCCAAGCCACGTGCCGGCCCCCGCTCCCAGGATCGCCCCCAGGCGGATCGCGCGTCGAACTTTGGCGCGGCCAAAGTGGTTTTCCACGTCGTGTTCTCGTTTGGGTTGACTTCCCTGATGCTACCGATCATCCCGGCGGGGCTCGTGCCCCATCAGGCCCCACTGCGACTCGACGTCGGGCCTCCCGCTTTCACGCGCCCGGGCCTTCGAGCACGCCGCGCCACCGCAGAGGCAGTCCCTGCGCCGCGGGCTGATAGGTCGTCTCCAGCGGCACGTTGACGTACCAGGTCGGATCGAGAAAGAGCGGCATGTCGGGCAAGACTTGACCGACGGCGACGGGCTCGACGTAGGCCGTGATCGGTCGCCCGGCCGCATAGGCGGCCAGCGTCAGAGGTTGGTCGGGTGGGGCCACGTAGGGCTCGTCGCAGACCTCGGCCCAGAGGGCCCCGTGCATCCCCTGCGGGTCGCGCGGGCCGGGAGGATGCAGGTCGATGACGAGCAAGTGGATGCCGCGGGCCAGAGCGGCGGTCGCCTTGGCGAGGAAGGAGCGCAACGCGTGTCGGCTCCCTTTGTTGCCCCGAGACACGATCTCGATCAGGGCGACGACGCGGTCCTCGCTGCTGTGGCGGACGACCACGTTCCGCTGTTTGAGGGCATATTCGTCTGCCTCGGCCGTCGAGGTAAAGCGCACCCTGGGAGGGGCCAGGGTGACGGCGGAGGCGCCTTGGGGCCTCTCGTAGGTCGTCCCATTTCCCCCAGTGGTCTGGAGCGTCAGCACGTCCGGGCCGAGCGGGCCGGCGATCTGCTCCGGGAGCGCGTAGTAGTCGGGGGGCAAGATGCCCGCGTTCAGCGCTTCGCCGATCCTTGGCACCCAGGCGCAGTGAAAGGCGTGAAAGATGGCGTCCCCGACGCGCGTCCAATCGTGAATGGGCATCGCTCGTCCTCCAGGGCGCTGGAATTATAGCAGCCGCTCTCCTCACTTCTTCGCCTCGATCACCTCCAGCCTCAACTCCTTGAACCGCACCTCCATCGGCCCGCCCGAGTGGATCTGCAGCGCAAAGGTCCCGCGCCGCGCCATCCGCGCGTCGTCGAGATCGACGCACAGGTTGCCGTTGATCCACGTCCGCACCCGACTCCCCCTCGCCTCGATGACGTACTCGTTCCAGTCATCGACCTTCACGAACTTCTCCCCCGACTTCTTCCACAACAGCCCTCTCCCATGTTCCTCGTACAGCTTCCCCCACCAGCCCGCCCCGACGTCCGCCTGCGGGCCCTTCACGTCGCCGTCGGCCAGCGCCTCGCTGCGGAACTGCACCCCGCTGTTCTCCTTGTCGGGCACCAGCTTCACCTTGAGCGTCAACTTGAAGTCGGTCGCCACCATCTGGCCGCGCAAGAACGCGTTGCGCTTGATGCCCGGGCTCTTGCCCACGATCTCGCCCTTCTCCACCCACCACAACTTCGGGTCGCCTTCCCAGCCCGAAAGGTCTTTGCCGTTGAAGAGGTCCTTGGCGTTGTCCGGCGTCGCCAGGATCGGCACCTGGACCGGGCTTTGCAAATAGGCGATCAGCGCCCGCACCTCGCCGTCGCTCAGCGCCTTGACGAGATCGTCGGGCATCATCGACAATTCGCTGGCCTCGCGCGTCTCGACGTCCTTGACCGGCACCGTGAGCACCTCGTTGGCCGTCGCCACCGTCAGCGCCGCCGGCGTCTCGGCGCGGACGATCCCGCTGACGGTCCGGCCGTTGCGCAGCGTCAGCACCGTCATCGCATACTCCTTGGGGATGACGGCGCTGGGGTCGAGGACGTTCTCGAGCAAATAGTCGAGGCTGGCCCGGTTGGCGCCCGTTATGTCGGGCCCGACCTTCCCGCCCGTGCCGAACAGGACGTGACATTGGATGCACGTCTTGGCGAAAAGCGCCCGGCCCAGCGCCAGATCGGGCGGCGGGGCGGGGCGCATCAGCATGCCCTTGTAGCTCGCGATCAACTTCGCCCGGTCGGCCGGGGTCGTTCGCACGATGCCCCACACCTCGCCCACGCGCCTGTCGAGGTCCTTGTTCTTGAGGTTGCGCAACTGCCGCACCAGGTCGGCCGAGACGTCCGCCGCGGGGACCTTCTTGGCCGCGACGGCGTCGAGCAACTCTCTGCCGTACGCGACGCGCGAGGCCAGCGTGTTCAGCGCATCGCGCTTCTCGGCGGCGGTCAAGGAGGCGTAGGCCTTCAACACCACCCTGGGCGTTTGCGGATCGTCGAAGGATGCCAATGCGCGCAGCGCCTCCGCGCGCAGGTCGGGATCGCCGACCAGTTTGTGCAGCACGGGCGGGAGCTTGCCGTCGCGCGCCGCCAGCAGGGCTGCCAGTGCGTTGCGCCGCAGCGCCAGGGCCGTCGTGGGCGCGACCAGGGCCTGGCGCATCTCGTCGAAGGCCCGCGCATCGCCGAACGCGATCGCCAGCGCCACCGCCTGGTTGCGCACTTCGTCGCTCTCGCTCCGCGCCAGCTTGGCGAACGCCTTGGCCCACCCCGCCGGCGCCTTCACGTCGCGCTGGCCGCGCAGCCCTTCCTGGATGGCGCGCAGATACGTCAACTGCGCCTTTCCATCGCCCGCCTCGCCCAGTCCGCCCACGACCAGCGCCAGCGCCTCCGGCGTCGCCGACGAACTGATGCGCCGCACCACGAACGGCAGCAGAGTGGGGACCCTCGCCTTCGCGGCCAGGGCGAGCGCCTTGCTCGGGGCCTCTTTCGCCAGCGGTTCGAGGGCGTACCAGTACATCAGCGGAAGGTTGTGGTCGCCCGCGTCCGCGCCGTGCGCGACCAGCCCTTCGAGGATCGTCCAGCGCTGGCTCAACGGCAACCGCTGCGCCGCGCTGGCGAGGTAGAGGCGCACCACCGCCGAGCCGTCCTCCCGGGCCAGGGCGCTCATCTTCTTCAGTAGCTCCGGCGCTGGCTTGCCCTCCTCCAGGGCGAGCTGGATCGTCCATGCGCGCACGTGCGGGCCCTTGTCGTTCAGCCCCTTCATCGCGCGGTCCGGCGTCAGCCCGCGCGTGGCGTGCAGGGCCCACAGCCCGCGCAGCCGGCGCGTCTCGTCGGCGTGCTCGAAGGCGATCTTGGCCAGCGCTTCGTGGACCGCCGGTTTCGGCTTCCTCTCCTGCAAGAGCCGCCGCGCGTGGCGCACGTACCAGTCGTTCTTGTGCAGTTGCAGCGCTACCAGTTCTGCGTCCGAGCGCTTGCCCAGGTCCACCTTCTCCCACTTTGCGCCTCGGTAACATACCTTGTAGACCCGGCCATTGGATCGGTCCCAGACGTTGACGGCGCCGGTGTGGCAGGCTTGCTTGTCGTACCAGTCGATGAGGTAGACGTTGCCATCGGGGCCATAGCGGAGATTGATGAATCGCGCCCAGGCGTCGTTGGCCAGCAGGAAGTCGGGGCCGTGCGACGCCACGTAGCCCGAGCCCTTGGGCTTGAGGACGTCGGTGTTGAGCCGCCGGCCGTGGACGTTGCCCATGAACATCCGACCGCGGTACTCGGCGGGCCAGCTCCCGCCCAGGTAGATCATCGTCCCGCAGTGGGCGTGGCCCCCACCCAGGCTGTCGGAGCGGTTGTTGCCGGCCCACGGGTTGGCCCCGGTCCAGTGCAGGTGATCGGCGATGGTGCCAATGTCGGCGTAGGTGTGCGGGTTGAAATGGCTCCCCGCCTGGCGGAGGTAGCGCCCTCCCTGCACCACGTGGAAGGCGTGCGGAATGACGCAGGCCTCGACAAACGCCTGCCCGCGGTCGTCGAAGTCGAGCCCCCACGGGTTGCTGGTGCCGTGCGCGAACACCTCGAAGACGTGTCGGGTCGGGTGGTAGCGCCACACCCCCGCGTTGAGCGGCACGCGCTTGTTGAGGGGAGTGCCCGGCTTGCCGACGCGCGAGTGCGTGAAGACGCCATGACAGCCGTAGAGCCAGCCGTCGGGGCCCCAGCTAAAGGTGTTGAGCACCTCGTGCGTGTCCTGGGAGCCCCAGCCATCGAGCAAGACCTTCGCCGGCCCGGATGGCTTGTCTTCGCCGTCCTTCCTCGGCACGAAGAGCAGGTGAGGCGCTGCCCCGATCCACACCCCGCCGAAGCCGACCTCCAGCCCGCTGACGAGGTTCAGGCCCTCCATGAACACCGTGCGCTTGTCGAAGGTGCCCGAGCCGGTGGTGTCCTCGAAAATGACGATGCGGTCCCTGGCGTCCTTCTCCGCGCGCCGTTGCGGATAGCAGTACGCCTCGGCCACCCACACGCGCCCCCGGTCGTCCAGGCACAGGGCGATCGGCTGACAGACGTCGGGCTCCCCGGCAAACAGCTTGACGCTGAAGCCCTCGGGGACGGTCATCGCGGCGGCGGCCTTCTTGGGGGACAGCCCCTCGTACTTGTAGAGGTCGGGCGGGGCGGGGCTGGCCTGTGTCGAGAGGCGCGGCTTGCGCGCGTGGAAGCGGAAGTCGTCGAAGTTGACGTGGCCCCAGTGCCCGCTGTGCCGATCGACGACGCGGATGAACATCTCCTTGCCGAGGTGCGGGCGCAGATCGACGGCGACCCGGCGCATGTCCTCTTGTTCCAGGCCCGAGGCGCGGAAGAAGACCTTGCGGGTGTCCGAGAGCACCAGTTCCACGCAAGTGGTGGCGTGGGGCCCGCCGCCGACGAGAAACGACCCCCACGCGTGAGTGACCTTGAAGGGCACGGAGGTGAGAGTGCCCTGGGCCTTGTCGCCCTTGCGCTCGTAGGTGCCGATCCAGTAGCGGCCCTGGTGTCGGCTGCGCATGTCGTTGCGGCGCGGGGAGACCGTATCGCCCTGGATCGGCTGGCCGGCGAACGCCTCGCCCTCCGCGGTCCAGTCCTTCAGGGTGCCGGTCTCGAAGTCGAGGTTGAGCGGTCGGCCCTTGGCGCCGACGGGCAACACGCCCTCGTCGGCCGGCGGGGGGGCCGCGCCTCGCGCGCCGAGCACGACCAGCAACGCGACCGCCAAAGAAACGACAGGACGCAGCATCGCACCTTCCTCCAACGCCTGGATGAGCAATCAGTATCGCAGGCGCGGGGGAAAATGCCAGGGGCGCGCGGAGGAATTGGAGCAACGAAACGTTTAGCGAGGCTTCGGAGAAGCGTTGGGGCGAACGCGCTTCTTCGAAGCGTCGCGAAACGACCCCCAAGCGCCGCGCACCACTTCTTCGCGGCGTGGGCGGCCGTGGCCTTGCTGTCGGGGGCGGCCA
>JBBSEZ010000427.1:0-8551 GCA_038239195.1 Gemmatales bacterium
CCGGGCGCGGGGCCGGCCCCAGCCCCGAGCTCCGCCAGGCGCCCCCCCCCCGAAGCCGGTGGGAGACACCACCGAAAACCGCGGAGCTGGGCAAGGCGGCCGCCGTCGCGTCGGAGTTCATGTTCGCCGAAATGGGCGGCCTGTTCGCCCTCCCCGACTGGTTGCCGCTGCCCTCCAAGCGACGCAAGAAGTGGGCGCTCCGCTACCTGGATGACGCCGTGCGCGGCTTCATTCGCGCCCGGCGTCAGGCCGGGCAGGACCAGGGCGATCTCCTGTCCATGCTCCTTTTGGCGGTGGACGAGGAAGGCGAGGGTGGCATGACCGACGAACAAGTCCGTGACGAGGCGATGACCCTCTTCATGGCCGGCCATGACACCACCGCATCCGGCCTGACATGGATCTGGCACGCGCTCGCCGGCCACCCGGAGATCGCCGCGGAGGTTACCGCCGAGCTGGAGCAGGTTCTCGGCGGCCGCCGGCCTGGTTTCGCGGACGTGGCCCGGTTGACATTCCTGGAGCGTGTGATCAAGGAGGCCCTGCGCGTGCATTCGCCGGCCATCGGGGCCCTCACGCGCAGCGCGGTCGGCCCGGTCGAGATCGGCGGCTTTCATCTTGCCAAGGGCAGCCCGGTGCAGATGATGTCGTTCGTGCCGCCCCACGACCTGCGCTGGTTCCCCGAGCCGGAGAGATTCGACCCCGAGCGCTTTGCGCCGGGAAGGATCGAGGAGATCCCGCAGTTCGCTTACTTCCCCTTCGGTGGCGGCCCCTGGGCCTGCATCGGCAGCACGTTCGCCATGGCCGAAATGACGTTGGTGGTGGCGACCATGCTGGAAGGGCTGCGCGTCGAGCTGCCGCCGGGCCATAAGCCGGTGGAACTGGTGCCGAGGAGGTCCTTGCGACCCAAAGGGGGCTTGCCGCTGGAATTGAGTTGGCGCACGTGACCGATTCCAGCGGATTTCCGAGGCCGGGCTTTGCGCGCTTCGGTGTGTCGGACCGACGCGCGCAATGGAAGATCGCAACCTCCGAATCGAATGCGGATTGGCGCTGGACACCGGTTGCCCTCGATCCCGCAGAGCGGAACGGACGAGCGCCAGCCCCTTCGCGGCTCGCCTGCGTGCCCCTCCCTGGGCACGCGCGGCCCCCTTCCGTCACCGCAGGCCGTTGACCAGCTCCCGCACCGGCAGGCCGTCGGGAAGGGTTGCCCGGCGGGGTTGCCTCTTCCGGTCGTCCCAGAGCAGGGCGAGTGCCAGCTGGGCGCAGGCCTCCTGGAACTGGGCCGGCGTTTCTTTCTTGTCGGGCTCGCTCTCGATCCGCTCGACCATGAGTCGGTAGCCGTGATCGTCGTCGAAAAAGATGCGGCGGGCCAGCCGCTTCTTGTCTTCCCTCTCCATGTAGCCCAACTCGATCGCCTTGTCGATCCGTCCCGGTCGGGTGCTGATGAAGTCCACGGAACCGTCCGAGCTCCTCCGGGGCAGGCCCAGGGCCGGGTCCAGCCTCTCGACGTGGTTGGTGGTGATGACGGTGAAGATCCCGCCGCCCTTCTCTACGCCGTCGAGGCAGTTGAGCAGGCAGCCGAAGCTGAGCTTGCCGACCTCCAGGGCGTTGGCGGCGTTGGCGTTGTTGGCGGCCCCGGGCATCGCCACGGCGATCTGGTCGGCCAGGCTTGGCTTCCCGTAGACGTTCTCGCGCCCGTGGAAGACGGTGTCGAAGTCCTCGAACAGCGCCACGCAGGGGGTGTGCGCCTGCATGTCCTGCCACGACCGCTCCAGGTCTTTGTCCAGCATGTGGCCCAGCGCGTAGATGAACAGGGGCATGTCCAGGTCCTCGGCGATGGCGCGCACCAGGGCCGTCTTGCCCGTGCCCGGCGGCCCGTAGAGGCACCACCCCCGCTTCCACGGGATGTTCCGCTGCACGTACCACGCCTTCAGCCCGTGCCAGGCCCAAACCTCCTGAATCAGGTCCTTGACGTGCCGGGGGAAGTACAACTGGTCGATGGCCTGGCCGGTCTGGGTCACCGTGGCCCGGCCCAGCTCGGAGGGGTCGTGGTCGAGCAGCCGGAAGGTGCCCTCGTGGAACCACTCCAGGCTGGTCCCCGCCGAGTAGCGCTGTTCCCCGGTCCCGTGTGGGTCGGGGATCTTCTTCAGGAAGAACCTGCGACGCTTCGACTCCTGGACGGACCAGAACGTCTCGTTCCGGCTGCGCGAGGCCAAGCGGATGATTTCCTCCACGTCCAGGGTGAACCGGAAGAACACCAGGCAGGCCTTGAAGTCCGTCTTGGGCTTGCCCCCCCAGTAGATCACGCTGCCGCCGGACTTGTCGGAGCCCTGTTTCTCTTCCTGGACCGCGAACCAGAACGGGAGCCAGCCCCGCCAGAAGAGGACCGTCCGGTTCCCCAGCAATTCGTAGGGCACGTGCCCGTACTTGCCGTCGCGAAAGGAGTCGTGCCGACCCCCGAACGTGCGCTGGCCACTGCCGCTCCTGCGGTAGCGATCGATCAGGTGGCACAGCACGGCCCTGGCGGTCGTTTCGTCGTCCAGGTGGGCGCGGATGACGAAAATGCCCATCACCGAGTTGCACAAGTTCTTGATGCTCTGCCAGCTGCGGACCACGACGCCAATAACCGTCCCCAGGATGGCTATCCCCGCCAGGCCCGACGTTAGACGTCCGAAGTCCACGTGCTTTCACTCCGGCCCTTGTGGGGGCAACTGTAGTAGCAGGCGCAGCGGGAGCGGCCCTTGCCGACCGTCTCCTCCGAGAATGTAACGTTGGCGGGCCTTCCATTTTACGGCCTCTCTTGCGTTTTCTCCGGACACCGCCGCGCGAGATAAGGTTCATGACCGCTGCTTGCGCGAGGCCAAGCCCCGCTGGCGCCGACCGCTCTGCACGCGCCCCGCTGCTCGCCGAAGCTTCCCCGGTGCCGGTCCTCGGCCTCGAGTGCGAACCTCCCACTGCTCGGGACGCAATTCGGGGCACTCCAGCACCGGACATGGCTTCCCCCCCTTGATGCGGGCCTTCTCTGTGGTGAAGCGCCACCCCACCTTGGGCTGGAGGACAAGCAGGTGCGCCTCGGCTGCGCCCAGCCGGGGGAGACGGTGGCGACCTTCGGCGACGTCAAAGACTTCGGGTTCGAGGAGCGGTAGTCATCCGAGGGGCTACTCGGGCCACAACTCCGCGCGATGCGGTCAACGGCGCGGGGTGAGACGCTCGATCCGCGTCCGGCCGGCTACGCCGGCCGCGACCATCACCGTCCCGTCCACAAGCGTCGCCCCTCACCCGCCCTCGGCCAGCTTCACCAGCTCCTTCCGCAACACCTTCCCCAGCGCGTTGCGCGGCAGCGACTCCACGAAGAACACCTCCCGCGGGCGCTGATAATCGACCAGCCGTTCGCCCCAGAACGCTTGTAACTGCGCCTCGTCCAGGTCGGCCCCCTCGCGGACCACGAACGCCACCACCCGCTCGCCGCGGCGCTCGTCCGCCATCCCCACCACAGCCGATTCCTTCACCCCCGGACAGGCGTTGATCGCCCGCTCCACCACTTGCGGATAGACGTTGTAGCCATTGGTGATGATGAGGTCGTTGCTGCGCCCAACGAGGTAGAGGAAGCCTTGCCCGTCGCGATGCCCGAGGTCTCCCGTGTCGAACCAACCGGTCGCGAACGCCTTGCGCGTCGCTTCCGGGTTGCGCCAGTACTCGCGGAACAGGTTGGGCCCGCGCGCGAAGACCGCGCCCGTCTCGCCCTCCGCCGCCGGGGCGCCGTCCGGCATGGCGATGCGCAACTCGATGCCGTTCAGGGGCAGCCCGACCGAGCCGGCCGGCCAGGGGCCGTCGAGAGGCAGGCTGGTCAGGACGTGGGCCTCGGTCATCCCGTAGCGGTTGATGACCGGCTTGCCCAACACCTCTTCGAGACGGGGCAACACCTCGGGGCGAATCGGCGCGCTGCCGCACGCGAACAGCCGGGCCCGTCCCCAGCCCCGCGCCTTCTCGGCGAAAGAGCTTTCTTCGAGAAAACGATAGTAGATGGTGGGCACGCCCATGAAGACGGTCCCCTCCCCGAGGGCGTCGAGCGTCGTCAACGGATGAAACGCCTCTTCCAATCTCAAGCATCCGCCCGCGAGCAGCGTCAGGTGCGCGGCAAACGACAGCCCGTGTACGTGGAAAAGCGGCAACACGTTGACGACGACGTCGTCCGGGCCGATGCGCCAGCACGCTTGCAGGGCGCGCAGGCTGGAGGCGACCGTGGCGTGCGTGTGGACCACTCCCTTGGGCCAGCCCGTCGTGCCGGAACTGTAGAGCAGGAAGCACGGATCATCTGGAGAAACGGCCGGCTCGCGCCAGTTCCCCGCGTCCGCCTTCACCACCGTCTTGTCGGACACCAACCGGAGCTGGGGGAGCTCGGCCTGCAACGCCTCGAAGAGGGCGCGCTGCTCGTCGCCCACCACGGCCAGGCGGGCCTCGCTGTCGCGCACGAAGTGCTTCATCTCTTCGAGCGTGAAGCGCGGGTTGAGCGGCAACGAGATACCGCCGCCGAACAGGATGGAGAGGTGAGCGAGCAGGAACGGCAACTTCGTCGAGCTGGCGAGGAGGACGCGGTCGCCCGGCCCCATCCCCAGCCGTTGCAGCAGAGCGGCGCCGTGCCGGGCCCGCTCGTCGAGCTCCGCGTAGGCGAGCGCTCGCCCCTGATAGACGATGGCCGGGCTGGCGGCCCGGTCCGCGAAGGTGGCGAGCAGCGCGTGGAGGAAATGGGGGGCCGTCACGGTCACTTCCGCCGCAACAGGAACAGCGTCTGGTCGTCCTGGAGCTCCGCCTCCGCGGTGAAGCGCTGCACCGAGGCACACGCTTCGTTCACGCACGCCTCCAGGGGCAGGTCGGTGTGCGCCCCGCCCAGCGCTTCGCAGAGGCGCTCCAGGCCATACATGCTCACGCCGTCCGGGGCAAAGCCTTCCGTCATGCCGTCGGTGTAGAGGATGAACGTCTCCCCCGGCTGCAACGCGAGGCACGTCTCGGTGAAGCGCAGCGGCATGGGGGCGGAGCCCAGCATCATGCCCGGCGTGATCTCGACCTCCTCGACGGAGCCGTCCTCGTGGCGCAGCAGCGGGGCGGGGTGCCCGCCGGAGGCGAGGACGATCGAGCCGTCGCTCGCGTCGTAGGTGCCGCAAGCCAGGGTCACGAATAGTTGCGTCGGGTTGTCGGCGGCGAGCGCCTTGTGCAGACGCGCCAACAACTCGGCGGGGCCGGTCGCTGACGGCGCCAGCTGCCGGCTCAGGGTGCGCACGGCGATCATGAACAGCGCTGCCGGCATGCCCTTGCCGGTCACGTCGCCGACGAAAAAGATGAGCTTCCCGTCGGGGAGCTTGTAGAAGTCGTAGAGGTCGCCGGACACGCCGCGCGCCGGGTGGACTCGGGCGAACAGCTCGGTATGCGGGTCCTTGAGCAACTGGAAGTCGGTCGGCAAGAACGACTGCTGGATCTCGCGGGCCAGCATCAACTCCTGCCGGAAGCGCTCCTCGCGCAACCGCTCGGCGTGGAACGCGGCGTTTTGCAGCACGACGGCCACCTGCAGCCCCACGGCGGTCAGCACCTCGAGGTCTTCGTCGCGGAACGGCATCCCCTGGCGCAGGCTGTCGAGCTGGATCACCCCGAGGCGCTTGGCCTCCCAGCCGATCAGGGGCACGCATAGAAACGAACGGAGGTTGAGCGAGACAAGGGTCGCCGACAGGGGCAGGTTGTTGTCCCCGCCGACGTCCTGGCTGAGCAGGGCAACGCCCTCGTCGAGGGCCCGGCGCACGACGGTTCGGCTGTAGGGGTAGTCGCCGCTCGCCCCCTGGTGGCGCGTGCGCTGGGCACGCACGACGAGGCGGTCGAGCTCGCACAGGAGGACCATGCCGCGGTCGGCCTGGGGGAACAGGCGGAAGAGCTGTTCGAGCAAGCGCGACAGCAGTTGATCGGTGTCGAGCGTGTGGCCGAGGTGGTGGGCGATTTCGAGGACCACCTGGAGCTTGTACGCCGGGTTCTGCGAGAACAGCGTGTGGTTGCTCGGCAAGGCATCGACGCGGGCGCGGATGACGTGCTGCCCTTCGCCGTGCCCGCTCGGCGGATCGACGTGCAGGTTCAGGACGTAGGGCCCGATCTGGAGCTCGTCGACCTCCGTGAGGGGAGCGCGGCCCTTGATCTGGAAGCCGTTGAGCCAGGTGCCGTTGCTGCTGCCGAGGTCTTCGACGAAATAGGTGCCCTTGTCGCAGAGGATGCGCGCGTGTTGCCGGCTGACGGCCAGCGACTCGAGGTAGATGGCCGCGTCCGGTTGCCTCCCGATGATCGCAGCCTCTCCCCCCAGCGCGAAACGCCGGCCCGGGGTTGGTCCTTTTTTCGCGATGAGTGAGGCCATGCCTCTGTTTTACCCAACGGCGGGGGCGAATGCCAGTCTTTCTCGCTCCGCTCCGCGTCGCGGCTACACCCTCTCGTCATCCCCCGAGCTCCTCCACGAGTCGGCACGCGCAAGACGCCCCCAGGATCGTGCCCATCTTCCGCCCCCCTGTCGCCAGCCACGTGCGGGCGCCGACCTTCCGGAACACCAGCCCCCCCGCCGCGTAGGGGCGCTGGCCCCAGCGGCGCTCGATCGGCTCGTCCGTCAGCCCCAGCGCCGCCGCGTGGCTCAACGTTTGTCGGTCGTGGTCCGGCACGTGCTCGCGCTCGGCGGTGCCGTCGCTGAAGTGAGTAGTCCCCGCATCGCGCACAAAGGCGATGGCCTGACGGCCCCGGGCCACCGGGCGTATCCGGCCCGGGCGCTCGCCCTGAAAGACGAACGAGGAGCCGGCCTTGCCGTACACGCCGAGGCCGGGAAAGAACTGCTCGCACCAGATGCCAGCGGCCACGTACACCCAGCCCTCGTAGCGCCGGCCCCCCGCTTCCAGCCAGCCATCTCCGAGGGCGGTGACGGGCTGCGGGAGGGGGGCCGGTTCCAGGATCGCCGTGGGCGAGACGAACAGGAAGGGCTCTCTCGTGCCGTCGTCGTGCGCCAGGGAGACCGAGCGGACGCCGTAGAGGCGCTCGAGGAGGGGCAACGCGAGGGCGTAGTGGTGGGCCAACTTCTTCCCGGCCCACGCTTCCTTGAACAGGCCCGCGGCGGCGTGTGAGGCGCGCCCGGGCAGATGTGGGTCGAAGACCAGCGCCTCGATGCCTTTGCTGCGGGCATGGGCGGCGGCCTGCGAGCCGAAGAGGCCTCCGCCGACGATCAAGAGGGTTGGCATGGGCGCCCTACGTCTGGGCCCACAACTGGTCGCCGATGAGGAGGTCCTTCCCGTGCCGATTCTGGAGGACCGTCGCCTCCCGCTCCAGCGCGACCATCGCGTCCCGCGGCCGGCGGAATGGGCCCAGGCGCTGTTTGTGGGGTAGCCAGGTTGGCGCCTCGCCAGGCGGCCCCTGGGAAGGCTCGAGGGTTTTCCAGTCGAGGAGGGCATACCAGGCGTCCTGTTGGTAGGCGACCTTCCCCAGGTCGGAGGTGTAGGTCTTGGCGTCCTTTTGCGCCCAGCGCTTCTTTCGGCCGGCGTTCTTGCTCATGGGGACACCCTCTGCGACGGGCTCGCAACTTCCCCCATCGTAACCGGAAGGGCAGGAGCGCCAACGGTCAAAACGCGAAGGGGGCGCGGACCTTGGGGGACGCCCGTAGCGTCCTCCAAGGTCCGCGCCCTCAGGAAGGCGAGCGGCAGGACCTGGTTTGCTGTAGGACGGCCCTCCTGAGCCGTCCGGTCTGAACGGCTCGGGAGGGCCGTCCTACAGGGATGCCTTTTCCTGCCCCTCGCCGAGGGCCCTCACCGAAGTTCGCGCGGCGGTTAATCTCCGTACCAGTAACTCGGGGCCGCGCCCGGCTGGCTGTAGGAAGGATAGCTCTGCCGATAGCCGGCGGGGATTGGGGAGGGCGCCTGGTAGCCGACCGGCTTGACGGCGGGCACGGCCACAGGGCCCGGGACGGCTGGGGGCGCGCCGGGAGGCGCGCCGGGAACCACGTCCTTGGTCATCGCCCCTTGCGGGCTAGGCCAGTAAGGATAGCCGAGGGCCGGCTTCTGGAAGTGCGCTTCCAGCGGCCAGTAGTTGTACCACGGCCCGCAGGTGGCCCCGCACGGAGTGGCGCCGTACGGTTGACGGACGACGCGGAAGTAGGCGTTGGCGCCCGCTTCGACCTTGTAGGGCCCGAACGGCCCCGCCTGGGCGGCGCCGGCCAGCACCGGCAGCGCCAGCAAGGTCAGGGCAAATAGCTTCTTCATCGTACAGCTCTCCTCCGGAAGCGACGGGCCGGACCGACCGAAACCCGGCCGCGCCCGACGCCCGCTCAACCATTCCCTCCCCCTCCTGCCCCGTCCAGCGCAAACTCGCTTTCTGGCTCGCGCTCGCCCCGCTCGGGCTCGCCCCGTTCGGCAGAGGCGCTCTCTTGCCGTCAACGCGCACAACGCAAACAGCCCCGCGCTCCTCCAGGTATGGGGAACGAACCGGGGGGCCGGCGGGCGCGCGCGCGGGGGTGTGTTGGCCGGCCGCGGCCCCGGCGGGACAGGCCGCGCCA
>JBBSEZ010000428.1:0-8504 GCA_038239195.1 Gemmatales bacterium
CAGTGGGTGCCACATGGCTGGAACACCGCCATCGGGCTGGCGGCCGACCTTCATCTCAGCGCGGCGATGCCGGTGGCGCGATACGTCGAGCACCTGACGCCGTGCGTCTACCTCGACGAGATCATCACCCAGCCGTTCCGGGTGGATGCGGAGGGCTACCTGAGGGTGCCGGAGAAGCCGGGCCTGGGGTAGAACTGGACCGCGAGGCGATGAAGCGGTTCGGGAGCTGCTATAATTCCTTCACCTGTGCCAATAGGCAAGCCACAGTTGAAGGGGAACGACGATGGGTAAAGTGGGCCTTGAGGTTCCTTGAACTGTGCGAGCGGCCGGACGATCCCGTTTTCCTGGCACCGCAGGTCGCGGCTACGGGGCAGGCGGCCATCTCGCGCACACCTGGGCGCCCGGAGGGTCGCAGTTGCGGCGTGCGGCTCCACGCCAGTGACGTCCACCACTTCCTCGACGGACGCATTCAGTTGGAGGACGTCATCCTCGGGGGCGCGTTCCGCTACCACTCGCCGCAGCAGGTCGCTGACCTGATGCGGCTTCGGCGGCTCGCGACCGGCCCGCTGGATGCGGTTCTCGGGATCGCGCCGTAACCCGAAGAGGACGGCGAGGGCGGCAACACAGCTCGAGAACTTGCCTCGTCTGGGCGAACTGGAGAATCGGGGGGCGATCTCGTGGGTGAAGGCGATGGAACTGTGGACGCAGAACGCCCTTTCGGAGCGCCAAGTGGAGTGGAGCCCGGAAGGGTGATCACCTAGGATTGACGCCGTCGTACCAGAGGAAATCCCTGCGGTCGTGCCAAAGTGGCCTGCGGTGGCGATGACGCAAAGCTCTATGGTTGAAAGAGTTGGGAGTCAACCTTCGCCATGCGGTCCGCTTCCCCGCGCCTCCACATCAACCCCACTTGCGATTCGTCGCAAGTGGGGTTTTCTCTTGTCCTTGCAAAGATGCGAACGCCAAGTCCGCGAGGCGCTCAGCCCCCGACGTCCCGCAAGGACGGGACCGGCAGGCCGAAGGCGCCATCCCAACCGACCCAACGGCTCAAGCCACGGGCGTCCCCGGCGTGTGTTCGGCCAAACCCCGACGCTTCACGCTGGCCTGCCACTCTGGTGCGCCTGTGCGGCTGACCGGGCGCTCCTCACTTCTCAGTACTCCTCATCGAGATCGACAGCGGGCCAACGGGCGCGCAACACCTGTTTCACCGTCTCATCCTCGATCCGGTTGTTGAACAGGTCGAGGGAGGAGAGGGCGGCCAGGTGAGGCGACCCTGCCAACGCTCGCGCCCCTTCGTCCCCGATCTCGTTCTCGCACAGGTTGAGGGAGAAGAGGGCGGCCAGATAGGGCGACCCTGCCAACGCCCGCGCCCCTTCGTCCCCGATCTTGTTGGGGTACAGGTTGAGGGAGGAGAGGCGAGCAAGGAGAGGAAGGGCAAAGAACGCTGCCGGGTCAGACAGGCCATCGACCTGGAGATGGCGCACGTCCACGGCAGAGAACAGGGCCTCTGCCTGGCGCAACACCATCTCGGCACAGAGCGACAGGCGCTCCAGCAAGCCGGCGGAGAATCTGTACACGCAGATCCTGTAGGTGCCCTCTACTTCGGGAAGCCCGGCCAGCCACTCTTCCCGGTTCTCCCCGAACAGGCACTCCTCCTGCTTTTCCAGGACCAGCTTCTGCGGGTGCCAATCCGGAAGGGCCTGCCGCTTTATCTGGAGGCGGATGAACTTTGCTCGGGCGGGCTGGCCGTGGTCCTCCAGCCAGTCGGCCAGGATCAGTCGCAAGCCATCGTCCCACGGCTCCTCCGCGATGGCCTGAAGGAGCCCCTCGCTGCCGCGCAGCCGCCGGAAGTACGGCTCGCACGCCAGGGGCCAGTTCACCTCGCGCCGCTTCCGCAGTCGTGTTCGTGGCATGGCTCTCGTCCCCCGGCTGACAGGGCGCCCCTCCGAGCCCGCCTGAGGGCCAACGGGCGCGTAACACTTCCCGCACCGCCTCCTCCTCGAGCCCGTTGATCACTCGGGAACAAGCGAGCGGAAGCTCCGAAACGGGGGGAGCTATTTTTCGTAGCACGGCCAGGTTGACATGGTCAAGGCGAAGCTCTTATTCTGATGGCAGAAGAGAAACTTGCGCCGCGTGCGCCGCAGTAAATCCGGCTGGTTTATCCGTCCTGAATCCTGGAGCAGCCTCTCGCATGCCCCATTCCATCGGCGAGCCCGAAAACCTCGATTACTCCCTTTCTCCGCTAACCATCCCGGCGCGTTTCCATCGCGTCCGGTACAATGGTGCCCGCTATCCCGGCGCCGAGGGTGTCGTGGGCCTCGACGGCGGCGCCAATTGCCAGCAGTTCGCCTATGAGTTGATCCGCCATTTCGGGCTTGCTCCGCCCGACTACCGTTCGAGCGAGCTCTGGGAGGACGTGACTCACACCCGGGCCGTCGTTGGCGAACTGGCGCCCTGCGATCTGCTCCTGTTCAACCGGACGTCCGCGGCCTGGGGCGCTCACGTGGCGGTCCACCTCGGAAATAAGCTCGCCATCCACCTATCGCAGCGCGCGGGCGCCCCCGTTATCTGGCAGATCGAGGATTTCAGTTCGCGCCCGGAGTACGCCTGCTTCCTCGGCGCCAAGAGGGCCCGGCGCGCGGGGGAGACGGCGGTGGAAAGCGGACGGGTTTTCGTTGGCCGATCATAACAAACTCCAGGGGTGGGATCAGCGCCTCCACTCCAAGGGCTTGCGACACGTGTCGCAAGCCCTTTTCCATCTCCCTCTTCTTGCGCCCATCTCCCTCGTCGCCGGACGGCATCCGCCATGCTCCGTTGAGCGCTCAAGGCGCCTGCCCGGAAGCCCCCGCGGGGGGGCAGCGCGCCGGCCGTCACAGCTTTTCGACGTAGCCTTCGCGGGACTTTTCGCCGATGATCTTTTCGGCGAACTGCTTGGCGCCGGCATTATCGTCGAAGGACTTGGTCGTGCTCCGCCCCCCGCTGCCGATCTTGCCGTAGCGCGTGGTCACGTCCCCGCCCTTCAGGGTGATCTCCCAGAACTTGCTCGACGTCCCCTTCACGAACTCGAAGTAACGCTTCACGGTGTGTCCTCCCGGGTAAACGGCCGCCCTTCGATCGCGAACGCGCAAGGGACAGGCCCAACTCGCCGCATCCTACACGCCAGCCTCCGTCGTTTCGAGGTCGGTAGCGATTCGCCTCCAAAGCGGGCCAGGCAGGGACATCGACCGGTCAGGGCTGACAACAGCCCGGACCGATCCACCGTTGGAAAAGAAACCCTGTGCCTGGCGTTGTCCGCCTCGCCCGTGCTCAATTCTCCTCAGCCGTTGGCGAAGAACTCGTCGCTTGCCTCGAAACCCAGCCGCACCTTCCGCATGTCCATCTCGGAAAACACCCAGTCGTTCAGCCCGCTCCCGTCGGCCGGCCGGTGCAGAAGGACGTTGGAGTAGCCCTCGAACTGGTCCATGCGGAGCTCCTGGCTCGTCAAGAGCTCCAACGCCACCGCCTGGCGGTTCGAGCCATTCAGCGCGGCGTTCTGGCTCGCCGCCTCTCCATCGCTTGGCGTGCGATCGAGCAGTACCAGGTAGAGCGCCTTCACGTAACGCTTGTCCGCCGTCCCCGTCGAGATCAGAGTCTGGGCGCGGCCGTAGAGCTCGTTGCTGCCGAGGACGTCGCTGAGGACTTGCTCCTCGGTCTGCCCCGCCTGCAACAGGCCGACCCAGCCCTGCTCCTCGCCGCCCGCCGCCTGCCGGCCGAGGTAGGCCACGTACCACGTCTTCACCAGGTGCGTCAGGCCCTCCGAGCTCCCCTCGATGCCGCTCGCCACCGCCTGGCGCGCGGCCACCGAGCCGTCCAGCAGCCCCGCCCAGCCATCCAGTTCCGCCTTGAGCCCCGGCCGACCCAGGGCATCCAGGTAGAGCGCTTGCACGAAACGCTCCTGTGGCGTCAGCCGGGCGAACGCCGTCGGCCGGTCAGCCGTGTCGGGGCCCGTCTCGGCGTTGACCGCCATCGGGCCGTTGATCGTCAGCGCCCCGGTGATGGTCGGGACGTTGTTGTAGAGCACCGTCTGCCCGTCCACACTGACGACTCCCACCTGCGTCCGGGTGATGCCGTTCGGGGCGCTGGCGGAGCCGGCGGCGTTGACCACCAGCACGCTCGCTGTCCCGCGGTTCGGGTTGAACGCGACCGCGCCGGAGACCAGCGGCCGGCCGGGCGCCAGATCGACCGTCATCGCGTCGTCGCCGCCGTTGCCGTTGAACGCGAAGGAGACGATGCTGGTCAGCGTCACCGCCGGCCCGCCGTCGAGGACGTACTCGACCGAACCAACACCCGACGAGCCCCGGGTGACGACGATCGTGTCGTTGCCCGTGGTGCCGCTGATGAGCGCGTGGGGATCGACGGTGAGGGGAGCGCTGCGGGCGATGCTCGGCCCTCCCCCATCCTGGACTGCGACCCGGAAGGCCGTCGCGGTGGGGCCCCCTGCCAGGTAGGTGTGGCTGCCCTTCACGTCGAAGCCCCCGCTGTTGGCCACCACGGACACGTTGCCGCTCCCGCTCGTCTCGTCGGGAGAGCCGTCGCCCCAGTGTACCGTGGCGGTGTAGTCCGACAGAGTGCCGCCCGGGTCGGCGTCCGCGAAGTGGAACAGGACCGCGTTCGCGATGGGCGCCCCCGCGACAGGGCTTGGCGGGGAGAGCGTTCCGCTCAGGGCCGCGTCGGCGACGGTGAAGTTGGTGACGGAGCCCGCTGCCGGGGCGGCACCGCGGTCGGTCACGGAGACGCGGAAGGTCACGCCCGTGGCGATCTCCTCGAGGTAGGTGTGGTTGCCCACCACGTCGAAGCCGCCCCCGCCGCCGGTGTGGGCCACCACCTGCACCTGGGTGGGGCTCGCGGCACTCGTCTCCACGGAGCCGTCGCCCCACGTCACGGTGGCGACGTCGTCACTTGCCATGCCCAGAAGGTCGGCGTCGCTGAAGTGGAACAGCACCGCGCCGGAGATCGCTTCCCCTTCCGTGGCGATGGGCGGCGTCAGCGCCCCCGCCGTCAGGGCCGCGTCGGCAACGTTTACCGTCGCCGTGCCCGTAACGGGGGCGCGCAGGTCATGGGAGACGCTCACCTCGAGGGCGTGTGCGCCTCCTTCCGCGTAGGTGTGGCTGGGCCCATCCACGTGATAGTTACCGCCCCCGTCCGACACCACCGTGCCCGCAACCGGACCGCTATTGTCGCCGAAATCGACGGTCGCGGCGAAGTCGGCCGTCGTCTCCACGCCGGCGCCCGCCGGGTCGGTGAAGGTGGCGAGGGTGGTGGCGTTGCCCTGTCGTTCCGCGAACGGGTTGGTGGGGGCGACGACGGGCGTGCCGATCTGCTGCTCGGCGATCGCGATGGTCTGGCCAGGCGTGGTGACCGCCTCCAACAGGTCGTGCTCGAGGGTGACGCTGGCGACGTAGGTGCCCTCTTCGGCGTAGGCGTGCGCTGGGGCGTCCACGCGATAGTTGCCGGTGCCCAGAGAGACCACCGTGCCCGGGGACGTCGTGTTGTCGCCCCAGTGGATCGTCGCCGTGAAAGCGCTCGGCAGCGCCTCGCTCCCAACTCCTGCTGGGTCGGCGAAGGTGGCGATGCCGTTGAAGGCGGCGAGCTGCTCGCCTTCCAGTCCACTCGCCGGCAAGTTGGCCGAGGCCAGGTTGGTCAACTGCTGGTCGGCGACTGTGGCCGTTGTCGTGCCCGGCGTGCCGGCAACGCCCTCGTGCGCGACCGTGACGGCGATCGTGAAACTGCCCTCCTCAGCGTAGGTGTGCGTCGGCGCATCCACGCGGTAGTCGCCGTTGCCCAGCGACACCACGGTCCCCGTACTCGCCGCAGTGGTGTCGCCCCAGTCGATGGTCGCCGCGAACGCGTCTCCCATTGGCGCAACGGTCCCCGACGCATCGTGGAACGTCGCCAGCCCCGCGATGGCGTTGGTACGCGTGGCCTCGACCGCGCTCACCGCGACCACCGCGGGAGTGCTCACCGCAGCCTCGCCGATGGTGACGTTCTGCCCCGTGGAGGTCGCCGTCGCCGTCAGGTCGTGCGCGACCGACACCTCGATGGGGTAGGTGCCGTCCTCGGCATAGGTGTGCGCCGGGGCGTTCACGTTATAGGCCCCACCGCCGAGCGGGATCACTGTGCCGATGGAGGTGGTGTTGTCGCCCCAGTCGATCGTCGCCGCGAAGTCGCCCGCGCTCTCCTTGCCCTGGCCGCCCGGATCGACGAAGGTGGCTATCTTCGCGATGGCGCCCGTGGACTGCCCTTCCACGATGCCGGTCGGCACGTTGGCCGAGACGTCGGTCACCGTCGCGATGGCCGGATCGGACACGGTCGCCACGCCGGTAACGCCGACGCTCGGCGCGGAGTCGTGGGTAAGGGTGATCCGGGTGGTGTACGAGCCCTCCTCCGCGTAGGCGTGACTGCCCTGGACCGTGAGGGTGCCGCTGACCAGGGCGATCGTGCCCGGGGTCGCCGAGGTGCCGTCCCCCCAATCGATGGTGGCGCCGTAGTCGCCCAGCGCCTCGACCGTCACTCCCGGATCGGCGAACGTCGCCACTGCTGTGGTGGCAGGCAGCGCCGCGCCCTCGACCGCGCTGACCGCCACCGCCGTGGGCACCACTGCCGGATCGGAAATGACAGCGGTATCGCTGACGACGATGGAGGCGCTGCCCTCGTGGTTGATGCGCACCTTGATGGCGGGCGTGCCCTCCTCCGCGAAGGTGTTGCCCCCCGCCGTCACCCTGAACGCGTTGGACGCGGAGTCGTAAGTGACCGTGCCGGCCCCGAGTGTGTAGTTGGTGCCCGTGCCGGCCCAATCGACGTCGGCCGTGTAGTCGCCCTGCGCTTCGGCACCGCCTGGGTCGGTGAACGTCGCCACCGTCTGGCTGGCCAGCGCGACGTTCTCGGTGCCCGTCAGCGTCAGCCCGCCCGTGGCCCGCACCGACGGGTCAGAGACCGCGGCCTTGGCCGTGACGCCGCTGACGTCGGGCGCCGTCCCGTGATGCACCGTGACCGTGATGGCGTAGGGGGCGCCGCCCGGGTTGGCCGCGCTCTCCTCGGCGTAGGTGTGGGCCGCGGACACCGTGAACGTGTTGGTCCCCGAGCTGAAGCCAATCGTCCCCGTGGTGGGGCCGCTGCTGTCGCCCCAATCGATGGTGGCGCCGTATTCGGTCAGGCCCTCGGCGCTGGCCGCGACGGGATTGCCCGCGTCGGCGAACGTCGCCACCGTCTGCACTGCCGACGCACTCCCCTCGACCGCGCTGAAGGTCGCGCTCGCGGGCGTGGGGTTCAGCGTCACCGCCGGGTCGGCGATGGCGATCGGCTGGCTGACGACGAGCGTGCCCAGGCCGTCGTGCGCGACCGACACGGAGACGATGTACTTCCCCTCTTCGGCATAGGTGTGGTCGGTCGGGTAGGTCACTCGATACGTGCCGGGGGCGTTCGTCGCTGTCAACGTGCCAGCGTCCGTCGGGGAGCCGTCGCCCCAGTTGATGACGGCCTGGAAATCGCCCGGCCCCTCGTTGCCGAAGCCAGCGGGGTCGGCGAACGTGGCGATCAAGTCGGTGGGGTTGCTCGACGACTGCCCGATGGGCGAGCCCTCGGCCCCGGACGTCGCGAAGGCGCCGGCGATGACCAGGCCCGTGAGCTGCTGGTCGGAGACGGCCACGGCGACACCGTCGCTGTCGCTGGCCCCGCCCGTGTCGGTGACCGTGACCGTCATGCTGTCTGCCGCGTTCTCGTCGGCGTAGGTGTGGACGGCGTTGACCTGGAAACCGCCTCCAGAGACCACGATCCGGCCGACCGTCGCGGCGTCCGTCGTGCTCGTGACCGTGCTGTCGGACGAGCCGTCACCCCAGTGGATCACGGCGGTGTAGTCCGTCGCCGTCCCGTTCGGATCGGTGTCGAGGAACTTCGCCACCGAGCCGTTGAACGACACGCCTTCCACCTTGGAAGAGGCGTTGGCGAACACCAACAGACCAGCGTCGGCCACGCTGAAGCTGGTGTTCGATCGGCTGGCCGTCTGCACGTGGTCGGTGACCTGCACGGCGAACGTCTGGCCGGTCAACTCCTCCGGATAGGTGTGCGAGCCCCGCACGTCGAAGCCATCGCCGCTGGCCACGATCTGTCCGGCCGCGCCCAGCGTGCTGGTCACCGTGTCGGAGGTCGTGTCGCCCCAGGTGATGACCGCCGTGAAGTCGGCGGCCGTGGCGGTCGGGTTGGCGTCGGTGAAGTGGAACAGCACCTGGTTGAAAAACGCTTGCCCTTCCTTGACCGAAGGCGCCGTCAATGTCCCGGGGGCCAACGCGGCGTCGTTGACGGTGCTCGAGGCGCTGCTCGACGCGCTGGCACCGGTCTCGGTGATGGTGACGGTGAAGGTGTAGGCGCCTTCCTCGCTGTAGGTGTGTGGCGTGGTGGCGGCCTTGACCACGTAGGCGGTGCCGCTGCCGCCCGGCTGCGTCACGTCGCCCGTCGTGTCCGTGCCGGCGCCC
>JBBSEZ010000429.1:0-8469 GCA_038239195.1 Gemmatales bacterium
ACCCGGCACCGCCCGGCGGGGGGTCCCAACCCCGGCGGGCCCGCCACCGGTCGGCACCGCCCCCCGGGGCGTTCCGCCGCCTGGGAGAAACCGTCACGCCGCCGGCGAGGCTCTCGCGGAACGCCACGGAGGGCGTTCCCTACAGCATGGTCAGGTAGCGCTCCACCTCCCAGGCCGTCACCTGGCGGTGGAAGTCGTTCCACTCCGCGCGCTTGAGGCGCAACATCTCCTCGGCGATGGGCCCCAGCCCGCCGCGCACCACCTCGTCGCGCTCCAGCTCGTCGAGCGCCTCCGACAGGCTCTGCGGCAACAGCCGGGCCCCACGGCGGGCCATCTCCTCCAGCCCCAGGGCGTAGGCGTTGTCGCGGTTGGGCGCGCCGGGGTCGAGCTTGCGCTTCACCCCGTCGAGCCCCGCCGCGAGGTAGGCGGCGAGCGCCAGGTAGGGGTTGAAGGCCGACGACACGGTGCGGTCCTCGACGTGCCCCGGCTCGGGGGTGCGGATCATCTGCGTGCGGTTGTTATCGCCATACGCAATGAAGGCCGGCGTCCAGGTGAAGCCCGAGCGCGTGCCCGTCAGTCCGGTCCCTACCTGGAGGCGCTTGTAGCAATTGACGGTAGGCGAGGTGACGGCGCAGAGCGCGCGGGCGTGGACCAGCACGCCACCGAGGAAGTGGTAGGCCAGCTCGCTCAGGCCGAGGCCGTGCCGGTCCGCCTCGACGGGGGCCGCGAACAGGTTGTGCCCGTTCTCGGCGTCGGCGAGGTGATAGTGCAGGTGCGCTCCGCTGCCGGTGCGGTCGGCGAACGGCTTGGCCATGAAGGTGGCGATGGCCCCGTACTTCTTCGCCGTCGAGGCCGCCAGCATCTTGAAGAAGACGAAGCGGTCGGCAGTGGTCAGCGCGTCGGCGTAGTGGAAGTTGATCTCGTACTGCCCGTTGGCGTCCTCGTGGTCCGACTGGTAGACGCCCCAGCCGAGCTTGCGCAGGGCGTCGTTCATGTCGCGCAGGTAGTCGTAGGCGGCGGCCATGCTCTTGTAGTCGTAGCACGGCTTGGCGAGCGAATCGACCCCGTCGGGCGACCACGGGGCGATGGCGCCAGAGACCGTGCGCGTGACGAGGAAGTGTTCGGGCTCGACGCCGACGTTAAAGACGTAGCCGGCGGCGCGGGCCTCGCCGACGACGCGCTTGAGGTTGACGCGCGGGCAGTAGGGGAAGGGGGCATTGTCCACGTAGAGGTCGGCGGCGAAGCGGGCCAGGCCCGGCTGCCAGGCGACGAGGGTATAGCTGGCCGGGTCGATGCGCGCCATCATGTCGTGCGAGGAGGCGTTCTGGCCCATGCCCCAGACGGCCCCGCCGGCGAACCCCGCCCCGGTCTCGGCGACCGACGGCACCGCGTCGCGCGGGACCATCTTCACCTTCGGCGAGCCGTGAAGATCGACGAACTGAACGAGGACGTAGTCGATGCCGTCGTGCTGGAGCTGGCTCTCGAGCGTGCTGCGGTCCACGGGGGCTGCGTCCTCGAAGGTTGTCAGGCGAGGGGGAGGGGGCATCTTTGTAGGACGGCTCTCCTGAGCCGTCCGGAGCCTGGACGGCTCAGGAGAGCCGTCCTACGGGAAACGAAGTTCTGCCCCTCGCCCTGGCGCGAAATGACACGGGGCCGAAGGTTGTGTATAATCGCTGAGGCGCCCGAGCTCAAGTAGGAAACCCATGTGCGGCATCGTTGGCTTTCTCGACAAGCGCGGCAGCGAGCGCCCTCTCGGCCAGGTCCTTCTCTCTATGCTGGAGGCCCTGGGCTGTCGCGGCCCCGATTCCGCCGGCGTGGCGCTATTCGGCGAGCACCGGCCGTTCTGGGTGGTGCAGATGAAGTTGCCCGAAGGGGCCGATCAGGCGCGGGCCGTCCTGTCCACGCTCGAATCGCTCGGCGGGATCAGCCCGGTGCTGCGCCATCAGGCGACGGGGGCCTACGTCCGCCTGGAGCTCGACGCCAAGCAGGAGCCAACCGCCATCGACGCGGAGAAGTCCGTGCTCGACAACTTCCCCGGCTCCGAGGTGGTGAGCGTCGGCCATCGGCTCGAGATCATCAAGCAGGTCGGCTCGCCCGCCTCGCTGGAAAAAGACCATCGCATCTCGGCGCGCGTCGGCTCGCACGGCATCGGCCACACGCGGCTCTCGACGGAGAGCCGGGTGGACCTCAGCCATTCGCAGCCTTTCTGGGCCCACGGAGTCCCCGACGTCGCCACCGTCCACAACGGACACGTGACCAATTACCACAAGTTGCGCCGCCGCTACGAGCAGAAGGGACACGTCTTCCACACCGACAACGACTCGGAGGTGGTCGGCGTCTACCTGCGCGACCGGCTCGCGGCGGGCCTGTCGCTGGAAGATGCCCTGCGCTCGTCGCTGGACGACTTCGACGGGGCGTTCAGCTACCTGGCGGCCTGGGACAAGGGGCTGGCGTACGTCAAGGACCGCTTCGGCCTCAAGCCGCTGATCGTGGCGGAGACCGACGACTGGGTGGCGCTGGCCACGGAAGAGGTGGCGCTGCGGCGGGCGCTGGGGCGCAACTTCTCGGCGGTGGAGCCGGCGCCGGGGACGATGAGGAGTTGGACCGTCGGACAGGCCGCGCCACAGACGGCCGGGAGATGATACCTTGCCCTTCACCATCGACTGCCACACCAAGTCCCCGCGCCAGATCAACCAGGAACTGCGCCAGGCGATCGCCGCGGGCGAGACCGACCTGCTCGTGCAGGGCCCCGACGCGCGCCACAACCTGGGCGTCGCCCTACTCCAGCCGGTGCGCGTCGTCTTCGACGGCAGCGTCGGCTACTACTGCGGCGGGCTGATGGACGGCGCCACCCTCGAGGTGCGCGGCAGCGCCGGCTGGGGCGTCGCCGAGTCGATGATGAACGGCACGGTGGTCGTCGACGGCCACGCCGGCAACGGGGCGGCGGCGGCCATCCGCGGCGGGACGGTAGTGGTGCGCGGCGACGCGGCGGCGCGGGCGGGCGTCTCGATGAAGGGCGGCACCCTGCTGATAGGCGGGAACTGCGGGTACGTGGCCGGCTTCATGATGCAGAAGGGCCGCATCGTGATCTGCGGCAACGCCGGCGACGCCCTCGCCGATTCGATGTACGAGGGCACCGTGTTCGTGGGAGGGGCCATCGAGGCGCTCGGCAACGACGCGGCGATTGAGGAGCCGACCGCGGAGGACGGGGCGTTTTTGCAGGAGTTGCTGGCGAAATACGACGTTCCGGGCCCGGCGACGTTCAAGAAGGTGGTGTCGGGGCGGAAGCTGTGGAACTTCGACCGCAAGGAGTTGGCGGTGTGGAAGGCGGCGCTGTAGGGCGGGCTTTCGAGCCCGACGCGACCGGCAGGAAAAGGCATGCGCTGTAGGACGGCTCTCCCGAGCCGTCCTACAAGTCCTGCCGGTCGTCAGGCGCCCGAAGAGTCAGGCTCGAAAGCCTGCCGTACGAGCGGAACACCGTCCGCAGCCAGTTCTCCACCGGCGGCCGTTGACGCCTCCCGCACCAGGAGCGACAATGCGAATCGTCGCCCGACGTCGGTGCCGACGTCCATGCCGAGGAGAGCACGATGTCCATCAACACCTCGACGTATGGCCCCGGATTTCCGATGGCGCCGTTTCCCGTGCGGCGCTTCACCGTGGACGAGTATCACCGGATGATCCAGACCGGCATTCTGACAGAGGACGACCGCGTCGAGCTCCTCGAAGGATGGATCACACCCAAGATGGCGCACAACCCGCCGCACGATTGCGCTCTTGCCCGGGCCGACGAGGCGATTCGCAGCCGCCTGCCCAGCGCCTGGCGCGTGCGCATCCAATGTGCGATGACGACAACCGACAGCGAGCCGGAGCCGGACCTGGCCATTGTGCTTGGTCCAAGCACCCGCTACGCGACGCGCCATCCAGGCCCGCAGGACGTCGGCATCCTCGTGGAGGTGTCCGATTCGACGCTGGCCCACGACCGCAACGACAAAGGCCGGCTCTACGCCAGGGAGAGAATCGCGGTCTACTGGATCATCAACCTGGTCGATTCGCGCGTGGAAGTCTACACCGATCCGACCGGCCCTGGCGCGGCCCCGACCTACCGGCAGCGGCAGGACCACGGGTTGCAGGATGACGTTCCACTGCTGCTTGCCGGGCAGGTGGTTGGCACCGTGCCCGTGACGGAGTTGCTGGGGTGAGGGGGCCGGTCGCCCCCTCCACAAACCGACCAGCCCGAGCCGGCCTCGGCCACCTCCAGTCAGTAGTGGATTGCATTGCGCGCCCGACACCCACGCGGCTTTGCAAGACAATCCCTTTCCGAAAGGTCTTTGTCTTGCAGCCCGACGAATAGAATTTGCAGAACGAGATTGTCTTGCAAAGCCGTCCCAGGGCGAGTTGGGCGCGGGCGCAACCGGCCGTCCGCTAGACAGCCATGGGCCATGAAACGGCCTCCAACAGGCCGCGATGGGGGTGGAGGCGTTGGGTTTCCTGCTCGATGCGGAACGTGAAAAACTGGTCCCAATCCCCGTTCAACGCCGTGCTGCGCAACTCCAGCATGGCCTGCGCCTCCGGCTTGACCCAACTCATCCCCGTCCGCTCCATCCGGTCCTTCACGTAGTGCCGGCACGCCCCCTCGATCACCCCCGACGCGATCGGGTAGCCCTTCCGCAGGTACTCGTCGTATACCGTCGCCGATGGAGAACCGATGCATACAATGGGCCACGTTGGAGGGACGTCGCAAGTTACCGTATCCCTGAGATAGCCTACGCACACGATCATGAAACCGATAGACCTGACTCCCGAGCAACGGAGGGGAATCGAACGGCAACGCAAGGAGACCCTTGATCGGCGTGTCTACCAACGCCTCACCGCCGTCTTGGCAGTTGCCGCGGGGAAAGCCCGAGAAGAAGTCGCTGAGTTGTTGGGGGTGAGCCTCACCCAACTGGGCGAATGGCTCCGCGTCTATCGCAACAAGGGCCTCGAGGCCCTCTGCACCCTCCACTACAAGGGCGATCCCGGCAAGCTCCGCCCCGGCCAGGTCGGAGAACTCAAGGCCAAGGTCGCCGCGGGTTGCTTCCGCAACTCGGACCAGGTTCGCCACTGGATTGAGGATTAAGGAGACGTTCCACGTCAGCTACTCGCCCAGCGGCGTGAAGGACTTGCTCAAGCGGGTCGGCGTCAGCTACCACAAGGTGACCGGCTTCCTGTGGAAAGCCGACCCGGACAAGCAAAAAGCGTTCGTCGCGAAGTACGAGCGGCAGAAGGCCAGGCGCGCCGCGAAGGGGCGCCGAAGACGCGGCGCTATTTCGTGGATGCCTGCCACCCGGTGTGGGGGCTGGGCCTGGTCTTCTCCTGCTGGTTGCTCGTGGGGCAGCGGTTCCTGGTGGGCATGGGCGGCGGCCGCAAGCGCCTGAACATCCTGGGGGCGTATTGCCCCGACGACCAGGAACACCTGGACCTGCGGTTGACCCGAGACAACGTCAACGGCGAACAATTCATCAACCTGCTGCGCCACGTGCGCGAGCGGCACCCCGAGACCGAGCGGTTCATCCTCTACCTGGACAATGCCGCGTACTACGGCAAGCCGGTGGTCCAGGAGTGGCTGCAACGTCATCCGGAGTTCCGCCTGGAGCCGGTGCCGCCCTACTCGCCGAACGCGAACCTGATCGAGCGGCTGTGGAAGTTCCTGAAGCAGAAGGCGCTGAGCCGGTGGCACAAGACGTTCGAGGCGATGCAGGACGCCGTGTCGGAGGTGCTGGATCACCTGGACGAGTACCGGGACGAACTGGCCACGTTGATGGTCGATAAGTTTCACATCATCGAAAAGCAAGACATTCCGGTCGAGTATCGCGGAGAGAATTGAGTGAGAGAGCTAGTGCCGAAGGTCATGCAATTAGAGTGGGTGAATTGCCTGTGACGATCCAGGCAGCAAACATAATCGATTCCGCATGAAAACAGATTACAACCTTCTCGCTCCGCCACAGCAGGATTACGTCCCAATGCCTGTTCCACAACTTCAAGTCGGTCCTTCTTCGGCGACGGTATATCCGTGGACTTGCGGCAGTAGCCGATCCAGAATTGCTCTTTGGCGCGTGACGGCTTTCTCTTGCGAGGCATCCGAAAAGGGGTGGTGACTCTATCGGGCTTCCGCCAATTCTCCGCCACAATTCGGAGGCGCTTTGTCTTTTTCTTCCTCGCCCGGGGCGCCGGGGGGCACGAGTGGGTACAGGGGGTAGCTCAGGACTTCCGCCATCGTCCAAGTCTTCTCCGTCAAACCGGCCGCCATCGCGGGCGTCCGATTGTGATGGCGCGGCGGATCGTCTTGCACCTTCTGACGCAACGTACGCGGCTCCCAGCAGAAGTTGTAAGCCACCAGACACAGGTAGGTCACCGCCACGTGAAACACCAACTCCTTGGAGAACGTGTACACCTTCCGCGCCTTCCGCGCGTTGACGTGCCGCTGCGTACCGTTCCAGCGCTCCACGTAACTGGTGTTGACCGTCTTGGAGGTGTCGCTCTCCCTCAGCCGTCGGCCACCTGCTTCTCCGTCCCGAACACCACCCGCTTGTCTATCTTGACCACCCGACCCTTCTCGCGCTCCTTATGCACCGTGGCGTAGGCGATCTCCTCGGGGAAGTAGAACCGCGGCATCTCCGCCTCGTCCCACTCGATCTCCTCCTGCTCGCTCAGGCCCAGGTCTTCCTTCCACACCCCGTAGGTGTGGTAGATCACCGCCTCGTAAGCTTTGTACTCGTCGGTGGTTATCAACTCCGGCAGTGCCCCGTCCGTCCGTGCGTAGAAGTCCGTGAACGCCTGGAAGAGCACCTCCTCGGTGCGCCGGCCGACGATCAGGGTGATGACCAGTTTGCTCTCGGGGCCCAACAGGACGTGGTCCCAGTAACTGCCCTGCTCCTTGTCGTCGGGATCGTCGTCGTCACAGTTCTTGTCTTTTTTTCCCACAAAGGCCCAAGCCTCGTCTGCCTGCATCTGGCGGATGGGGACGTGCTGGGCCTTCTGCTCGTGGAACTCCTGGGCGTGGTCTCCGGCCCGCTTGGCGAAGCGAAGGACGGCGTTGAGGCTGACGCCGCAGAGGCGGGCGGCGGCGCGCATGTCGCAGCCCTCGGTGAGGTGCCTGCCGACGAGGTCGGCCTTCTCCGGGGGGAGGGTGGAGCGGAACAAGGGAGTGCCTCGGCGGGCGGAGAAGTCCTTGCCGCACAGGGAGCAGCGCAGGCAGCGGATGCCCTGGGGCTTGCTGGACCAACCGTGGGGGCGCAGGGTGGCGGCGCCGCGCTGGCCGTAGGCGGAACAGGCGGGGTTCGGACATGCACACAGCGACCAGTCTTGCTCTGCCATGGGTCTTCCCTCCGGGTACTCCTGCCACTATGTCAGCCGGGAATCACCCCTGGAAGGCCCGCGGAGTCACCACCGAATTTTTCCGTTCGGAATCTTGTAGGCGCGGGGGCGGCGGTCTCTTGGAGGCAGAGGAAAGAATGAGCGGAGACGCAGGAAAGCACGAGGCAACACACTGCTCTGAGTCATTCTTTCCACTGCCTCTTATGACGAAAGCCGTTGCCACGAAGCCCGTGGCCAGGAAGATCAAGGACGATGCCGGCACGACGCCGGCGGAAACCGCCCCGAGGGACGCGGCGCCCGCGACGCCGGAGGCGAAGCGGCGGCCGATCCAGTCGTTCCACGAGGGCGACGTGTCGGCCAGCATCTGGTCGCGCGAGGCCCAGCACCAGGGCAAGCCCCTCACGTTCTACTCCGTGTCGGTCGAGAGATCGTACCGGGACCGCGACGGGGCTTACCGGTACACCAGGAACTTCGACGCCGACGACCTGGGCGCGCTCCTGACGGTCATCCAGAGGAGCGCGGAGTACGTCCGGGACGCCCAGTGGCCTCCCGCTGACGCCGAGCCGATGCCCGACCAGGCCGAGTGACCGAACCGGGGCCGCCCTGACGGCCTCGCCGCGATGGCCCGCGTCTGGGGCGATGGGCGGCGCCAACCGAAGGCGCCGCCGCAGAGTCACCGTGGGAACGGTACCACGGCTCGCTCACCGACGAACCGGCAGGCTTGCGCCCTGCCCTCGCCCCGGACGCAGGCCCTCCGTCCCCAGGACGGCCCGAAGAGACGCTCCCCCGGAGCGCTCGGACGGACGCTGGGACGACGCGATCCCACCCCGGATCATCTTTTGAAGCGGGCGCCAGGTTCTCCGGCGCTTCCGCCCCCTTTGTCCACAACCCGTTCGCCCCCATAGGAGGCTCCCATGCAGGAGTTGATCGTGCGCCACGTGGTCGGCCGCCACGGGCGCGGCTCGCTCAAGAGCCACAACGCCGTCGCCACGGTGACCGAGCTGGCCCACGTCTTCCAGATCCGCGTCGACGACGCGGCCAACCCGGAGGCGTGGCTCGAGCTGACCGTCGAGGTGGAGTCGGCGGCCCAGGCCCCCGCGGGGCAGGCGGCCGTGG
>JBBSEZ010000430.1:0-8384 GCA_038239195.1 Gemmatales bacterium
GTGTGGTTATCGCGGGGTTGCGGGGCGGATGGTTGTGGGTGGGCGTCGCGGGCCCCCGCCCGTGGGCGCGCGCGCGCGGGCCGGCCGGCCGCCCCCCCCCGCGGCCCCAGCGAACGCGGCTTGACCAGCCCGCCCGCTCGCCCTAAGATCACCAAATCATTCCCAAGCGAAGTATGGACGCGTGGAGCACGCGAGAAGTCCCGGGGGCGTCATGACGGTGCACAAAGGGGAAGGCAGCATCCTGGTCGAGAAGTTCGGGCAGGCCTACCAGGGCATCAAGCAAGGCCCCTCGCGCGGCACGCTCCTGCTGGTGGGCCTCGCCGCGCTCGTCGTCGTGCTGGTCGTCACCTGGCGCTACTTCTCGACCTCCTCGCGCAACGCCAACTCCGAGCGCTGGATGCGCCTCGACGGCGCCGTCTTCCCCAGCCAGCTCGACGAGGCCATCAACGACAAGACCTTCAAGACGACCGCGCCGGGCCGCGTGGCCCGCTTCCGCGAGGCCCGCCGCCTCCTCCACGAAGGCATCCGCGAGCTCGGCATGAAGTCGCCCCTCGCCTTCGAGCGCATTCGCAAAGCGACCGCTCTCTACGAGGAACTGGTCAAGGAGCCGGCCCCGGCCCCGCAACTGGCGCAGGAGGCCCTGTGGTGCGCCGCCAAGGGCAACGAGTGTTTGGGCAACCTCGACACGGCGCGCGATCGGTACAATAAGCTCATCAAGGACCACAAGGACAGCGCGCTGGCCAAGGACGCCGAGAAACAGTTGGACCGGCTCAAGAACGAGGACACCAAGAGCGAGCGCGACCGGCTCCTCAAGGAATACCACCCCCCCGAGGGGGCCTCGGGACAGTAGCGCCTCTCCCACGGAACGGGGCGCCCCCACACCAGGAACCAGCGCCCACCCATGAACGACCTCATTCCCCTCGTGGCCGAAGCCCCTCCCCCCGACGCGAAGATCGTGGAGCACGTTGCCCGACTGCGCGTGGACGGGGTGCGCCTCGATCAGTACCTCGTCAGCGTCTTCGCCGACTACAGCCGCGCGGTCGTCCAGCGCGTCATCGACGGAGGCGGAGTCTCCGTCAACGGCAAGGTGGCCAAGCCGAGCTACAAGGTGCGGCACGGCGACCAGATCCTGGTGCGCCCGCCCGAGGCGACGCACCCGCAGCCGGTGGCGGAGGACATTCCCCTCGACGTCCTCTACGAGGACGAACATCTCGCGATCGTGAACAAGCCGGCCGACATGGTGGTCCACCCCGCCAAGGGCCACTGGTCGGGCACGCTCGTCAACGCGCTGCGCTTCCGCTTTCCACAACTGAGCGGGCTCAACGGCGATTACCGGGCCGGGATCGTCCACCGACTCGACCGCGACACGAGCGGCGCCATCCTCGTCGCCAAGGAGGAGCAGACGCACCGCGACCTCAGCCTGATGTTCGAGTACCGCAAGGTGTTCAAGGAGTACGTCGCCTTGACCGCGGGCGTGCTCGACCGCGACAGCGATTACATCGAGGGCAAGATCGGCCATCACCCGCACGACCGCGTCAAGATGACTATTGCCGACGACGAGGACGAGGACGGCAAGGACGCCTGTAGCTATTACGAGGTGATCGAGCGCTTTCGAGGCTTCACCTACGTCCGCGTCCAGCCGCGCACGGGCCGCACCCACCAGATCCGCGTCCACCTGGCGAGCGTCGGCTGTCCGGTGCTGGCCGACAAGGTGTACAGCGGGCGCGACCGGCTGCACCTGTCGGACCTGGCCGGCCGGCGCGAAGAGGATGCCGAGGACGAGCTGCTGCTCTCGCGCCAGGCCCTGCACGCGCACCGGTTGCGGCTGCGTCACCCGCGGCGCGGTACCCTCCTGGAGGCCGAGGCGCCGTTGCCGGCCGAGTTTCAGCGCACGCTCGAAGCGCTGCGAAAGCATCGGCCGTCGTAGGACAGGCTTTCCCGCCTGAGAACGACCGTCGCGACAGAGGAATGCCCGGACAGGCTGGAAAGCCTGTCCCACGACAAGCGTCGGGGACCATCCATGAGCAAGCGCACCTCGCGAAAGCCCGACAAGCAGGCGATCACCGCGTCTCCGCCCTCTCCGGCGAGCAGCAGCGCCATTCAGGCGCAACCGCCCGCGCCCAAGCTCCCCCTGCTCCCGGACGTGGCGAAAGGCATCGGCCCGTGGTGGGTTGCCGCGCTTCTCGTCCTGGGCATCGGCGTGCCGCTGGCGCTGGTGCTGGCCGTCGTCTGGGCCGACCGCGGGGATTCGCGAGCCGACGGCGGCCCGGAGCTCAAAAAGCTCGCGGGCAAGGAGCCTCGCAAGGAGTGGGTGCCGCAGAGCCAGGACGACCACCTGATCGACGCCTTCGCCCGGCTCCGCAACACCGATTCGCCCGACGCCTGGGCCCTGCTAGGCCTTGGCAAGACGGTGATGCTCCCCGACCGGCCGCTGAGAGAGGACGAGGAGCGCGTGTTGACCGCCGAGCTCCTCCTGCGGTCCGACGGGCTGCGCATCTTCGACGTCCGGCCCGGCGAGCCCGACGGCAACGGCGGGCAGGTGCAGCAACCGGGGCGCTACACCTTCATCACGCGCGGCAGCGCGTCCACCCCGCTCTACCAGGTTCTTCGGGGGAAGAAGGTCACCAATGCGCAGCGGCTCGTGACGGCCCCCGACGTCGTCGTCGAACTGCGGGACGGCAAGCTCCACGCCTTGCGCGCGCAACTTCACTGAGGCCCCTGAGCGAGCGCCTGCATCGCTTCCCACTCCTCGCGCAGGATGCCCATCGAGACGGTGTCCCAGTAACGGCCATCGTAAAAGACGTCCTGCCGCAGCCGGCCCTCGATGCGGAAGCCGACCTTTTCGTAGACGCGAATGGCGCGCGGGTTGTACTCGTAGACGTGCAGCCAGACGCGGTTGAGGTTGAGCACGTGGAAGGCGTAGCGCAGGATCAGCCGCGTCGCCTCGGTGCCGTGGCCCTTGCCCCACAGCGATTTGTCGCCGATGCTGATGCCGAAAAAGCAGTGCCGATGGCGCGGTTCGACGTCGTGCAGCCCCGCGGCGCCGATCAACCGGTCGTCGGCGCGCAGGGCGATGCCGAACGCCACGTCGTGCGGGCCCTGGTAGAGGGCGCGCAACCACTCCTCCTCGCGGGCGACGGTCATCGGGTAGTAGCGGCGCAGGAAGCGCGTGACCTCGCCGTCGTTGAACCAGGGGACGAGGGCCGGGGCGTCGGCGACTTCGAGAGGGCGCAGGTAGATCGTCGGGCCGATGAGAAAGGGGCAATGCACGGCGTTGGCCTCCGAGAGGGCGCGGCCACCTCGGGGCGCCTGGCCGCTACCGTCCTCGACGCGGCAAGCCCCGGAAGGTTCACCGCCGGGCCACGAACACCCGGGCCACGTCGTCCTCGTAGACCAGTCGGAAGCGCTCGTCGCGCACCAGCAGCGACGCCAGGGGGGCGTCGGCCGGGGCGATCACCACCCCGGCCTTGGCGAGGTCGGCGTCTTTCTCCCAGCCCGGCGCGCCCGACCAGGTGCTGCCGAAGCGCTCGAGCCGCTCGTCGCCGTGGAGGTTCGTCCTCCCGTCGAGGGCCACCGGTAGGCGAGGCAGCGCCCAGATGAGGTAGCCGCCCCAGTTGAAGTCGTTGTAGAGCGGGCCCGGATAGCCGCGCTCCGTCACGATGGCCGCGGCGCGGACCGGATACTTGCCGGCCACCTTGCGGTCGAGGTTGTCGGCCGAGAGGTCGCGGGCCCACGCCGTCGCCGCGCCGACGAAAATCAGCCCCACGACGACCGCCGCGCAGCGCCGCCACGTCCAGGCGAAGCGCTCGCTGGCCGTCGCGATCGCTCCCGTCGTGGACAGGATGGCGAGAGCGGCGAGGACGAGGAACCAGAGGTCGCGACGAGCGCGGAAGGCGAAGAAAGCGGAAGCGACGAGCAGCAGCGCCTCGAACGTGGGGAGCTTGTGGCGCCGGCCGAGGAAGAACGCCGCCGTTCCCCCGAGGGCGAGCACGACCCAATCGGACGGCTCGCGGAACTCGAGCGCCCGGAGCTCGTTGACGAAGCGGAACGGGCCGGGCTGCGAGGCGTACTCCAGCACGACGCCGTAGAGCCGGGCGTGGTAGGGATTGACCAGGGTGGCCAGCGCGCAGACCGCCGTCAGCGCGACGAGGCGCCTCCACGAGCGCGAGCCGAGCTCCGTGGGCGTGCGCCCGAGGGCGCGGTCGAGGAGCGGAGCGGCGCAGGCGAGGGCGAGCAGGAAGAGGCCATAGACGAACTGAATGTGGATGTTGGCCCAGAGCACAAAGACGAGGGGAAGGGCCCACGTTAGCGCGGTCTTTCGTCCCGCGCGCAGGTCGAGGACCACGTCGAGGGTGAGGGTGGCGAAGAGGATGGTGAACAGCCAAGGCCGTTCGCTGAAGAGTGGGGCGAGGGCCAGCACGGCCGCGCCGGTCAGGCCGATGGCGACGAGGAAGCGCGGCTCGGGCCGGGCGACGAGGCGATGCACGGCGGCGACGACCGCGAGGGCCAGCACGGCGCGGTAGACGACGACGCCCGCCAGGCCGAACCGGGACCAGAGCGCGTAGACCAGCACCTCGTAGAGCCAACTGTATGCGAGCCAGGGCTGATCGGGGCGCGAGAACGGGTCGTGGTCGGGCACCGTTCCGTGCTCGACGACCCACTGCCCGACGCTCAGGTGCCACCAGACGTCGGGGTCGAGGACGGGATCGGCCACGGGGCGCAGCGCGACGACGAGAGGGATGGCATAGAGGGCGATGAGCATCAGCGCCCGCAGCGCGATCGAACCGCTCACCGCGCCCGTGACCGGCGACGCGGTGTTTCGCAAGCCGCTGGGTGCGACGGGGGCAAGTGCGAGAGGTCCGATCATGGCCGGCGGCTCCGGGGGGCGGAAGAAGGCAGCGCCCAAGGATAGGTCACGCCGGAGCCGGGAGCAAAGAGGGGCGAGCGCGAGCGAAGGCAACGGTTCGGCCGCGGTCCTGCGAACCGCGACCGAACGATTCGTCGTATTCGCTAACGCCCTTGGCTCGCCAACAGGGCCGCTTCGCGGGCGACCTGCTTCTCCTCGTCGGTGGGGACGACCCACACCTCCACCGCTCCTCTGCCGATGCGAACTTCGCCCGCGCTGGCGGTTTCGTTCAGGGCATCGTCCAGTTCCACGCCCAGACAGCCCAGCCCCTGGCAGATTTTGCCGCGCAGCAGGGTGGAGTGTTCGCCGATGCCGCCCGTGAACGCCAGCGCGTCCAACCCACCGAGCGCCGCCACGTAGGCGCCGACGTATTTGCGCACCCGATAGGCGAAGACGTCGAGCGCCAGGCCCGCCCTTGCGTCGCCCGCGCGCGCCGCGCGTTCCAGTTCGCGAACGTCGGCGTGCCCGCCCAGGCCGAGCAGGCCGCTCTCGTGGTTGAGCAACTGCCCGACGCGCTCGGCGCTGAGGCCTTCCGAGGTCAGCAAGTGGAGCACCAGCCCCGCATCGACGTCGCCGCAGCGCGTGCCCATGACAAGGCCCTCGAGCGGGGTCAGCCCCATGCTCGTGTCCACGCTGCGTCCGTCGCGCACGGCGCACGTGCTGGCGCCGTTGCCCAGGTGGCAGACGATGAGGCGCGTACGCTCCGACCCGCGCCCCAGGAGCACCGTCAACCGACCCGCCACGTAGGCGTGCGAGATCCCGTGGAAGCCGTAGCGATGCAGGCCGCGCCCGCGCCCGAGCTCCAGCGGGATGGCGTAGAGGGCGGCCACGTCGGGAAGGGTGCGGTGAAAGGCCGTATCGAACACCGCCACGACGGGCACGCCCGGCAGCAGCCGTCCCGCCGCCTCGAGGACGGACGCCGCGACCGCATTGTGCAGCGGAGCAAGGCGCCCCAGGTCGCGGATGCCGGCCAGCACGTCCTCGGTCACGCGCGTCGGCGCCGAGAAGCGCTCCCCGCCGTGGACGACACGACAGCCGACAACGTGGACGCCCAGGGGAGCGCAGCGACGCAGCACGTCCTCGGCGGCGCGCGCGGTCGTCTCCCCGGCGACGTGATCGACGGTGGCCGAGGCCAGTACGCGCTCGCCCCCGGCCAGGTCGTACAGTTTGAACTTCAACGTCGCGCTGCCGGGGTTGAGCGCCAGGACGTGCATGGGGCCACTCCCTCACCCCCCAACCCCCTCTCCCAGAACGGGAGAGGGGGAGAGGAAACGTAAACGGTCCGGTTAACAGGTCGCGCTCCCGGTCTGGCTCCCCCTCTCCCTCCTTGGGAGAGGGGGTTGGGGGGTGAGGGAGACGCGCTCACAGCAACGACTTGACCGCCTTGACCACGTGGTCGGCGCTGATGCCCGCCGCGTCGAGCAGCTGCGCCGGCGTGCCCGACCCCGGCATCCCGCGCACGCCCAGCTTCACCACCGTCGGCAGCTTGGTGTCCTTCCCCGTGAACGCCTCCAGCACCGCGTCGCCGAGGCCGCCCTCGGGCCAGTGGTCCTCGACCACGACGAGCTTGCCGCCCGTGTCGGCCGCCGCCTTCTGGAGCTCTTCCCGGTCGATCGGCTTGACCGAGTAGGCGTCGAGGATGCGCACCGCCACCCCCGCGGCCTTGAGCGTCTCGTAAGCCTTGAGCGACTCGTGCAGCGTGATGCCAGCCGCGACGACCGCCACCCGGTCCTTGTCGGAGCGGCGGACCACCTTGCACTTGCCGACCGGGAACTTCTCGCCGGGCGGGTAGAGGATGGTCGTCTTCTCGCGCGTGGTGCGCAGGAACGAGATCCCCTTCAGGTCGATCATCTGCTCCATGAGTTGGGCCGTCTGGTTGGCGTCGGATGGGTAGAGCACCGTGCTGCCGAACACGGCCCGCATCATGGCCAGGTCTTCCAGCGCCATCTGCGACGGGCCGTCCTCGCCGATGCTCACCCCGGCGTGCGACCCGCTCAGGGCGATGGTCGCGTTGGAGACCGCCGCCATGCGCACCTGATCGTAGGCGCGCGTGAAGAACGCGGCAAACGTCGAGGCGAACGCCTTCTTGCCCAGCACGCTCAGCCCCACCGCGGCGGAGACGAGCTGCTGCTCGGCGATGAACATCTCGAAGAAGCGCTTGGGATGGGCCTTCTTGAACTCGTCGGCGTGCGTCGAGTTGGACACCTCGCCGTCGAGCACGACCATCTCGGGGCGAGCCGTGCCCAGCGCCACCAGCGTGTCGCCGTAGGCCTTGCGCGTCGCTTCCTTGCCGCCGAGGGCGTAGGAAGGCAACTTCAGTTCGCCGGCGGCTAACTGCACCGTCGGCGCCGGCAAGTCGGGCTTGAGGGTGGGGACGAGGATGCTGCGCTCGCCGCCGAGCTCGGCGATGGCCTTCTTCGCCTGTTCGGCGTCGAGGGCCTTGCCGTGCCACCCATCCTTGTTGGCGATGGCCGAGTAGCCTTGGCCCTTCACCGTTTTAGCGATGATGCAGGTGGGCTTGCCGACGATGGTGCCGGCCTCGGTGTAGGCGCGGTCGATGGCGGCGAGGTCGTGGCCGTCGATCTCGATGGCGTGCCAGCCGAAGGCACGGGCCCGGGCGGCGTAGGCGGGGCCGTTCCAGCCGAGGTCGGTCTCGCCGCGCTGGCCGAGGCGGTTCATGTCGAGGAGCGCGACGAGGTTGTCGAGGTCGTAGTACGAGGCCTTGTCGAAGGCCTCCCAGACGGAGCCCTCGGCCATCTCGCTGTCGCCGAGCAGCACCCAGATGCGGAAGGGCAACTTGTCGAGGTACTTCCCGCTCAGGCCCATGCCGACGCCGATCGGCAGGCCCTGGCCGAGCGACCCGGTGGCGACGTCCACGTAAGGCAGCACGTGCGGATTGGGGTGGCCCTCGAGCCGGCTGCCGAACTTGCGCAGGGTGAGCAACTCGGCGTCGGTGACGGCGCCGGCCGCCCTGTACATGGCGTAGAGCAGCGGGCAGGCATGGCCCTTGCTGAAGATCAGGCGGTCGTTGGTCGGGGCGTGCGGCTTGGCCCAGTCGAAGTGCAGGTACTTGCTCTGCAGCACGGCCATGAGGTCCGCCGCGGACATGCTCGAGGTCGGGTGCCCCGATCCCGCCGCGGTGGTGCAGCGGATGCTGTCCACGCGAAGCTGTGCCGCCAGTTCCTTCCACGCGCTCAGTTGATCAGCCATGTGGCGCCTCGGGTGTAGGGTCGAGCTGTCGCGGCCGCCGACCGGCGGGCCCTCGGGGAATAGGATACGACTGGAGGCAAGGATCGCGAAGGGGAGGGGCCCAGGTCGGGCTTGACTTCCACGCGAAGGGCCCCGACAACAGCCCTGGCGCCCGTGAGCCACCCCGTTTAGCGGCGCGTGGGGGAAGCGCGAGCCCCCACCCCCTCTCCGCCGCCTCGCGAACGCCTAACCCCCCCCCACCCCCCCCCCGAGGGGTTCGCCTGAGAGA
>JBBSEZ010000431.1:0-8367 GCA_038239195.1 Gemmatales bacterium
CACCCCCGGGGGGGCGGGGGGTGCGCTTACGCGTTGTGGGTTGGCCCCCCGGGGGGGGGGGGGGCGGGGGGGCGCGCCGCGCGTCGGCGGTGTTGGTTTTCCTCGGGATCGCCGATACTCCGGTATTTGCCGATCCGGGCGCTTAGCTCAGTGGCTAGTAGCACCTCGCTTACACCGAGGGGGTCGTGGGTTCGAATCCCTCAGCGCCCATTTTTCCTGTCGGTCGCGGGCCCGGCCCTTTGAGTTTGGAGGCCGGAATCGCTCATGCCCCCCTCCAACCGTGAGTTTCTCGACGTCGATCCGCGCACCTTGCAGTTGCCGCCCAGTCGGAGCTCTGGAGCACATCCCGTGAAGCTGGCGCGACCCATCGCGCTTCATGGAACGTCAACGCAAGGGATGCCGATTATCGAGGTGACCCGAGACAAAGATGGGCTGCTGCGGATCAGTGACGGGGCGACGCGCGCCACTCGGGTGGCGAAGTTTCTCCCGGGACAGACGGTTCGGGTGGAGGTCATCGACGATCGACCGAAGTGGGACTTCAGTAAGTGAGGCGCCTGTGACCGATGCTATCGTTCCCGGGTTGACCTATCTTCCCGACTACCTCGACGCCGCGCATCAGGATCGCCTGCTGGCCGCGATCGACGGCCTGCCCTGGCTGGGCGACCTCCAGCGGCGCGTGCAGCACTACGGCTACCGTTACGACTACAAGGCGCGGCGCGTCGAGGCGTCGATGGCGCTGGGGCCGTTGCCGGCCTGGGGCGCGGAGGTCGCTCAACGCCTGCACGCGGAAGGTTGGTTCGCGGTGCCGCCGGATCAACTCATCGTCAACGAGTACGAGCCGGGACAGGGCATCACCAAGCACGTCGATTGCGTCCCCTGCTTCGACGACACCGTCGTGTCGATCAGCCTCGGCTCCGCCTGCGTGATCGAGCTGGCGCAGGGCGAGGTCAAGGTGCCGGTCCTGCTCGAGCCGCGTAGCGCCCTTGTCCTCAAGGAGGATGCGCGCTATCGCTGGACGCACGCCATCGCGGGGCGCAAGAAGGACGTCTATCAGGGGCGGGCCTACTCGCGTGGCCGGCGCGTGTCGCTGACGTTTCGCAAGGTGTTGCTCGATTGAGTTGACGACAGGGGCACGATGGCGAACTATCTCCTCTACGGCGCCAACGGCTACACCGGGGCGCTGATTGCGCGCGAGGTGGTGGCGCGCGGCCACCGGCCCGTCCTGGCTGGCCGGAACGCCACGGCGGTCTCGGCGCTCGCCCGCGAACTGGGCCTGGAGTCGCGAGCCTTCTCCGTGGACGATGCCGGGGCCCTCCGAAGCAACCTCACGGGGATGGCGCTGGTGCTGAACTGCGCCGGCCCATTCGCGCACACGGCCGGGCCGATGGCCGAGGCGTGCTTGCAGACGGGCACGCATTACCTCGACGTGACGGGCGAGATTGCGGTGTTCGAGATGATGGCGCGGCGCGACGAGGCGGCGCGGGCGGCGGGCGTGATGCTGCTGCCGGGGGTCGGCTTCGACGTGGTGCCGTCGGACTGCCTGGCGGCGCACCTCAAGCGGCGCCTGCCGACGGCGACGAAACTGGCGATGGGCTTCCAGATGAGCGGCGGGCTCTCGCGCGGGACGGCGACCACGATGACCGAGAACGCCCACCGTGGCGGGGCGGTGCGCCGGGGCGGCGTCTTGACCCCGGTGCCGGCGGCGTGGAGGACTCGGACCATCGACTTTGGGCGCGGCCCGGTGACGGCCATGACGATCCCGTGGGGCGACGTGTCCACGGCCTGGTACAGCACGGGCATCCCCGACGTCGAAGTCTACGCGGCCGCCCCTCTGGGCACGCGCGTCGCTGCGCGGCTGAGCCGCTACCTGGGCTGGGCCCTCGGCTCGCGCCCGGTCCAGCGCTGGCTGAAGCGCCGCATCCAGGCGCGTGCGCCCGGCCCCACCGACGAGCAGCGGGCGCGAGGGCAGAGCCTGTTGTGGGGCGAGGTGCGCGACGAGCGCGGCGCCACGGTCGTCGCGCGCATCCGCGGCCCGGAAGGGTACACGCTGACGGCGCTGACCGCGCTGGCGGTCGTGAGTCGGGTGCTCGCCGGCGAGGCGCCACCTGGCTTTCAGACGCCATCGCGGGCGTACGGGGCCGACTTCATTCTCGAAGTGCCCGGCATCGAGCGGGCGGACGAAGGCGGCTGACGCGCGGGCGCGTGGTGGCAGCCCGGGCGGCGATGCGGTACGATGCCTTCCGTCCCGCTCTTCCGTTCCGGAGGTCACGCCATGCGCTGCCGCTTTCTTCTCTCCCTGTTGATGCTCTTGCCTGTCGGGTTGTGTGTTCCGAAGGCTCGTGGCGAGGCCGTCAATGAGATGCAAGCAGCGCAGCAGGCTTACTCGAAGCGCGACTGGGACGGTACGGTGAAAGCGGCGAGCAAGGCAATCGCCGGCGATGCGAAGTTGGCCGGCGCCTACCAGGTGCGCGGGATGGCGCAGTTCATGCGCTCGAAGTTCGCCGAGTCGGCCGCCGACTTCGATCGCTATCTCGAACTGCGGCCGGAGGAGAAGAATCGCCACTGGATGCGCGGCATCTCGCTCTACTATGCCGGTAAGTACGACGAGGGTCGCAAGCAGTTCGAGGGCTACGAGAAGGTCGATACCAACGACGTCGAGAACGCCGTCTGGCACTTCCTCTGCGTGGCGCGCAAGGACGGCCTCGCGAAAGCGAGGAAGGGGCTGCTCAAGATCGGCAACGATAAGCGGGTGCCGATGACGCAGGTCTACGAGTTGTTCCGCGGCACCATCAAGCCGGCCGACGTCGAGGCGGCGGCGCGCGACGTGGCCGGGGTGGAGGCGGGCAAGCGGGCGTGGTTCTACGCACACCTGTATCTGGGGACCTATTACGACGTGACGGGCGACAAGGAGAAGGCGCTGGGGCACCTGAAGCTGGCGGACGAGAAGTATCGCATCGAGCACTACATGGGGGACGTGGCGCGGGTGCATCATGCGCTGCTGAAGGCGGAGAGGAAGAAGAAGTGACGGGGTGCTTGCCGCAGATGTTCAGGAAGGAGGGCTCACCACCTCAACCCAGGTTACGTGAAGAAGGCTGATGACGGCTTCGCGAGTACTCAGGCCGTTGGCGGGCAACAGGAGCTGCACCGTGGAGTGGGTCACGACGATCGAGTCGGGCTCGCGGAGCTCGAAGATCATTCCCCCGGTCAGGTGCAAGCGCAAGACGGGACACGGCTGGCGCTGGAGGAGTACTCGGAGGTCATCCGCCCGCATGGTGTGGCCTTTTCACGGGGTCGTGGGAGGGGCCACCGTCGGGAGCGGCTCCACGGCGGTGATGAGGGACAACGGGACGAATTCCGTGTGGTCGCAAATCGGCGCGGTCAACTCCGGCGCGGGGATGCCGATGTTGATGTACCACGGGGCAAGGAGGTTCATTCCCGGATGACGTATTTCAAACGTCCGCCCGTCCCCCACGATGACGCGGAACGGCTGGAAGGGGCGCTGTCTCAGGAGCCGCCTCATTTCGTCGTGGTCCATGAATGGTTCTCACTCCGGGTGGAGGTGCCGATCGCAACGTCATTGTCTCACGTTGGGGCCAAAGGCACAAGGAGCGCGGCCCGATCAACGCCTCACTTCTCCTTCGACATCGCCACCCGCGCCGCCTGGGCCGCCTTCTTCACCGCCACGAATGGGTCTTCCCGCTGCAGCTTGGCCAGCATCAGCATCAACCGATTCGACCGCCCCTTCGGCCCGATCGCGGTCAGCACCTGCACCGCCGTCAGCCGCGCCGCCCCGTTGAGTTGCCCCCTCGGCGTCAGCGGGGCCCCTCCGCGGAAGTCGCGCTCGATGGCCTCGACCAGCCCCAGCACCGCCGGCGGGCCGATCTGCACCAGCGCCTTGGCCGCCTTGTCGCGCTCGGCCATGGCGTCCTCGTCCATGAGCTGTTCCAGGTCCTCCGCCTTGAGCAGGGCGACCAGAATTGGCACGGCGTGCTCCACCTCCCGGGCGCCGGTGCCGGCCAGCACCAGGCTCACCTGGAGGCGAACGTTGCGGTCCTTCTCCTTGAGCAGCCCGGCCAGCGCCGGGCCGGCCTCCTTCGCCGCAGGGCCGAGCTTGCCTAGCGCCTCCAGGACCTTACCGCGCTCCGCGGGCGTGCCCCCCTTGAGGCCCACGCACATCGCCGGCACCGCCTCCTCGGCGTCGGCCCCCAGTTCTCCCAGGATCGTCACCGCGCGCGTTCGCACCGGCGCCTGCTTGCTGCTCAGCGCGGCCGCGAGCGCCTTGACGTGTTCCTTGCCGAACTTGACCTTGCTCAGCGCCTCGTCGGCGGTCTTGCTGACCGTCGCGTCGCCGTGCCCCAGCGCAAGCAGCAGCCCCGGCAAGCCCACCCCGTCCGGCTTGCCGGCCACGAGGCCCTGGACCGCCTGCCGGGAAACGGTGGGGTCGTCGTCGCTCAGGGCTCGCGCGAACGCGGCCACTGCTTCCTTGCGGGCCGGAGCGATCGCCGCCACCGCCGCCACTGCGAGCGCGCGCACCTCGCCCACCGGCTCGTCGCGACAGCGGTCGAGCAGGTCGGGCAGGGCGTCGTTCGCCTCGGCGCCCAGGTCGGCGAGGCCCTTGATGGAGTAGCGGCGCACGGCCGGCCCGCGGTCGCTCAGCATGCGCCGCAACAGGGGCAGTTCCGCCCGGGCCGGCGCTCCCAGTTTGCCCAGCGCCGCGACGGCCTCGGCCTGCACGTCCACGTCGGCATCGCGCAGCGCTTCGAGCATCTTGGGCAGCGCCGCTGGCCGCACCTCGGGGCCGATCGCCCCCAGCGCCTTGGCCGCGCGCTTGCGCACCCCGGCGTCGCTGTCGGCCAGGGCGAGCACCAGTTCCTTGCTGGCCGACTTCGCCTCGGCCCCCAGCGCTGCCAGCGCCTCCAGGGCGAAGTACCGGCTGGCTCGATGGCCGCGCTGCTTCAGTAGTGGGAGCAGCTTGCCGGCGTCCTCGGCGGGCACCGGCCCCAGGGCCTTGGCCATCGTCAGTACGCGATCTCGAAAGGCGCTTTCGCCGGACGCGAGCGCCTCGAGCAACGCCGGAAGGGCAGGGCGCGCGTCGGCGCCGTGATAGCTCAGTTCGGTGAGGGCGGCGCTGCGGACGGCCGGATCGTCGGAGCGCAGGTCGCGCACCAGCTCGGGCACGTCGGGGGGGACGCCGAGGATGCGCACCACCATGTCCTCGCCGACCGAGGCGGCGCGACGGCCCTTGGGGAAGAAGGCGAGGGCGCGCACTTGCCCCGCGTGGCTGGCGTAGCAGCGCAGCTCGCGGGCGCTCTCCACCTGCCAGAGGCGGACCGCACCGTCGTGGCTGCCCGAGAGGAGCCGGCGCCCGTCGCGGGAAAAGGCGAGGGCGGACACGGCGTCGGCGTGGCCCGGCAGGCGCTTGAGCTCCTTGCCCGTATCGACGTCGAAGAGACGGACGTCGAAGTCGCGCGCGCCGGCGGTGAAGCCAACGCCGGGCACGTTGTGCTTGCCCCCGCCCGAGGCGGCGGTGCGCCCGTCGGGGGAGAACGCGACGGTCCAGACGACGTCCTTGTGTTCGGGCGCCTGGCGCAGCTCGCGGCCCTCGTTGAGGTCCCACAGTCGGGCGGTGTGGTCGGCGCCCGCCGAGAGGGCGAGCTTGCCGTCGGGCGAGAACGCGACCTGGTTGATCGCGTTGGTATGCCCTTTGAGTTCCTGGAGCTCCCGGCCGGTGCCAACGTCCCACAAGCGCACCGTGTGGTCGGCGCTGCCCGAGAGCACGCGCAGGCCGTCGGCGGAGAAGGCGACACACAATACCTCCTTGGTGTGTCCGCGAAAGGAGCGCAGGGACTTCTTCTCGGCGAGGCTGTAGAGCTGGACGTCGTTGTCCACGCCGCGCTCCCAGGCCCCGTCGCGGAGGACGCCGGCGGTGGCGAGGGCGGCAAAGTGCCCGTCGGGCGAGAAGGCGACGGCCCCGATGCCGGTGGGAAAGCCGTCGCGGCGCTGGAGCTCCTTGCCGGTCTTCGCTTCCCAGCGCCGGAGGCTGTTGTCGGGCTCGAGCGTCAGCTTTTCGCCGACGGCCTTCAGCCCGCCCGATCCCGTCAGGACGTGCTTGCCGTCGGCGGTGACTGCCACGTTCAGGATGGGGCTTCGATGTCCGCGCCACGGATCGGGCGACAGCGCGGGGCGCTCCAGGGTGGGCGGGGGGGAATCGGCAGGGGGCGGGCCCTTTTTTGGCTCCGAGGGCGTCGAGGCGCCCTCGGCGGGCGGGGAGATGGGGCCGGGTGGAGGGCCTTCAGCGTGAGGGGCCTCGCTCCCGGACCGGGGAAGGAGCAGCACCACGGCGAGGACGCCGCCTGCGGCGAGAAGGAGCAGGAAGCACGCGACGAGCAGCGCGAGGAGGGCACCGCGGTGACCGGGTTGGGCCTCCTCCGCGATGGGGCCCGGGATGGCAGGCGGGCGATGCACGTGGACGGGAAGGGGGGCGGAGAACGTGCCGGAAGGAACGGTCAGGGTACGGTTGCAGAGGGGACAGAGGACCTGGAGGCCGGCGTAGGCGGACACGTCGGGGTAGTGCTGCCCGCACGGACACGTCATTGCGAGGGCCATGCTCGTCCTCCGTCAGGACACGCCGCGACGCGGAGTGCCTTCCTCATCTAAAGGGGTGGCGTCGTTGGTGTCAAGCAGGGGCTTGGGGCGGTCAAGTTGCGGGAGGCCCCAGAAGTTTGCCGCTTGCAGCGCGGCGACGAGCTCCTCACAATGACCTTCCGGTCGGGCGCGCGAGAGGCGGACGCGCCCGGTGCGAGAAAAATAGCCCGACCGGCGAAAAGCCTTCGAGCGGGCGAGCGTAGTAAGGACAGGTCGCCCGCCGTGCGTGTCCTGGGGAGCCTCAAACGGTGAGGCACGGAGCCCCAGAGGAGGTGGCAACATGGGCCCTCAGCAAGCCCAGGAATTCACGCGCCTCATCGAGGCCAGCGAGGCCCGCTGGCTGGAGACGATCTTCTGGCGGGTCGGCCATCGCGAGGAAGCGCAGGACCTGCTCCAGGACGTCCTCTGCGAAGTGTGCGCCGACCCTGACTTCGACCCGACGCGCCGCGAAGCGAGCGGCTACGTGGCCGGGTTGATCCACTGGCGCGTCAACGATTATCTTCGTCGGCGCGGCCGGCGCCCCCCGCCGACGAGCGGCACGCTGTCCGATGGGGGCAGCGCGTTCGACCTGCTGAAGGGCGGACGCGAGTGCCCGCCCCTGGACGCCGTCCAGACGGAAGAGGGTCGGCGTTTGCTGTGGGCGGCCATTCCCCGGCTCCCGGCCGGGCAGCAGCGCGTGGTGCTGCTCAGCCTCTTCGGGCTGAACCGCCAGGAAATCGCGGACATTCTTGGCGCGACCTTCAACTCGATCAACATGCACATTCACCGCGCCTGGAACGCCCTGCGTCAGGCGCTCGGAGAAAACCCCCTGCCGTGAGCCCAACCGGCGGGACACTCGAACCACAAGGGGAACGAACGATGAACGATAACGGAGACAAGCACCCGGGGGCCAACTCGCCCTGCCTGGCGCCTTCGCGCTTCTGGAAGCTGGCCTTCGAGCAAGCGGGCTGGGCGGCGCTGGAGATCGAGCACGTGATGGGCTGTCGCCGCTGCAAACAGGACCTGCTGAAAGTATTTCGGGCGATCCGCGGCCGCGAGAAGGCCGTCGCCGGTCTCGCCGTTGGCATGGCCGCGCTCGCCGCGTGCGCAAGGCGGCGAGCCCGCCAGGCGTTTGCGCTGCCGCGCCACACCGTCGAGATGGGCGGTACTCCAGTCGCGGACGAACTGCCTTTCGCGTTCGACGATCCGGGGCTGAAGGCGTCGCGCTGCCGACACTCTGACGGCACCTACTGGCTCCACCTCGAGCACGAGAAGTTGTCCCCCGGCACCTTGCTGCAAGTTGTCTTGTCCGGCAGCGGTGTCGAAAAACCGTGGGCCCGTTACGTCGTCTTGCGGGAGGGCTTCGAGAGCTCCGTTGCCCAGGTGTTGCTTGACGAGTCGGTCCCCGCCGGCGCCGATCAGCTCTACCTCGACCGGGCCGACCTCCCTTCCGCTGAGGTCGCCGCTCTGCTGCGGGCGTCGTTCAACCTCGCCCGCCGCCACGACCCTGTTTCGGTGGAAGCAGGTGCCGAGGGAGGCCCCTCGGCCTGGCAGACGTGGGCCCGCGACGCCCTGGCCCGGGGCGGTGCAGGCGACGAGGTGCGTCAGGTGCTGGCCGAGGTTCTGGCGGACGAGCCTGTGGGGCCACCCGACCTGAATCGCCCGGCGTTCGGCGCGGGGCTACGCTGAGGCGATCGGCAGGACTTGGTTTGCTGTAGGACGGCTCTCCTGAGCCGTCCGGAC
>JBBSEZ010000432.1:0-8360 GCA_038239195.1 Gemmatales bacterium
CAGCTATTCCCGCTGTCCTGCGTCGTCGTGCTGGTCGAGTCGCTCGAAGCCTGCGCGTAGGTGGTCCCGCTGTCGCCACCGCTGCGGCTGCCGGTGGAGCGGGTGACGACGGTCTGGCTGATGCCGTAGGCCCCGCTCAGCACGTTGCCGCTGTCGCTCGCCGTGGTCGTCGTGGTGGCGCTGCCGCCCGTCGTTGCCGCTATCGGTGATAGGGCTTGGGGCATGAGGTGCGAGGCGGTCCCCGCCTTTCCGGAACATCCGAGAAGGCGAGGGCACGCCTCCATGCTCGACGTCCGAGTTGTCAAAGAGCGCATGTCCTGGCGCCGCCGGCGCCAGGCGAAAGGCTGGCCCTCATTCTATTCGCCGAAGCGCGATTGGGCGCGTCGATCACTCGCATGTCCCGCATGCGGGGGCCGGTCCGCGACCCTCCCAGCCTGACGGCTCCCTGGGCACGTGGGCAAGGTCGCTTTCGAGACAAAGGCGGTAGGAGACGAGGCTTTCGCCTTAGGTGAGCACGCAGACGGTGGCGAGGCGAGGGGCGGTCATGCGAATTGCCTTCGGCGAGGATTGGCCCGGGCGGACGAACGAGCGCCAGGAGGGCCTCGATGCTCACCGGCATTGTTGCGATGAGCGCCCCGCCGAACACCCGAGAGCGCGGATGGCACCCATCTGCTCTCCGAAAACGAGGCGATGGCGTGGTAGCATGTTTCATGAATCTGTCCATCGCCCCTTGCTGGCGGAGGTTCTGGCATGCCTTCCCCCGACCGCCCTGGAACGCCGAATGGGCGACTCGCCCGAGGCCCCCTCGCGCGCCCCGCGGGCCCTCGAGCCGACCGGCGCGGCGTTGCTCGCTGTCGCCCGCTGGCCCTCAAACGGGCCGGCCGCACCGTCACCAAACGGCTTGATGACGGCCGCCCCAACGCCCGCGCGGCGGTCGGGCTCGCTGATGAAGGTGGTCGTGCTCGCTGTCGCCCAAGTGTACTCAAACGAAGGGGTCGTGCCGTTACCAAACGGCTTTGTAACGGCTGCCCGAGCCCTTGCGGTCTACGCTGGTGTGGCAGGGAGCGCAGGGGCCCCCAGGCGCGCGGGGGGCCACCTCCCAGGGGTCGCAACGTCTTCAGCCCCGGCCACGACGTCTCTCTGTCCTTCGCGCGAAAAGAGCGAGGGGCCTCACGCCTTCGGGGCTCGCACCTCCGCCCCCAGGACGTGGCGCAGGCGCTGCTCGATTTTCTTGTGCGCCCCCTCCACCTCCTTGTCGTTGAGCGTACGGTCGTCGGCCTGGTAGCTCAGCGCGAACGCCAGCGACTTGTGCCCCGCCGCGATGCTGTCCCCTCGGTAGAGGTCGAACAGGCGCACCTCGCGCAACAGCCCGGCGCCGGCGGCGCGGATCTCGGCCATCACGCGCTCGGCCGGGACGGCCTCCTCGACGACCAGGGCGACGTCGCGCAGCGCCGCGGGGAAGCGCCCCACCGGCACGTACGGATGGCGCGCCGGGACGGCGGCGCGCAGCGCTTCGAGGTCGAATTCGCCGGCCAGCACCTGCCGCCCGCCCAGCCCGAACGCCTCGGCCACCTTGGGGTGCAACTCGCCGAACTGGCCCAGCACGCGCTCGCCCACGACCACCTCGGCGGCCCGCGCCGGGTGCAAGAAGGGCGGTTTCGCCAACCGATAGATCGCGCCCGGCACGTGCAGGTCGGCCAGCAGCGCCTCCAGAACGCCTTTGAGGTCGTAGAAGTCCAGATATCCGGCCGGGGCCTTCTCGTCCCCCCAGAACTCCTGCCCGCGCTTGCCGCTCAGGGCGAGGGCCAGCCGGCGCGGCTCGTCGGGCAGCTTTTGCCCCTCGCGAGGGAGGTAAACGCTGCCGATCTCCAAGAGGCGCACGTCGTCGGCGTGCTTGAGGTTGCTCGCCAGCGCCTCCAGTACGCCGGTCAGCAGGCTGCGGCGCATCGCCGTGCGCTCGTCGCTGATCGGGTTGCGCAGCGTCACGTAAGGGACGTCCGCGCCGACCAGCGGTTTTTCGCGCTGGGGCGTGGTGAGGGCGTAGCCGATGACCTCCTGCAAGCCGACCGCCACCAGCCGGTCGCGCACCTTCTCCTCGAAGACGACCGGCTCGTTGTTCGCCTGGTCGGGGAGTTGATCGCGCAGCAGCGTGGCCGGGAGCCTGTCGTAGCCCGTCAACCGGGCCAGCTCCTCGATCAGGTCGGCCGGGCCCTCCTGAACGTCGAGCCGGTGCGGCGGGACCGTGGCGCGCAGGGCGTCTTTCCCGATGGGCTCGACCTCGAACTCCAGGGCCCGCAGCAGGCGCGTACACTCGTCGAGAGGCAGGTCGATGCCGAGAACGCGGCGCACCTCGCTCGTCTTCAATTCGACGATCTGGGGCGGCTGGGGCGCCGGGTAGACGTCCACGACGCCGCGGCAGAGGGCCCCTCCCGCGTGCAGGCGCATCAGTTCCGAGGCCCGGCCCAGCGCCGGCAGCACTATCTGCGGGTGGACGCCCTTGCTGAAGCGCGTGCTGGCCTCGCTGGGGAGGGCGAGCTCGCGCACGGTGCGGCGGACGGTCAGGAAGTCGAAGCTGGCCGACTCCAAGAGCACGTTGGTCGTGCCCTCGGTCACCTCCGTCTCCAGCCCGCCCATGACGCCGGCCAGGGCGATCGCGCCCTTCTCGTCGGCGATGACCAGCATCTCGGGCGTGAGCTTCCGCTCGACGTTGTCCAGCGTGCGCAGTGCCTCGCCCTCGTTGGCCGGTCGGACGGTGATGGTGGGGGCCTTGCCGCCGGCGCGCTGCTTGAGCTTGTCGCAGTCGAAGGCGTGGAGCGGTTGGCCCCATTCGAGCATGACGTAGTTGGTGACGTCCACGATGTTGTTGATCGGCCTCATCCCCGCGTAGGTGAGGCGGCGCTGCATCCAGCCTGGCGCCGGGCCGATCTTCACGCCCTCGATCAGCCCCGCGGCGTAGCGGGGCGACAGTTTCGGATCGGCGATCACCACCTTCACGAGCCCTTCGATGGGCGGGCCGTTAGCGTCCGGCGCGTGCGGCGGCAGGCGCAGCGGCTGACCAGTGAGCGCCGACACCTCGCGGGCGACGCCGATCAGCGACAGGCAGCGGGCCATGTTGGGCAGGACGTCGATTTCGAGGACGACGTCCCCCATGAAGTCGGCGAGGGGCATGCCGACGGGGGCCTCGTCTTCGAGGAGGATGATGCCGGCGTGTTCCTCGTCGATGCCGAGCTCGAAGGACGAGCAGACCATCGCATCGCTGGGGAGGCCACGGATCGTGGTGGGCTTCAATTCGCTGAGCTTCTTTGGCGAGGCGTGCCCGTCGAACAGGACGGAGCCACAGAGGGCGAGGATGACCTTTTGCCCCTTGTCGCCGACCTGGATGTTGGGGGCGCCGGTGACGAGCGCCTTGGTGCGACCCTGGCCGTAATCGACGACGGGCAGTTTGAGCTTGTCGGCGTCGGGGTGTTTCTCGACCTTCAGGACCTGGGCGATGATGATCTTGTCGCGGTCCCAGACGGGCCCGGCCTCCTCGGCCTTGGTGCGCAGGCCTTCGGGGTGGGGCAGGCCGAACAGGCGGACGCTGGAGACCTCCAGGCCCGCGAGGGTGAGGCGCTCGGCGAGTTGGGCGACGGGCAGGTCGAGAGGGACGTAGTCGGCAAGCCACTTTAACGGGACCTTCATGCTTCGCTCCGTTTTCGATGCGCGTCGGGGGGGCGCCGCGCGGGTATGCTGCTGTTATAGGGCCGAGCCTCTGCTTCGACAGACGCGAGGGGCGGGCGGTTCGGATGGTACACGTCTTTACACTGCCAGCGCGAGCGGTTATGCTCCCAAAAACAGTTCGGAGGCGCTCATGAACATGCTCCCGCAGGTGGTCGATCCCCCCGACCTCTACCCCGACGACGATGGACTGCCGATGTCCGACAACACCTTGCAGTTCACGTGGATCGTTACCATCCAGGGCAACCTCGACATTCTGTTCCGCGACGACCCCGACGTGTTTGTCGGCGGCAACCTGCTCTGGTATGCCGTGCAAGGCTCGCCCGCGGTCCGCACGGCCCCCGACGCCATGGTCGTCTTCGGAAGGCCGAAAGTCCGTCGCGGCTCTTACAAACAGTGGCAGGAGGGGGGGATCGCACCGCAGGTGGTGTTCGAGGTGCTGTCCCCCGGCAACCGCGACGAGGCGCTGCAAACCAAGTTCGAGTTTTATCAGCGCCACGGCGTCGAGGAACATTATCTCTTCGATCCCGACGAGCAGGTCCTGGAAGGTTGGCTGAGGGCCGGTGCGGTCCTCCAGCCGATCCCCCAGATGGACGGCTGGATCAGCCCGCGCCTGAAGATTCGCTTCGACCTCTCCTCGGGCGAACTGCGCGTGTTCCGACCGAACGGCGAACCGTTCCTTACGTTCCTCGAACTCGGCGCCCAGCGCGACCAGGAACATCAGGCCCGCCAGAAAGCAGAAAAGGAGGCTCAGAAAGCCGAAAAGACGGCTCAGAAAGCCAAGAAGACGGCCCAGAAAGCTGAAGAGGTGGCTCGGCTGGCGCAGGAGAAGGCCGAGGAAGCCACCCTCAAAGCCGAGCGCCTCGCCGCGCAACTCCGTGCGCTGGGCATCGAGCCGGATGCCTGACGCGCCCGCCTCTCGTTTCAAAACTGCCGCAGGAAGCGTAGGTCGTTGGCCCAGAACTGCCGGATGTCATCGATGGCGTGGCGCAGCATGGTGATGCGCTCCGGGCCCATGCCGAAAGCGAAGCCGCTGAAGCGCGCGGGGTCGTATCCGCCGTTCCGCAGCACAACCGGGTGGACCATGCCGGCGCCCATGATCTCCAGCCAGCCGGTGCCCTTGGTCAGCCGGTCGGCGTTGGGGTCGTCCTTGGGCCAATCGATGTCCACCTCGATCGACGGCTCGGTGAAGGGGAAGTAACTGGAGCGGATGCGCACCTGGCGCTCAGCCCCGAACAGCCGGCGCGCGAACGCGGTCACCGTGCCCTTGAGGTCGGCCATCGTGACGTCGGTGCCGATGGCCAGGCCCTCGACCTGATGGAACATGATCTCGCTGCGCGTCGTGATCGCCTCGTAGCGGTAGCACATTCCCGGCAGGATGACGCGGACCGGCCTCGGGCAGAGCTGCCGCATCACGTGAATCTGCCCCGGCGAGGTGTGCGTGCGCAGCAGCACGCCCGGCGTCGTCGTGTGGAAGGTGTCCCACATGTCGCGCGCGGGGTGGTGCGGCGGCATGTTGAGCAGGCCGAAGTTGGTCTCGTCGTCCTCGACCTCGGGGCTGCGGTATATCTGGAACCCGAGGTCGGCGAAGATGGCGGAGATGGCCCGCAGCGTTTGCGTCGAGGGGTGGAGCCGGCCGCGCGGCACGGGGCGGCCGGGCAGGGTCACGTCGAGCGGCGGGGCGTTGAGGCTCCGTTCGAGGGCGGCCTCCTTGAGGGCGCATTCGTAGGCCTCGGCAGCGCGCCGCAGCGCTTCCTTGACCTGGTTGGCCTGCTGGCCATAGGGCTTGCGCTCGGCGGGCGGTAACTTGCCGACGCCCGCCAGCGCCTTGGCCATCTCGCCCTGGGCGCCGAAATAGCGCGTGTTCCAGGCGCGCAGCCCGGCCTCGTCGGCGCAGGCGCGCAACTCGTCCAGGGCCCGGAGCTCCAGGTCGGCAAGGGTGGACATGGCAACCTCGACAGGTCAGCGGGGGCACTCTGCGGGGAGGACACGGCGCGAGGGGACAACGTTCGGCGCGAAACGGCAAGCAAGACAGGGGCCCTGCTTGCTTGCCGTTTCGCACCGGGCGCTTGCCCCGGGCGCTTACTTCAACCCCGCCGGCAGGTTAGCGCGAGCCAGCTCGACGATCTTGGTGAAGGTGTCGGGGTCGGCGATGGCAATGTTGGCGAGCGCCTTGCGGTCGAGCTCGACCAGGGCGCGCTGGAGGCCGGCGATCAACTGGCTGTAGCGCAGGCCGCGCATGCGGCAGGCCGCGTTGATGCGCACGATCCACAGGCGGCGGAACTCGCGCTTGCGCACCCGCCGATCGCGGAAGGCATAGACGCGCCCCCGGATGAGGGTCACGACCTGCTGCCGATAAAGGTTGTGCCGGCTCGCGCGAAAGCCCTTGGTCAGCTTCCGCATGCGCTTCCGGCCCCGAAGGACGGTCTTGCCGCTGCGTGCTCGTGTCATTTCAAATTAGTCCGTAGTCAGTAGTCCTTGGTCCGTAGCAAAAAACCGGGCCCGCAACCCTGTCCGTCTTTGCTACGGACCAAGGACTGCGGGCTACGGACTGTTATGCCTTGCCGCCCATGACCTTGATGTAGGTCCTGGCCAGCTTGCCGCTGTCGATGATCTCGCTGCGGAGCTGGCGCTTGCGCTTGCCGGTCTTGTGGCTGAGCAGGTGCTTCTTGCCGGCCTGGCTGCGCTTCAGCTTGCCGGTGCCGGTGATGCGAAAGCGCTTCTTCGAGGCCTTGTGGGTCTTCATCTTCGGCATGGTCACACCTTGGTCCCGCCTTCAGGGCGGGGCATCCGCCAGAGGGCGACAGCAACACGGCAACAACGAGGAAGCCCTTGGTTCGATCTTCCCCGACTCGGGGGAGGAAGAAGACCGAACCAGGGGCCCCGAAAGATCTCAGGAATGCCCGCACCCGCAGGGGTGGGTTGTATTGTAGCAGCCGCCCGCCGGTTGGGCAGGGGAAATTTTTTCTCGGCCGCGAGGGGGCGGGCGAGGTCACGATTTCGCCGGCTTCGGCGCGAGCATGGCGGTCATGCGCCGGCCTTCCATCGAGGGGGGCTTCTCGACCTTGGCCACGTCCACGAGCTTTTCGAGGATGCCGTCGATGATGCGCCGGCCTTCTTCGACGTGCTGGAGCTCGCGGCCGCGGAAGAGCACGTTGACGAGCACCTTGTCGTTGTGCTCCAGGAACTTGCGAGCCTGGTTGATCTTGGTGTCCACGTCGTGCTCGCCAGTCTTGGGCCGCACCCGAATCTCTTTCAGCTTTTGCTGATGCACCTTGGCCTTGTTGCCTTTGCGCGACTGCTGGTAGCGGAGCTTGCCGTAGTCGAGGATGCGGCAAACGGGCGGGCGCTCGTTGGCGGCCACCTCGACGAGATCGAGCGCCGCCTCGCGCGCGAGGTCCATCGCCTGCTGCGTGGGGACCACGCCGAGCTGTTCGCCGTTGACCCCGATCAATCGGATCGGACTGATGCGGATCTGTTCGTTAATGCGGGGACCACGGTCTTGCTGTGCATGACGATCGGGGGGACGAATACCTCAATCTCCTTGTCCAGGAGCCATCCCACTCCGCCCGGCCGGCAGAGCGAAGCAGAGGATGAGGTAAGTGCGCCGGCCAAAGTTGGCCGTGTGTCCCTCTCAGGAGCGCAGTCTCGGCCGTCGAATACTTTACCAGCGAGAACCACGCGGTGGAAGCGATCTTCCTCGGTCCTTCAAAAAAGTCAACAACTAAACGAGTTGCGGGCCACCGACGTCGATGGTGGGGCAACTATTCTGGGAGCGCCCCGCCAAGCCGCAAGCGGCCGCCCCGGCGCAATTCCGCTTGCGGCTTGGCGATCCGCGCTCCCGGAACTTTGGCCCCACCCGACATCGAGGCGCGAGGAGGGACCGTCAACCGACGATCAGGCCCTGCTCGCGCTCGTACACCAGAATGTAGGTGACGATCGATGCTCTCTCCGGCCTCACCCGGCCGCCCGCCGCGGAATAGCGCGACTCCAGGGCTTGGAGCTCGGCCCGGCCCGCCGGCGTGGCGAGCAAGGTTTGCAGTTCCTTCTCCCTCTGCGGAAGGCTTTTCGTCGGGACCATAGGTCTACCTCACCAGAAATGAGAGGGCGGTGCCGGACGCGCATCGGGGCGCCCGGAGAAAGGGTGGCGAGTTTCGCTGGCAACGGGGAGGGGGCGGAAGGCGGCCCACCGCCGAAGTGCGCCGGCGAAGTGCGCCGGCGGCGGGCCATCACTCGTCCTACTTGCGGTGGCGGATCTTGGCCCGCATCCGGCGCTTTTTCCGGCCCACCTTGCGTCGTCCTTTGCTTTTCTTCATCCGAGTAACTTCCCTTTCATCAGCAACAGTGATGCGCTCGGCCTTTTCTGGCCTGGCCAAACAGTTTGGGGGAGAAGGAAGCGGCTGGGTTACTTCGGCACCTGCCTGCACCGCCACGTGGGACGCACTTCTTCCGCTAACGGACATTGTAGCCGCTCTGGCCGACGTTGACTGCCCCAGGGCACCGATTGCCCGCCACTTTCTGCCCAAACCAGCGGCGGGGGGGGGGGGGGGGCGGGCGGCCCCCCCCCCCCCCTACCCCCCCGGGCGGCGGCCCCCCCCCCCCCCCCGCCCGGCCCCCCCCCCCCCCCCCCGGGCCTCGGGGCG
>JBBSEZ010000433.1:0-8354 GCA_038239195.1 Gemmatales bacterium
CGCATTCACGCACATGGCCTGCGCTCCTGGGTAACGGAGTTGAAGTACCGTTTTCCTAGGACGCAGGCCTTATCTGTCAACCCCTCAACCACTTACAGCTTCGCTCGACACTGCAACCGGGAGGGATTGAAGCCGAGTGTCAAGTATTCGGGCTGCATCCCGATGCCGTTGTCCTTCACGGAAAACACCCAATGGCCCTCGTCGCAGCGCGCGGCGACGTGGATTGCGGGAGGTTGGAGACTGCGGAACTTGATGGCGTTGCTGAGAAGGTTCTGGAACAGGGGCGCCAGTTGGGCAGCGTCCGCTTGTGCGACCGGGAGCCGATCGTGGGTGACGACCGCGCCCGCTTCGGCGATGGCGGCCTCGAGGTTTACAAGTGCCCGATCCAGGACCTCATTGCAGTCGCTTGCCTCGAACGCCTTGCCACCTGTTCCAATCCGGGAGTAGGACAGCAAGTCGTGAATGAGCGCCTGCATTCGGGTGACGCCGGCGACCGTATGGCCGATCAACTCGTCGGCTCGGGCGTCCAACTGACCGGTGTACCGCTTTTTGAGGACCTGGACGCAACCGGCCACGCCGCGGAGCGGCTCTTGCAGGTCGTGAGAAGCGACGTAGGCGAATTGCGCCAGGTCGAGGTTCGAGCGGGATAATTCCTCGACTGCCTTGCGCAGGTCCGTCTCGGCCTGCTTGCGTTCGGTCAAGTCCCTGGTAATCTTGGCGAAGCCTTGCAATTCGCCCTGCGTGTCGTAGACGGGCGTCGTGGAATAAATGGCCCAAAACCGCGTACCGTCCTTGCGGACGCGCCAATCCTCTCCTCCCACTTTGCCGAGCACGAGGGCCTTCTGGAGCTCGTCCTCTTGGGGGCATCGTTCGGCATTTTGAGGTGGGAGAAAACGGCTCAGGGGCTGACCGACGATTTCCGCGGATTGGTAGCCGAAGAGCTGCTCCGCCCCGGTGTTCCACGTCTGGATGTTGCCGGCGCGGTCGAGCATGACAACGGCGTAGTCCTGGATGCCCTCGACCAGCAAGCGGAATCGGGACTCGCTGGCTCGCAACGCTTCTTCTGCCCGCTTCCGCTCGATGTACTGACCGAGTTGGCTCCCGATGGCCCTCATCATCTCGAGCGTCTCGGCATCGGGCTGGCCGATCTCGCGGCTAAAAAATTCGAGAACGCCCAGGGCTTCCTTCCCCAGCAGGATCGGGAAGCCAAAAGCGGCTTGCAGCCCGGCGCTGGCAGCAAACGGGGCTCGCGGGAAGTTGAGGTCTTCAGGTAAGTTCGCAACCCAGTCGGGCTGTGCGTTGACCCAAATCCGCCCGGGAAAACCGATCCTTGGGGCGAAGGTACTCTGGCGGGTGACCGCCTCGAAAGCGGCGACGTCGGCCAACGGGTTTCGCCAGCAATCGACGCAGCGCAGAACGTTTTCGCGCTCGTCCACGTGCCAAAGGGCCCCGAAATCCCAGCCGAGGCTCTGACAGATGCCACGCAGAATTTTCGAGGTGCCGACGGCCAGCGTCGGCGACTCCGCCAGCGCTTGCGTGACCGCATGCTGCGCCAGCAAGCGACCCTCCGCCAGTCGCGTCGCGTTCCGCAGGCGCGTTTTCTCCAGAGCGTGCGCCACCGCCTGGCCAAGCCTCCCCAGCCGATCTTTAATGATGTAGTCGGTCGCGCCGCGCTGCATGACCTGGACAGCACGCTCCTCGCCGATGGTCCCCGAAACGATGATGAAGGGGACCTCCAGCCGGCACTCTTGCACGATCTCGAGGGCGCGCAGCGCCTCGAACTCCGGCATCGAGAAATCGGCGAGAATGAGCTCCGGCGCAGGCTGCAAGTGTTCCCGGAAGTCCTGCTCTGTCTCCACCCGATCGGCGGTCGGATCGTAGCCGGCCCGGCGCAGTGCGTGAAGGATCAACTCGGCGTCGGAGGGATTGTCTTCAAGCATCAGCAGGCGAAGTGGCGTAGCCATTTTCGGGCCTCCCGGGGAGCGAGATCCATTCGTTTGACCACCGCCTCATTCGGCCGGCTGCTTGTTGATGCGCAGCCAGTAATAACCCAATTGTCGGGCCATTTCGCTAAACTGCTCGAAGTCCATCGGCTTGACAATGTAGCTGTTGACGCCCAACTGGTAGCTCTCGATGATGTCGCGCTCTTCGGCCGACGTCGTGAGCATCACCACGGGGAGCACGCGGGTTCGCGGGTCTGCACGAATCTCGCGCAAAACCTCCATCCCGTCCACTAAAGGTAATTTCTTGTCGAGGAGGACGACACGAGGGTTCTCGAAGTGGCGCCCGGCATAGGCCCCGGTGCAAAAGAGGAACTCCAACGCCTCCGCCCCGTCGCGAACCACGTGGACCTTGCTGACGAGATCGTGCTTCTTGAACGCATGCAACGCCAGCATTTCGTCGTTGGGGTTGTCCTCGACCAGCAAAATTTCAACGCAGTTATCTGTCATTGACGTTCCTCATTCCAGCGTGAAGGAAAAGGTCGCGCCCTGGTTGAGCCGGCCTTCGCCCCAGGCCCGGCCACCATGACGGTTAATGATCCGCTGCACGATGGCCAGGCCCACGCCCGTCCCGTCGTAGTCGGCCGCGCGGTGCAGTCGCTGAAAGACCCCGAAAAGTTTGTGGGCGTACTTCATGTCGAAGCCGGCGCCGTTGTCCTTGACGAAATACACCGCTTCCGTGCCGTCCCCGGCCAAGCGAGCCCCATCTCCGAGGGTCGCCGGCCGCGGCTCCCTTCGACAGCCGATTTCGATGCGCGCGGCCTCCTGCTTTCGCGTGTATTTCAGGGCGTTAGAAAGCAAGTTCGTCCAGACCTGCTTGAGCAAGGTCGGGTCTGCCTCACACGGCGGCAACTCGCCGATGAGTATTTCCACTTCCACTTCCCGGCCTTCCTGTTCTTTCTGCATCTCTGCAAGGCACAGGCGCACAATTTTGCCCGGGTCGATGGTTTGCTTGGTGAGGGCCAGGCGGCCGAGACGGGAGAAAGCAAGCAGGTCGTCCACCAGTTGCGCCATTTGGCGAGTGTTCGACCGCACCAATCTCAGGTAGGCCTTCCCTTCCTCCGGCAAGGGCGCGGCGTAATCTTCGAGTAAAATCCGCGAAAAACCGTCGATCGCCCGGAGGGGGGCCCGCAGGTCGTGTGAGACAGAGTAGGAGAACGACTCGAGCTCCTTGTTCGCCGCCTCGAGTTGCCCGGTACGCTCCAGCACGCGTTCTTCCAGCGCTTCGTTGAGTTTCCGGGTCACTTTCTCCGATTCCATCAGGGTCTCGATTCGCGACCTTTCCACGGACACGGCGAGGTTGCGCGCTTGCTGTTTGAGCGCCTCGATTTCCGTATCCGATTGCAAGAGCGTTTCTTCCCGCACCGTTTCCACGGAAACGGCCAGGTCCCGAGCTTGTTGCCCCAGCGCGGCGATTTCCGTATCGGATTGCAAGAGAGTCTGTTCCCGCACCGTTTCCACCGAAACGGCCAGGTCCCGGGCTTGTTGCCCCAGCGCCGCGATTTCCGTCTCGGCTTGCAAACGCGTTTCTTTGCGCCCTGTCTCCACGAACAGCGCCAGGTCACGGGCTTGCTGCCCCAGCGCCGCGATTTCCCTCTCCGATTTCACACGTATCTCTTTGCGAACGGTCTCCACGAACAGGGCCAGGTCTCGCGCTTGTTGCCCCAACGCCGCGATTTCGGTGTCCGATTGCAGACGTGTTTGGTTTCGCAAGGTCTCCACGAAATCGGCCAGATCGCGAGCTTTCTGTTCCAACGCCTCCGTTTTCTTGTCCGATTGCAACAGCGTTTGCTGACGGGTTGTTTCGACGAACCAGGCCAGGTCCCGCGCTTTTTGTTCTAACGCCTCGATTCTTTCGTTCGATTGTGCCAGGGTCTGCTGGCGCACCGATTCGACCAAACGAGCCAAGTCCCTGGCTTGCTGTTCCAGCGCTTCGATTTTCTTGTCCGATCGGGTGCGGGCCTCCGCATCACCTGACTTGAGGATCGACATAAGCTTTCCTTCCTCTGGTGGGATGGCCATCGTTCGTGCGCGCAGGCGGCCTATCCGACCCACCTTTTGCCTGCGGCCTGAAGGCCGTGCTTGTGGCGTCTTCGTCCCTCGTCGCGATGCTGGCAATCTACCGATTGACATTCAACCCTGCACTTTTCGCGCCCTGGCAGACAACATTCTACCATGCCGACTCAATTTTGGTTGCCCGAGGCAAAATCGGGGCCTTGTCTGCTGAATAGCGAAGGGACCATCTCGAGACTTTTCTGGCCGCCTGGTCAGGGGCGGCACCCCGCCGAGCGGGAGGCGCAGGATCGCGGCTTGGGGTCATCCTCTTCCCGGGGCTCCTCCACGGCACGGGCGAGGAGTGCCCTGTCTAGGGCCGCCCGCAGCTCATGCTGGCTACAGGGCTTGTGCAGCACCGCCTGGGCCCCGAGGGCGGTGGCCAAGGGGAGCAGGTTCACGGTGCCGTGATAGTCGCCCCCCCCGCTCATGGCCACCACCCTGATGCCCGATTTCTCGGGGCGTAGATCGCGCAGAAGATCCAGCCCGCCCCGCTTGGGCATGCAAACGTCACACAGGATTACGTCGGCGCCTTGACGGCGGATGGCACGAAGGGCCTGGTCGCCATCGCCGGCCTCGGCGACCTCGAAGCCTTCGTCCTCCAACATTATCCGCAACGCCGCCCGAACCTTCGCGTCGTCATCGACGAGCAGGACACGAACCATGGTCACCTCCCTGCCTCACTCGGAACATAACTTCCCCAAAGCATAGCTCATGCCTGCCCGCCCGGGCGCGTGCCGGCGAAGAGGGCGGGGGCCGAGCAGAGGTCGGCCCCGAAGGCGTCTGCCCCGACCTCCTCAGCCAGGGCCGAGCGGAAGGCGCTGCCGCCGACGACGATCCGCGGGCACCGGCCCGCGAACTTCTTGCGCATGTCGGACACGAGCCCACGCACCTTCGGCAGGCTGAGCAGGGTAGCCGCGGAGATGCCGACGGCGTCGGCCCGGTGTTCCTCGATGGCCTGGAGGACGCCGGCGTGCGGCATGTTGGTGCCCAGGAATCGGACGTTCCAACCGTCCGCCTCCAGCACATCGGCCACCATGTTGGCCCCGACCTGATGCAACTCCCCCTCCACGCCGGTGATGACGGCATTGCCGCGAAGAACTTCACTCGCCGGGAGAAGCGGGTAGAGCTGGGCCAGGATGAGCTGGACGATGGCCGTGGCGGTGTGTTCCGCAGCCACCGTGATCCGGTTGGACTCCCACAGCCGCCCGACTTCGCGGAGGGCCTTGCCCAGCACCTCGGCGTAGACCTCGATGACCGGGTGCCCTTCGCGGATCGCCTCCAGGACGATGGTGCAGGCAGGTTTGCGCCGGCCCTGGAGCAGCGCTTCCAGAAACAGGCCCCGGGTCAGAGCCAGAGCCTCGTTTGAGGCCAGGACGGGGCTGTCGGCCTGTCCGTCAGCCACCGCAGTACGTGCGGCAGCAAGAAACCCCACAACGAACGCTCCCTCCGCCTCTGGCAGGCGGGCGGCGAGCCCCTGACCGATCAGCCCGAGGGCCTCTGCCAGGTAGTGGGGATCGATCCCGCGGGTGGACAGCACCCCCGCGGCCCAGCGGACATAACCCGCGAAGGCGGCCGGTGAGCCCCCGCTCACCGCCCCGGCCAGGAACTCCAGATGGAGGCACTCGTCCTCGACGCACAGTTGCCGGCCCCGATCGCCGTAGCGGGCTTCCCAGTCCGGGTGCAGCCGAAAGAACTCCTCGGTCACGTGCTCCGCGACCGCCTGCTTCAACCCTCGGAGCTTCCCAGGCAGGGTGGCTCGCTGATCTCCCGTCAGGTCGGTCATTGCAACCCCTCCCCGCCCTCGATCCCCCACTTCGCCATCGCCTTCGCCAGACAGTCGGGACAGTAGCCGTGGCTGAGGAACAAGGCGTGTTCCTTGAGATACTGGGCCACACCTTCCCACTCGGTCCCCGCCTTGACCCTTCCGCAGTCCATGCAGATGGGGAGGACCTCCTGAAGTTTCTTCAGGTGCCAGTAGGAGCCCTGCAGGTCGCGCAGGGCCTGCTCCAGCCCGGCCTTCACCTTCTCCAGCTCCTTGCCCCTGCGGGCGTTCTCGCGGCCGAGTACGGCCAGTTGGTTGTTCAGGTGCAGCCACTCCTCCTGAAAGCCCTGGCCGTCGGGCGGCTCACCCAGCAGGAGGAAGCTGTCCGCGCGGACCTGGCAGCGACACTCCAGCGTGAACGGGGAGTGGCCGGCGTCCACGAAGTTGAGCAGGAACTTTCCCGCCGCTTCACCTCCGGGACTATGGGCCCGCTGCCGCAACGACGCAGCGTCGGCCTCGGTCAGCAGGCCCCAGATCGGGCGCCCCTCGAGCTCTTCCGGGGCCGCCTTGAGGGCCGCGGCCATCGCGGCGTTACAGTCCCGGATCGTGCCGTCCGCCGCGGCAGCGAGACAGTGGACGGTGCGTGCCTCCATCAGGAACTGGGCGAGGAAAGAGCTCGCGGCGTGGTCAATCGGCTCCGGCATCTAAAGACCTCCCGGGGGGCGAGGGTCGTTCGCGTCGGGCCTCAGCGCGAGGAGCCCAGCACGTCCCGGACCTTCACCGCCAGGGCGAGGGGGGAAAAGGGCTTGGGCAGGAAGTGGACCTTCTCCTGAAGGACGCCGTGGCGGACGACCGCGTCGTTGGTGTAGCCCGAGACGAAAAGCACCCTGGCCTCGGGGTGGAGGGCTGCCACCCCCTCGGCGACCTGGCGGCCGCTCATCCCGGGCATGACCACGTCGGTGATGATCAGGTGGATCGGCCCTGGGTGCTTCCCCCCGATGCAGAGGCCCTCGGCCCCGCCGCCGGCCTCCAGAACCACGTAGCCGAGGCCCTTCAGCATCTGCCGGGTGAGGAGGCGGACCCCGTCGTCGTCCTCGACCAGCAAGACGGTTTCGGTGCCCCCCGGCGGGACCTTGATCTCGGACAGGGACTTGGCAGGCCGTACGGACTGATCGAGGCGGGGCAGGTAAACCTTGAAGGTGGTACCGACGCCCACCTCGCTGTAGACCTCGACGTGCCCCCCCGCCTGCTTGACGACGTCGTGGACGACCGCCAGCCCCAGCCCCGTGCCCTTGCCCGGCTCTTTCGTCGTGAAGAACGGCTCGAAGACGCGGGCCTTCACCTCAGCGGTCATGCCGCAGCCGGTGTCCGACACTGCCAGCAGCACGTAGGGGCCAGGCACGATGTCCGCGTGAACCTCGGCGGCGTCCCCGTCCAGTTCGACGTTTCGGGTCTCGATGGTCAGCCGGCCCCCCTGCGGCATGGCGTCGCGGGCGTTCACCGCCAGGTTCAGCAGCACCTGCTCGAGCTGGCCGGCGTCGGCCCGGACGCTGCCCAGCCCGCCGGCCAGGGACGTGGCCAACCGAACGTCCTCGCCGATGAGCCGCCGCAGCATCTTTTCCGTGTCCGCGACGACGGCGTTCACGTCGAGGATCTTTGGGGCCACGACCTGCTTGCGGGAGAAGGCCAGGAGCTGCCGCGTCAGCGAGGCCGACCGCTCCCCCGCGCTCCGGATCTCGCTGAGGAAGTTCAGGGACGGGTCGCCGGGCGGCAGGCGCTGGATCAGCAGATCGCTGTACCCGTTGATGATGCACAGGAGGTTGTTGAAATCGTGGGCGACGCCCCCGGCGAGTTGTCCGACCGCCTCCATCTTCTGGGCCTGCCTGAGCTGCTCCTCGAGAGACCTGGCCTCGGAGATGTCGCGGGTGATCCCGAGGGACAACGTCTTCCCCTCCGCCAGGAGGGGACCGGCCGTGGTCTGCATTGTCTTGTGTGCTCCCTTGAGCCCCACGACGTCGAAGATAAGCGTCTCCCGCCGTCCCTGGCAAACAGCTTCGTGAAAGGCACGGTAGCGCTCCCGACAGTCGGGGGCCACGACGCTGTAAATGCTCTTGCCGATGACCTCCTCCGGGCCTGCCGCCTCGAGCATGACCAGACCGGCAGGGTTCATCTGCAAGAGGGCCCCGTCGGGGGCGACGACCTTGATGCAGTCAGGGCTGTTCTGGATGATGGCCCGCAGGCGTTGCTCGCTCCGAAAAACCTCCGCCTCGGCCTGCTTGCGCTCGCTGATGTTGTGCGACACACCCATGATCCCTGCCGGCCGACCGTCACGGCCCAGGATGAGGGACGTGCGGGCGTCGATCCACACGCGGGAACCGTCCTTGCGGTAGTCCTCCCACCAGCCCTTCCAAGGTGTCTGCCAACACTCAATCTTAGCCGCTCTCCTTGAGTTTTCGGGCGAGCAATAGCTTGGCGACGGAGACGTGTGGGTGCTCGGGGTCATAATGTCGCTTGGGCGTTGCTTTCTTGGGACCGCG
>JBBSEZ010000434.1:0-8330 GCA_038239195.1 Gemmatales bacterium
CAGGTCGTTGATGACGCCCTCCAGGTGCTTGCCCGCCTTGCGGATGTTCTGGAGGTCGTCGAGGTAGGCGTCGTGCCCCTCGTCCTGGGCGAGGTCGAGCAGCAGCTCGCTGAAGCCGATGATCGCCGTCAGCGGCGTGCGCAGTTCGTGGCTCATGTTGGCGAGGAACTGGCTCTTGGCGCGCGCCGCTTCCTCGGCCGCCTCCTTGGCCACCCGCAGGCGCGTGGCGTGGGCGTCCTGCTCCAGCCGGGCCATGCCGGCGCCGGCGGCCGAGGCCAGCAGTTGCACCACCTGGGCCTCCATCGCGCCGACGTCCCGGCCCCCGGGGCGGCGCATCCGCGCGCCGTACAGCACCCCGGCCACCTGGTCCTGGGCGTCGAAGATCGGCGAGGCGACCACGGCCTGGATCATGTGCAGGCTGTCGCTGTGGATGTTCCCCAGCTTCGACTGGTAGAACGTCCGCCGTTCGGCGACGACCCGGCGGACGATGGTGTAGCTGAACTCCCGGCCGGGCGCGCCCTCGTCCTGAAAGGCGCGGGCCGCCACCTTCCAGGCGTCCCCCTGACGCAACAAGACCACCCCGCGGTCGAGCCCGACCAGTTCCACCAGGGCCCGGGCCGTTTGCTCGTAGAACTCCGGCGACGCCGCCGAGGCCCGCTGGACCGCGACGACCGCCTCGAACCAGTTGGTGATCTGCTCCGGGCTGGGCGAGCCCCCCAGCTCGAGCAACGACACCTGCATGCTCTGGGCGGGGCGGGCCTGGAACGGCTGGAGCACGGTCTCAAACGACTCGCGCTCCGCCTCCTCGGGAAAGGCCATCTCGGCGTCGATGACCGTGTTGCCCACGCTCAACCGCACGGGAAGCGTCAACAGGGCCGACCCGCCCGGCGGGATCGCGCGGTTGTCCGGCAGGACGATCGGCCCCTTCTGGCTCAGGTTCTCGATGCGAACCTCGCCCGTGCTCAGTTCCTGCGCCCGGACGTGGTCCTTGGAGACGTAGCCGTCCTGGATCATGCAGCGCGCGACGTCGTTGCGCTTGGGCCCCCGGCCAAACTCGATGGGGCCCTCCGCGTGCTCGAGCACCTGGCCTTCCCGCGCGTTGCGAACGTGAAAGCGAAGCATTGGCCGAGGCCCTCCCGGCTCGATGGCCCTTTCCCAAATCCCTCGCCAGTCGGGCACCGGGCAGCCCGACGCGCCCGCGAGGGGTTGCTACTCCCTCGCTGGCGCGTCGGGCTGCCAGACCGGCGGCGGACTTGCGACACGAACGTCTAGCGGCCGGCGCTCGCCAGCTCCCCCGAGGCCCGCGCGAGCTCGTCCCTCTCGGCGCCCGAAAGGGAGGCGCCGGCCAGGAACAGCAGGAGGGCCCGGCCGACGAGCTCGTCTTCCCCTTCCGCCGAGCTGTCCCCCCAATCGGAGAACATCGGGCCTGAAAATAGCAGCGCGTCGTGCTCCGTGTCGCCCGGCTCGACTTCCTCGAACAGCGGCCCGGCGGCCACCGTCTCCGTGCTCGCCTCGGGGGGCGAGGAGGGAAGGGGCGCTGCGCTCGGCGATCGGCCCGCGTCCGGCGAGCCGGGGGCCTCCAGGGTTGCCACGCCGGGAAGGATCAGCGGGGAGCTCGGGGCCGGAGGGAGGAAGTCGAGCGGCGTTAGCTCGGCCTTGCCCGGCCCGCCTCGCGCATCGACGGTTTCGCTGCCCCCCGACAGGCTAGCCAACCCCGCGACGGCGCCCGATGGGCCGTTCGCCCCACTCGTCGCGATCGTCGTGCCCTCGCCGAGGCCATGGGGATCGGGCGGCTGGTTAACGAAGGCATATTGGGGCGTGGTGGGGGGGACGATCGGGACCTCCGCGGCCACGGGAAGCGTCAACGGCGCCGGCGCCGGCGCCGGCCCGACCTCCACCGCCTCCGCCACGCTCAGCGTGAAGAGCGTGCCGACCATGTCGCGCAACAGGGGCGTGCTCCACTTGTCGAAGATCACCCGGACCGTGTGGCTCGCCCGATCCACCACGTAGGAATTGGGCGCCATCCGGCTCCCCACGACTTGCTTCTGCGTCCGACTCACCCGGTCGTAGTAGGTCAGGACGGGATCGCCGACGCCCCCGGAGGGGTAGACGAACGTGACCACCGCCACGTCCGCGTCGCTCACGTTGAAGACGCGCACGTCGTAGGCGGCGGTGAGGGTGCCCGACTGAACGGCGAACACGCCGGGCAGGTTGCCGATCACCTGGTTGGGGACCACGGCCACGAGCAGCGAGGCGGGGCCGGGCGCGCTGGCGTCGTGCGTCAGCGTGGCCGTCACCCCCGGCGCCGACACCGTCACCGTCTGGCCCGGCAGGACCGGGGTGCGTTCCTTCTGTTCGATGCCCGGCAACAGGACGTCCGCCAGCACCGACCCATCGACCTTGTCGCCCCACTGGTCCCGCACCGTCACCTGAACCTCGAACGTCCCTTCGTTCGGGAACGGATGGCTGACGGTGAAGGCGAACGTGCCGGCCCCCAACGGCAGGTCCGTGTCGGGGGAGCCATCGCCCCACGACACGTGAACGGTGTGCGGCGCGGGGTCGCCGGGGGCGTGGAACGTCCCGCTCAGGGACAGCACGTCTCCCTCGGCCAGGATCAGCCGGTCCGGCACCAGCGCCAGATTGTCCAGTTCCGGGCTCGGGACCGTCAGCGTCACGGAGCCGGCGAGCCCGGACGCCGAGTCGGTGGCGGAGAGCGTCACCGTCCCCGGAGCGGAGACGACCACGCCGTGGAACGTGAACGAGCCGCCATCGCCGCGGGTGAAGCCGTGGGCGGGGGGGAAGGTGGAGGCGACGTTGCTCGACAGCGCCACGGCGCCCTGGTAATCGGCGGCCACGTTCCCGAGAGCGTCGAGGACCACCACCGTGAGGTCGAACGGCACGCCGAGGGAGACGTTGGCCGGCGGCTGGAGGGCGAAGTGCGTGGCGGGGCTGGAGACGGTGAGCGCGAGGAAGGTCGAGAACGAGCCGACAGAGGCCAGAAAGGTCGCCTGGCCAGGCACGTCGCCCGCCGTGACCAGCACGGCACCGCCGGTAAAGATGAGGTTGCCGCCTTCGTCCGTGGAGGCGCCCGGGTCGGTGCTGCTCGCGCTGACCGGGACCGAGCCGGGCAGCAGCCGAAGCGCGATCGGCACGCCGCGGAGCGGGTCGGGCCCCTCGAAGAGCTGCACGGTCAGGGGGGCGAAGGCGGCGCCGGTCGGGGCGCTCTGGCTGTTGCCGCTGACGACGAAGGAGAAGGGGCGCGCCTCGAAGGCGCCGATGTCGGGGGCGCTGCCCTGGGGCCGGGCGACGCCGCGCTGGTCGGCGGTGACGCCGGACACCGCAACGCCCGCGTCGAGCGCCGGGCTGCCCGGGAGCAGGGGGTAGACCGACAGGTTGGTGCCGGCGACGACCTGAAGCGAGCCGAGGAAGGCGTTCGTGTTCGGCAGGTCGCCCGCGGCGGTCAGGTTGCCCGTGCCGTCGTCCGCAAGGTTGTGGCCGAGCGAGAGGAGAGTGCCGCCGGAGTTGACGACGTTGGAGGCGCCGCTGCCGACGAAGAGGGTGTTCTGGTACTCCGCGATGGTCGAGGGCCCCGTCCCCGAGTTGCCCTGGGTTACGCTGCCCTCGCCCGTCCCGCCCCCGCTCCCCTGGTTGAAGATGCCGCCGGCGCCGGGGCCGGCGTTGTAGGCGATAGTGCAGTCGGTCAACTGAAGCGAGCCCGCGTTTTCGTTCGAGATGCCCCCTGCCCCGGAGAGTGTCGCGGTGTTGGTGGCGATGGTGGAGTTGGTGATGGTGGTCGTCTGGCCCGACCCGAAGAGCTGAATCCCGCCGCCGTCTTGGGCCGTGTTGCCGCGAATCACGCTATTCTGGATGATTACTGTGCCGAACTGGCTTTCGATGCCCCCCCCGAGCCCGACGGTAGCTCCGCCGTACCCAAGGCTCCCTGGACACGAGTTGTTCTCGATGGCGCTATTGAGTACCCGAAGCGTGCCCCCTCCCCTGTTGGCGACACCGCCGCCGAGGGAGAGGGCGGTGTTGCCGAAGACCGAGACGGTGTTGAGGGTGAGGTCGCCGAAGTTGTCGATGCCGCCCCCCGCGCCGGCGGAGCCGTTGGTGATCCCGAGGTTCTCGATCGTGACCACCGGGGCGATGCTAAGATTGGTGTTGTCGATGAAGAAGATGCCGAACGCCGGCGCCCCCTGGGCCGAGCTCCGCTGGACGGTGGGGTGGAGCGGCCCGCCGTCGATCGTCACGTCCACTTTGATGGCGGGGAGCGCGGTCTGCAAGGTGACGGGCCCGGCGACGTCGAAGACGATGGTGTCGCCGCCCTTGTCGGCGATGACCTGGGTCAGGGCGTAGCGCAGGTCGCCCGACGTCCCCGAGCCGACGCCGCGATCTCCGTTGTCGGTGACGTGAAAGGTGAGGCCCGAGGGGACCGTGCGCGCCTCCAGGGCCTCCAGGCGGGGCATGGCCCCCGGGGCGCCGCGGCGCGGCTTGCGGCTCCGAGTTAGAAGTTGGGGCCACCTGCCGTGAGTCATCGTTGCCTCCGGACGCGCGAACCAAGGCAGGCCCTTGGCGAGTCAGGCCCACAACCTTCAAGTGTCCCGGTAGAAGGGGCCCAAGTCAAGGGAACCTGCGGCGCCTCGGGCTTTTTGAGGTGTGGAAAAGCAGGCGCGCCCCGCGTTGGGCCGTCTTCTCGGGGCCGATCTTGCGTCTTGATGGGATTGGGCAAGCGCGGTAGAGTGGGGCAGTGATCCGAGGATCGGTTCTCGCCGGCGAGGCCCTCTCCATGTCGATGCTCTGGAGTTGTGCGAATGGACACTCCTGGGGGGGCACGGATCGGCCGGCGCTCGGCGAAGGGGCCTGCCCGTTCTGCGGGGCCCCCTCACTCGCCCCCGAAGGCGTGCCGATGGAGTTGACCCTGGTCGGCGGCAGCGGGGCCCTCCCCGGGCCGGCGCCCCCCTCCTTCCCCTACCCCCCTCCCCCGACCGACCCGGCCCTGCGCGGCAGCAGCGCCCCCTGGCCCCTCTCGAACGGCAGTGGCACGGCCCCCGGCACGGGCGCCGAGGGAAATGGCGGGCCCGCGTCGCACGATGAGACCCTGGTCCCGCTCTCGCAGCTGCCGCAGGCCCCCTCGTCGCCCGCCGCGCCGGCACCGCCGTCCAGCGAATACGAGATCCTCGGCGTCCTCGGCCGGGGCGGAATGGGCGTCGTCTACAAGGCCCGCCAGTCGCGCCTCAACCGGCTGGTCGCCCTCAAGATGATCCTGACCGGCTCGCACGCCTCCGACGAGGAGATGGATCGGTTTCGCAGCGAGGCCCAGGCCGCCGCCGGGCTCCAGCACCCCAACATCGTCCAGATCTACGAGTTCGGCGAGCGCGACGGCAAGCCGTTCATGTCGCTCGAGTACGTCGAGGGCGGCAACCTCCTCCAGAAGCTCGACGGGAAGTCCTGGGACGGCCGCGCCGCCGCCCACCTCCTGGAGACGCTGGCCCTGGCGATGCACCACGCCCACGAGCAAGGCGTCCTCCACCGCGACCTCAAGCCGGCCAACGTGCTGCTCACCCCCGAGGGCCAGCCGAAAGTGACCGACTTCGGGCTGGCCAAGCGCCTCGACGGCCAGGGCCCCGCCCTCACGGTCACCCAGGGCATTCTCGGCACGCCCGCTTACATGGCCCCCGAGCAGGCGCGCGGCCAGGCGCGCGACCTCGGCCCCGCCACCGACGTCTACTCGCTCGGCGTCATCCTCTACGAGTTGCTCGCCGGCCGCCCCCCCTTCCGCGGCAACACCACCCTCGAGACCCTCGAACTGGTCCAGCAGGTCGAGCCGGAGTCGCTGCCGCGTACCATCCCGCTCGACCTGCGCACCATCTGCCTGAAGTGCCTGCAAAAGGCCCCGTCCCGCCGCTACCCGTCGGCGCGCGAGCTCGCCGACGACCTGCGGCGTTTCCTCGAAGGCCGCCCCATCCTGGCCCGACCCGTTCCCTGGTACGAGCGCGCGGCGAAGTGGGCCCGGCGCCGGCCCGCCGCCAGCGCCCTGATCGCCCTGAGCGTGCTCGGCACGCTCGTGCTCCTGACGGTGAGCTGGGCCTACAGCGCCGTGCTGAGCGAGCGCAACGAAAAGCTCGACGAGGCGCGGCAGCGCAGCGACGACGACGCCCGCGAGCTGGCCAAGGCCCTGACGGAGGTCGAGCACCGCCGGGAGGGAGAGAAGAAGGCCCGCATCCTGGCCGAGGAACGCGAGAAGTCCGCCAGGGAGGCCCGCGGGCTGGCCGAGGAGCGCGAGCAGGAGACCCAGCGCGCCTTCCTCCAGGCGCTCAACGCCGTCGAGGCGCTGCTCCAGGCGGCGGCCGGGGGGCCCCTGCGCTACGAGCCGGGCGCCCTGCCGGTGCGGCGCGCCATGCTGGCACAGGCGCTTGCTCTGGCCCAGTCGCTGGTGCGGGCGCCGGGGGGCTCGGGACCGCCCTCGCGGGCCCTCCCGTCTCCGGCGGCCCGCTTCCAGGCGGCCCGGGCGCACCGCCTGCTCGCCGACCTGTACGGGGCGGTCAACAAGGTGGACGATTCGGCCAACCACTACGCCCGCGCCGTGGAGCTCTGCCGCCAGCTCCTCGCCGAGACCAGCCACCCCGCGCGCAAGGCCGAGCTCCAGGCAGCCCTTGCCGAAACGTACCTGGGACAGTGGCGCGTGCTGGCGGTGCGCGACCCGAAAAAAGCGGGGCAAGCCCTGGAGGCTGGGCTGGCGCTGCTCGGCCCGGCCGGGCAGGCCCGCCCGCCGGAGCTCGCGCTGCTGCGGGCACGGCTGCTCGACGGCCGGGGCACCCACAGGCAGCACCGGGGCGCCCCCCACGCGGCCGAGGAGGATTACCGCGAGGCCGCCAAGGTCCTGGCGGCGCTTCCGCCGTCCCCCGAGTTTGAGCTGGAGCTGGCCCGCGTCCAGAGCAACCTTGGCGCCCTGTTGCTCCGCGCTGGCGGCCCCGAGGCCCTCGGGCGTGCCCACGCGCTCCAGCGCTCCGGCATCGAGCGGCTCGAAAAGCTCGTCAAGGACAGGCCGGCCAATCCCACCTACGCTCGCGAGCTGGCGCGGGCCTGCGCCAACCAGGCCGCCCTCTGGGTACACGGCGCGCCGCCGGCCGACGTGGAGAAGAGCTACGAGCAAGCCGTCGCCCAGCTCCAGAAGCTCTGCGACGAACGCAAGGACGTGCCCGACTACAAACACCTGCTGGCCAACAGCCTGCTCGGCCAGGGCGAGCACCAACTGGCTCAGAACAAGCCCGGCGTGGCCTTGCCCCTCCTCACGCGCGCAGTCGCCCTGCTGCGCGAGCTGGTGGAAGCGTTCCCCGACGCGCCGGCCTACAAGCACGACCTGGCCCGCGCCTGCAACGGCCTGGGCGTGGCGTGGTTGAGCCAGGACCATCCCGACCGCGCCGAGGGCCCCCTCGAGGAAGCGTTCGCTTTGCTCCAACTGCTCGCCAAGGAACATCGCGACCACCCCGCGGTTCGCCGCCAGTGGGACGTGGCCTTCAGCAATCTGGTGCTCTGTCACCACGCCCAGGCGCTGCGGGCAGGGGCCCTGGTCCCGGGGCCGGCCTCGCCGGGCGGCAGCACGCCGGTGCTGCGACCGCAACGGGACGAGGTGCGCTGGCTGGTCGTCGAGCCGCACGTGCATCGACTCGTCGCCCTGCGCCGGGCGCGGGCCGAGGCGACGAGCCCGCACAAGCCGGCCGGCCTGGTTGGATGGGCCGGCCTTGCCCGCGAGCTCTTCGCCTACCTGATCGCCCGCTGGGAGCTGGCCGACACCCTGCTGGCGCACGCCGACGTCCTCATCCGGGTGGGAAGGCCCGAGGCCGCGGCGCTGGAGCTGACCGAAGCGACCGACCTGGCCTCTGCGGGGTGGGCCCACTATCCCGACGCGGTGGTCTTGCAGGCGCGCTGCATGCAACGGGCGGCCCAATCGTCCACGGAGCGCGTCGCGCGGCGCGAGGCCCACGTGCTCCGCCATGGCCGCCGCGTGCTGGTGTTGTTGCACCGGGCGGCGGCGGACGAGGAGACCGCCGCCCGACTGCTGCCCCTGACGCGCACGAAGGAGTTCGACCTGCTGCGGCAGCGGCCGGAGCTCAAGGGGCAGTTCCGCAGCGTCGTGGCGGAACTGGTCCGCAAAGCCCCAACGAGCGACTAAGGCGACCGGCAGGAAAAGCATCCTCGTAGGATGGCCCTCCTGAGCCGTCCGGGATGTAGGATGGCTCTCCTGAGCCGTCCGGGATGTAGGATGGCTCTCCTGAGCCGTCCGGGATGTAGGATGGCTCTCCTGAGCCGTCCGGGATGTAGGATGGCTC
>JBBSEZ010000435.1:0-8327 GCA_038239195.1 Gemmatales bacterium
GGGGGGGGGACCCCTCCCCCGGGGGGGCGCGCGGTTCGGCGCGCGGCCGAACAACCCCCCCCGTGGGCGGCCACGCCGCAGCCGGCCGGCGGGGGCGCGGCGGGACCCGCACCCCCGTCCTACGGGGAGGGTTTTTCCTGCCGCTCGCCTTATGGGAGGATGAAAGTGGTCGAGCAGAGGCATGCGACAGGCCTTCCTTCGGTGGGGGGCCCGGTCCGGCGCCCCCGCCGGACCGAACCAACCGCGAGAGGTGACGCGAGTTATTCGGGGCGCCTCACCTGCCAGCCCAGAAAGGCCCGGGCGTCATTCGGCGCATCCCCGGCTTTGCCGCATACCTGCGGGCGGTCGTCCTCGCCCACGGCCTCGTCGAGGCGCAAGCACCTCGGCGCTGCGAGCCCGAGCGCATTTCCTCTCAGGCTTGGGTGAAATGCGGTCGCAGCGAGTCGAGGGCCGTGGCGACGGCGACCAGGAGGGCCAACTCCTCGAGGCGAGCCAGGGGCGCCTGCTCGGGCACCTGGGTCAGGAGGGCCTCTCCCTCTTCCCCGAACTTCGCCTTCAGCGACGCCCGCAACGTTCGCAGTAACGCTGCCCGCTCCCCCTTCTCGATGCCCTTCTCGATGCCCTTCTCGATGCCCTTCTCGATGCCCACCCGTTCGGCGTAGGTGATGAAGGTCACGGGATTGTCTCCTTGGAGTTGCTGAAAGACTCGCCGCTCCCTGTCCTGCGGGAGCGGCAAGATCCAGTCGATGGCGTGATACCACTTGCCCCGCTCGAGGCCCGACAGCCCTCGGCCCACCAGGTTGGACAACAGCCGGATTTTGCCCTCGGCGCGTGCGTCCGGGTCGTCGCGCGTCTTCCGCGCCTCGAGGTGGGCGGAGACGAACAGGCCGAAGGCGTTCTCGCCGGCCTCCAGTTCGTGCTGCCGCGCGGCCCATTGTAGCACCTTGACCGTGCGGAAGGTAAAGAGCATTTCGCTGCCGAGCTCCCCCTCCCAGTGCTCCTTCGGGTGCCAGTCCGGCTGGTCGTCGCTCAGGACGGCGATGCTGATCAGGGGCTGGCCCAGCAGGTCGCGCCCGCGGTAGTTGTAGACGTACATGCGCTCGGCGAACTCTGCCTCCGGCTGCGGCTGCGCCTGCGCCTCGACGTGGAAGAAGCGCGGGTCGCCCGTCCCCTTGCGGGAGGCCTTGAAGAGCTTGTCCACGCGGCGCACGCCCGTCGGCGATTCCGGCATCAGCTTCTGGAGCTCCTGGTCCAGCGAGTCGTAGTCCTTCGCCCAGTCCACGATCCCGTGCAGGTTCGTCAGGAACAGCCCCAGGAACAGGTCCAGCCCCACCTCCAGCGCGTGCTTCCAGGGCCCGTCGTATTCTTGCTCCCGCGTGGGTGGCATTTCACTCCTCTCCTCCACGTTCCCGTTGAGGCAGTCTGAGGTCCGTCTCCCCTCTCCCTGTACGCGGGGAGAGGGGCTGGGGGTGAGGGGCCGAATTGCCCAAGGCCCACCCCCTCACCCCAACTCCGCTCCCCGCGTACAGGGAGAGGGGAGCAAGAAACGGGACCGCCTCACGGGAAACGTGTCTCAGTCTCCCGGTCCAGAGAGGACGAACGCCGCCCACGCCCACGCCCACGCCCACGCCCGCGCCGGGCTGGTCTTGCCCGCGGGCAACTTCTCCGGGCGGTGCTTGCGGGCCAGGTCGAGCAGCCGGCGGGAGACGTGGGTGGCCGCCAGACTGTAGAAGTTGCGGGTGTCGGCGACGTCGAGCGTTCGCAGCGCGGCCAGCAGGCTGAGAGACGCCTCCTGCACCACGTCGGCGGTCTGCTCGCGAGCCGCCACGGCGGGGTAGCGCCGGAGCATGACGCGGGCCATCGTCTCCAGCCGCTCGCTACAGCGGCGCAGCAGCTCATCGGCCGCGCTGCGGTCGCCGCCCCGCAGCCGGGCGAGCAGATCGGGGAACTCGGTCGTCCGAAGCGACATAGGCGATCGGGGTGAGAGGAAGGGCCCGGTCCGGGAATGATTGTACCCCATCCCGCTGCGCGAGCAAGCGAATGCTCGGGACGACGCCGGCGCGGCCGGAATTGTTGTCCTCCCACGGGAGAGCGAGGATCAAATCAGAACGGCCGGGCATCGATCGACCCACGCTTCTCGGGTATCATTCAGTCTTGTCCGCCACACAAGCAGCAAGGCGGGGTGAGTCGTGGCCGTGGACGACGTCGGAGACCGGGGACAGTGGCTGTTCTGCCTGCTCAGGACGCAGCTTTGCGCCGGCCGAAACGAGCCGTACTTCCGCCCTCGGGCCCTGGGCGACAAGTCTCCAACCTTCGACTACCTCGTGGAGCTTGTCGGCAGCGAGGCCTACTTCTTCTTCGTTCAGGTCCAATGCCACCACGGAGCTGTCTCGGCGCTCCGGGTGGTTCACCGGGCGAACCTTGAACGTAATTCTCGAATGCGCCCCTCGCTCGATTTTCTTGAGTACACGAGAGGGGTTCCGGTGCGCGCCAGGCCCATTATCTGGGCGACCGGGCTGGGGCGGGGCCGCGGCGAGCAGGGCCAGGCAGAGCGCAACGAGAAGACGTCTCAAGGCACGCCGCGATGTGAGAAAGCCCCTCCGGCGTCCCGCCACCGTCGCCCAATCAGTGACGAGATCACCCGGAGGGGCGAAGTCATCTTCCCTGGCGGGCGGGCCGCGGTCAAGCGGCCGGTCTGCGATTTTCCGGCGTATCTTTCGACGCGCCGAGGGGCCCGACGACCTCGGCGGGGACCTGGACGCGCCACTCGCACTCGCAGGCGCGACACCGGTACTTTGCCTCTACATCTCGGGATTTTCGCCCTTCGCCTCCCGACCTGCCCCGCCGCCCAGCCAGCGAGGAAGATAGCCGAGCCCGCCCCGCAGGTGCCCATGGGAAACCACCGCGGTCGGGAAGGAGCATTTGCGGAGGGCGGGGAAGCAGGCGAACGATGCGCGAACACGGGGGCCCGGCCCTCGCACGTAATGGGTGAAGCCGATTGACGTGCATCGACATGACGGCCCCGAGGCCGACCGCGGCATCATCTCTCGGCGCAGGGGTCACCGGGGCACGTCGGCCTCATTACAATGTCGCTGAACGCCGCCGATGCGGCGGCTGACGAGACGCAAGGAGACACAAGGATGAAGACGGCATTGCTGGCACTGGTCGCGCTGGCCGCCACCGCGGTGGCCTACGCGGCGGACGACGGGGCGGTGAAGAAGGACATGAAGGCGCTGGCGGGGACGTGGCGGTACGTGTCCCAGACGGAGAACGGCAAGGAGGCGGACAAGGAGAAGGTGAAGGCGGTCACGGTGACCATCACCGCCGAGGGCAAGTGGGAGGCGAAGCACGAGGGCAAGGTGTTCCTGGAGGGCACGGTGAAGATCGACCCGTCGAAGAAGCCCAAGGCGGCCGACTGGAAGATCACGACCGAGGGCGCCCTGAAGGACAAGACGGCCCTGGGCATCTACGACGTGGAAAAGGGCACGTTCAAGCACTGCTTCGCGCTGGAGAAGAGGCCGGGGAAGTTCGAGTCAAAGGAGGGCAGCAAGGTCACCAACGCCGTGCTCGAGCGCGTGAAGAAGTGACCGCCGGCTGTTCCAGCCCGCCTCATCTTTGACCATGAGGAAATTGCCCCGCTCTGTGCCTCGGCGCAAGCGGGGTTTTCTTTTGGGCGATGCCGCTTTGCGGCCCAGACTGCTATGGGCCCCGGTCCGCTCCGGTCCTCCCTCGACCAAGCCCTCCGCTTCCGCCAGCATGAGGAAACGGTCGCTCACGGCGGGGAAGGCGGCGTAGCACTCCCGGGCCAGTTCCACCACGTGCCCGGGAACGGGCGGCAGGGGCTTGAACGGGTTTGCCGAACACCTCCCTCAGCAGTGCGCAGAGGCGCCTCTTGTTCTCTGGGCGATCCTTCGGATCAAGCGCGGCCGGGGCGCAAGGGTGATCCCTGCTGGGGCCGGTCGGCGGCCAAACACGGCCCCGGGTAGGCCTCTCGGATTTCGGCACCCTGGCCGTGCGAGCCCTTAGCGGAGCAAGCGATCGATGAGGTAATCCGCGCTGCTCTTGTACTTCGGGTGGGGGTGCCCGGGATAGACCAGGACCACGTCCACCCCCGCGGACCTGAGCCTCTCCGCCAACTTGATGCCCAGGATGGGCGAGTGCGTCGGGTCCCTCGGGGAGTCGCCGACCTTCGCGTTCGGGTCGCCGCCGTAAAACAACCCGATCGGCGGGTCGTCTTTGCTGACGTGCTCGATCGGCGAGTACTCCTTGATCCACTTCAGGACCTTCTCGCGGTTGTCGAGCAGGCTCCGGAAGTTCGGCAGCCCGAACGCGTGGGCGCCGTAGCGGTAGTTCGGCATCCACTGGCGCAACTCCTTCGGGTCGAGGGAGGTCTGCGCGCCGTTGACCGCCGCGCAGTAAAGGCGCGTGGACTCGCGGGCGACCGGGTCCTTGCTTTTCGGGTCGGCCATGTCGTCGTGGAAGGCCAGCCACAGCGACGAGCAGCCGCCGGCCGAGCCGCCCGTCGCGCCGATGCGCCTCTTGTCGATGTTCCACGCGGCGGCCTTCGAGCGGACGAACTGGAGGGCGCGGGCGGCGTCTTCCAGCGGCGCCTTGACCGGCGGCTCGACCTTCGCCTCGACGCCGTGCTTGACGTACCGGTAGTTGATGGCCACGACGGAGATGCCCTTGGCGAGGAACGGTTGCGGGTTGATCTTCTTGTCGCCGGCTTGCCAGCCCCCGCCGTGCACGTAGAAGACGACCGGGGTTGGCTTCCCCGACCTGGCCTGGAAGAAATCAAGGACCTGACGGGGGTGCTTGCCGTAGGTGACGCCGGTGAGCGCCTTGGGCTCGCCGACGAGCTTCTTGGGCTCCCCGGCCCGAGCTCCCAGCCCCGCCAGCAGCAGGGCAACGAATGGCAGAACGCGCTTCATGATGCAGGCCCTCGGAGGAAGGTGTCGCCCACGCATTGTATGGAAGGCGCGGCCGCCGCGCTCGACGCGAAGGGTTGCTCGGGCTTCGTGCAGGACCGGGGCCGAGGGTGGCTCCCGCCGGCCTCCGTCTCGTGGTGGCAGACGGTGAGGGCCTCGCCATCGAGGCGGTAGACGTGCGGATCGAGCGCCGTGTCCTTGCCCAACCACATCGCCCTCGGGGCCCTCCTCGCACCCGGCGAGAGCGTCGGGACCGCAGGGCCGCCCCCTCGGAGGAGGTAATGCGTTGCGCCATCCCCGGCGATCACCAGGGCGAGCTGGACCTGAACGCGGCGGCGGAGGCCGAGGCGGAGGCCACGCTCGCGGGCGAGAAGGTGGAGGTGCAGCGGGCGGAGCTGACTTTGTCGTGGACGCGGCTCACCGCACCCTTCGGCGGCCGGGTGAGCCGCGTCCAGGCCGCCGAGGGCGGGCTCGTTGCCGCCGACCGGACACCCATCCTGAGGGTCGTGGACAGTCGCCAGCTGCGCGTGTCGTTCAACGTCCCCGAGGGCACCCTGCTGCGGCTGCGCCGCGACGGGCTGGCCGAGCCGGGCAAGCTGCGCGTGGCCGTCGGGTTCTCGGGCGAGGAGGGCCACCCCCACGAGGCGAAGCTGGACCTGATCGCGCCGGAGGTCGATCCGGAGACGGGGGCGGCGCGGTTCGGGGCCACGCTCGCCAACCCGAAGGGGCTCCTCTCGCCCGGCATGTCCGCCCGCGTCCGCCTCACCCCCCGGCCCAAATAGGGGAGGCGGTCCGGCCCGCAAGCCGCCCTTTGCGGTGCCCGGACATGCAGTCCAGCACCCGACGGCTTGAGGCAGCTTCATTTGGGCTGCCACAGCTCGAACCTATTTCCCTCGGGATCGACAGCCCAACCGAAGCGGCCGTAGTCGTGGTCTTCGATACGGTTCTCGACCTGCGCCCCAGCCGAACGGAGCTGCGCGAGCATGGCGTCGAGGTCGCGCACGCGGTAGTTGACCATGAACGGGGCCGGTCCGGGGCCGGAATTGGTGAAGAGGTGAGGCTCGCTACCGCTCCATCTCCGCTGACTGCTCGATTACCGCTTCGCCCTTGACCTTCTTACCGGATGCGGTGACGCCGACGAAGTACAAAAGAGCCTTCCCCGGACGCAGTCCGTCACCCCCGCCCCAGTTCTTCGGGCCCGTGAACTTCTTGCCGGGCTCGACCTTGGCATCCGGGCAGGAATACCATTCCGCAAAATCCTGTGCGGTGAACGGATCGCCGGTGAAGTTCGAGAACACCCACTGGCCGTCAGCCCAGGCGATAGCACCGAACTCGGTGACGGTGACCGGCTCGCCGGTGGGCTCGACCGAGGTCTCGAAGATCCACACGTGCTCCGTCCCGGCACGCCTGTCCCGCTTCGCCTTGGCAGGGCTCGGCGAGTGCGTGACCTTCAGCCCGACGTCGATGTCGACTATCTCCCTGTATTTCGGGTCAGACTGCGCCGGCGCGGGCTGGCGCTCCCCGCCGTTCTCCTTGGGGCCCCCTGCGCCGCTAACTCGCACTGCTCGCGAAACAGGTGCGGGCTCGGCCAGACCTCGGCCCCGTCCCCTGTGGCAAGGAACGCATACCCGACGACCGTCTTACTCATTCGCGCCACCCCCGGAGGCAAGGCCCTTACGCACGGTTTTTCGAGGGCCCGAGACGGATTCGGGAAGACGGCCTCTATTTCTTCACCTGCTTCGACTTGCCACCCGCCTTGAGCAAGCCGATCTCCGCCTCCAGACAGGCGTCCTGGGCGTCGAGCACTTGAAGGTGGGCCCCCCGAGCGCGCTCCAGCCTTTCCTTGGCGAGCTCGACATGCGCTCGCGCTTTCTCCAAGTGCCGCTCGTGCGCGGCGATACGTTCGGCGCCCGTCGCCGCCAGGCCCAACTCCGCCGTCAGCAGTCTCTTCGACGTCTCGACGACTTCGCCGAGATCGACACGACCCGATCGATACAGCTTCTCGCGCAGCTCGATCGCCTGCCGCAAGACGTCCCGCCGCTTCTCCCAGAGCTTTCGGACCTCCGCCGTGATCGCCTTGTCCAGCACCGGGACTGCCGGCGCGGGGGCCGGCGGTCGCCCCTCCGTCCTCCCGACGACGAGCAGCCCGCCGAGGACGCACAAACACGCCAGGCCATCCCTCATGACCGCCCCCCAGTTGATGCGAGCCCCAGCGCCGCCACGAGACCGTTCGGCCCCAGCCGCGAATCTTCCCGCGCCGCAACGCCGCCGTCAAGCCCCCACCGGAAACGAGGTCGCGCGCTCAGCTCGGGTGAATGGGGCAGCATGCTCTAAACCGGCCCATCCACCCTCGAGCTCCAGTAGTCGCCAGTCCTCGGCCGTGCAATCTCCCGGCCACGGAACCCATACGCGGTAGCTAAGCAGAAGGGAGGGCCCAAGCGACCCAAGCGCCGTACGGCGGCAGGCATTTGAGCCCTCCAGCACACCTCCCGAGTTCGGGAACCTCACGACGGTCAGGGACCGGTCTGCTCGGGGACAGCGTCGGCCTCGGTCCTCGGTTTTCGCCCGGTCAGCGCTTCGATCGCCCGGGCCGGCACCCCGAGGCGCCGCAGGACGCCGCGCGTGAACGCCCCCTCGCTCAGCGCCCCCGTCCGGTAGCCGACCGGGTTGATCCGCTCGCAGGCGATCCCGTGGTAGTTCCGCCCCAGGACTGTCTGCCCGATCAGGAGGGCCGTGACCGGGAGTTGGGTCAGCACGATGGCCGCCCACGGCAAGTCCTCCGGCCGGGCCCACCCCCAACACACCACGTTCGCGAACAGCGCCGCGATCCACAGCAGCGAGCGCTCGCCGCCGACCCGGAACGTGTTGCAGAAGAGCAGAAAGTGGCCGAGGGTAAAGGGCGCCAGGATCGCCAGGAGCGGGAAGTAGATCGCGCCCGCAATGGTGACCGCCGCGCCGCCCACAACGATGAGCGCGTCGAACGCGGAGAAGCGGAAGCCCCAGGGCCGGTCCGGCCGCCACCAGGGGTGGTTGCTCTCGGGTGTCTGCATCGCGCTCCACCTTGCTCGCGAACGCTCCGCCCTTCGCGCCCCCGGGAGTGCAGAGTAGCCCCCGCTCTCCCTCCCGTCAACGAAAATGCCCGATGCGCGTGCCATTCGTGTGAGCGTCTTGAAAGTTGGTGGAATCTTTGTACAGATGAGCTCGGGAGGGCCCTACGGCCCAAAAACCACCCGGACACTCTGCGAGGCGAGCCATGGAGAAGGTGACGAAACTGACGGCGGAGCAAGAGGCGCGGGCCGAGGGACTGGGTTCGGTCCTGCGCGAGGCCTTGGCTGCGGACATCTTGCAGATGGCCCGCCTGCTCGTCTCCAAGGACGAGAGCCACACCTTCGGCCTCAC
>JBBSEZ010000436.1:0-8316 GCA_038239195.1 Gemmatales bacterium
CCCCCGGCCCCCTCTCCCAGAACGGGAGAGGGGGAGAGGAAACGTAGACGGTCCAGGGAGAAAGTGGCGCAACTCCTCCGGCCCCCCCTCTCCCTCCTTGGGAGAGGGGGTTGGGGGGGTGAGGGAACGCCGCCCTACTTACTCGGCAGCACCCAGACCGGGTGCGCCGGCGGCGCGCCGTCCGTCATGCAGCGCACCGCCCGCGCCAGCAGTTCCAGTACGGGCCCATCTTCGGGGCGCTGCGCCAGCCGAATCCCCAGGGCCCGCGCCGCCGCCCCGAAATCGCTCGCCTCGAAGGAGGCCAGGGCCCGCTCGTACGCCGTCTTGGCCGAGGCCCAGTCGGCACGTCCCGGCAGGGCGAGCTCGTGGAGCTCGGCCGGCTCCTCGATGTTGCGCACCTGCACCTTGCCCAGCCGTCGCGTGGCGAACGTCGAATCGAGTTGGGCCCGCGTGGCAGTCTCGATGAGGAGGGGGACCTTGAAGTGCTTGGTGGCGCCCTCGATGCGGCTGGCGAGGTTGACGGTCGGGCCGCGCGCGCCGTACTTGAACTTGACCTGCGAGCCGGTGTTGCCCACCTGCGCCTGGCCGGTGTGGACGCCGATGCCGAGGAACATCGGCTCCTGGAGCGTTGCCTGCCAGCGCGCGTTGAGCTGCGGGAGCCCTTCGAGCATGGCCAGGGCGGTGCGGCACGCCAGCTCGGCGTGTTTGGGTTGCTCGCCGGGGGCGCCCCACATGGCCATCAGGCCATCGCCGACGTAATCGACCAGCACGCCGCCGCGGGCCAGCACGCAGGCGGAGAGCAGGTCGAGCACGTCGCGGCACCACTCCGACGAGCGGGCCGCGCCGAGGCGCTCGCTGATGCGGCTAAAGCCGCGGATGTCGCAGAACAGGACGCTCACCTCGGCCTCGCGCGCCTGCAACAGGTCGGGGTTTTCGGAGAGCTGGCGGGCCAGTTCGGGGGTGAAGAACTGCTCGAAGCGCACGCGCTCGGCGAGGATGGCCTTCTCCTGCTCGAGCCGAGCGAGCCCGGCCGCGACGCCGCGCGCCAGCAACTCGGCCAGCATGGCCTCGACCTCGGTGATCGGCCGGAAGGCCGAGGCGCCCGCCTGCCAGCGCTCGCCGTACAGGGCCCCGAGCACCTCGCCCCGGCGGTCGAGGATGGGCGCCGCGACCACGGCGTGGACCCCCATCAGGCTCGCCTGGTGGACTGCCCCCGGCGGGAGCTCTTCCCAGAACGTCCGCTTCTCCTCGAGCAGTCGGCCCAGGACGTGCCGGCTGGGCGGGCGGGGGCTTCCTTCGCCCCCGCGCGCCAGCCGGCGGGCCGCCGCCTGCCACTCGCCCCCGGCCAGCAGCAGGACCTGCCCCAGGTCGAGGCCGACCATCTCGACGGCAGCCGCGGCGGCGCGCTCGAAGAAGTCGGCCGAGCCGGCCGCAGCCTGGAGAACGTCGGTGGCGGCGGACAGCCACAGGATGACTTCCTTGCTGTCGATGCTGCTGCCCAGCACCGGCGTTGCGAGCAGGCGGGCGGGCGTGGCCTGCACGCGTGCTCCCGGAGCGAGGGTGGCGGACGGCAGGCTGTTGAGCACGCTGGCGTCGGCCTCGTGCAGGCGCACGGTCAGCCGGCCGTCTTTCCCCAGGGCGAACACCACCGGCAGGGGCAGTTCGCAGGCGGCGCCGCAGGCGAGCTGCCGGGTGGGCGGTAGCTGGATGGGCTGGCCGGCGCTGCCGTTGGTGAGGCGGACCTTCCCGCCGGGGAGGGGCTCGACCACGACGTGGCGCCGGCCGACGTCGTTCTCCTCCCAGGGGGCGATGATGAGGCGGGCGCCGTCCCTGGTCGCGACGCGCTGAAAGGGCGGAGGCTCGCCCTTGTCCTGGCGCCCGAGCGTGAGCAGGCCATCGAGTTCGGCGGTGTGCAGGGGTTGCTGGTGCTCGAAGATGCGGATGGTGAGGCGGTTTGTCATGCGAGCGTCTCGGGGCATCGTCGCGGATCGGCCACTTCTACGGTCGGGGTTGGCCCCGGGATGGAACGCCCTCCGTGGCGTTCTGGGGCGGTCAACCGAGGTTCGAGCGCCAGAGTTGATACGCCTCGACCCACTCGAAGCCTTCGGGCTTCTTTTGGGGCCACTCGAGGGAATTGACGTCGATCGTGTAGTCCTTGTCCTTGTAGCGGCAGACGGCATCGAGGCCCAGACCGCGCTGGGGACTTCGGAGCTCCACCACCTCCACTTCCTCGCCAATGACCTTCGCCTTGAAGGGGCAGACGACGCTCTCCTCGATCATGTTCATGAAGCCCATCTGTTCCTCGCTCTCGTCGTTGCAATCGACGGTCGCCTCCTCGATGAGGGCCTGCAAGCGAGCGCGATCCTTGTCGGGGGTTTTCTTGGCCATGCGCGGGCCTCCGGATGAGATAGGGCGATGCCTCCTTCATCGTAGCAACCTGCCCAAGGGGGGCCAAAGAACTCTCTTGCGGGGAGGCGATTCGACCGCGGCGGATGGCCGGCGTGTCGAGCGGTAGCAGTTGGTGCGGCGGGCGGGCGTGGCCAATCTGGGGAGAGGTCGTGGCGTGGGGCAGGCCCGAGGCCTACCCCACGCCCTGGCCCCGATGACTTCCCCGTAAGGCTGGCACGAACGACGCGAATCCCTGCAGGCCGTGGCCTGCCCCTCTGCCATACCCTGCCACGGTGGCAACCAACTCTTCGCGACGGAAGATATTTATATTCATAGACTTACGCGATCACACGGCCCCACCCTGCCACCCTGCCACCGCGCGAAGGGGCGGGCGGGCAGCCCCCGAGATGATCGAGATGGCGCTCAAAATGCTCTCGCGGCAACGTAGGCGGGGCATGTCTAATCGAATGGGCGGGAAGCGAGCACGAGGCAGGCGCCCGGAGCGTGGCCCCTGTTGCGCGAGGTGGTGGGGCAGCCCTCCGCCATCCGCCCCCACTCCCCTCCCTCCCGGATAGGTTGCCGAGCCCGGGGGGGCCTTCCGAACGACAGCGCCTTCCACCGCAGGCCCATCTGTGCGAACATGGTGCAAGGTTTCTGCCGCCTCGGGGGTAACACCATGCACGCCGACTCGGACGGCCGCACGAGGCACTCCTTGCTCGGACGGATGCTTCACGGGCCAAACCAGGGCCCTGCCTGGCAGGAGTTCGTGGAGCGCTACTGGGTCATCGTCTATCGGTTTGGTTGCCGGCGCAGCCTGCAACCCGACGACGCTCAAGACGTGGCCCAGGACGTGCTGCTGCGCCTCTTTCGAGGGCTGCGCGGCTACGACCGGGCCCGGGGTCGGTTTCGCGACTGGCTCGGGATGGTGGCGCTCAACGCCGTGCGCGACTTCGTGGCCGAACGGCAGCGTGCGGGCCAGGCCGCCGGGGAAGATGTCGTTCGGTTGCTGGAGAACGTCGAGGCCCGGGAAGAACTCATGCAACGCCTGGGAGAGCAGTTCGACCTGGAGTTGCTGGAGCAGGCCAGGGAAGAGGTAAAGATCGGCGTCGAGGAAAGCACCTGGGAGGCCTATCGCCTGTTGGCGGAGGAGGGACTGCCCGGCGCCGTGGTGGCCCAGCGCCTTGGCCTGGCAGTGGCGACGGTTTACGCTCACCGATGCAGGGTGCAAGAGAAGGTTCGCGCGGCAGTGCGCCGGCTCGAGAACGAAGGCGTGGGAGGAGAGCGCGCGTGACAATTTGCCAGCAACAAGCCCGGATCGAAGACCTGGCGGCGGGGCGCCTGAACGGTCGGGGCGCGGAGGAGCTCGCGCGGCACGCCCTGGGGTGTCCTGCCTGCCTGAACGCGATCGCCCAAATCAGCACGACCGCGGCGCCCTCGGTCAGCACGCTTGCTACGTTGAAGCCCACCCCTTCCGAGCTGACCCGCATGGCGGCCGTGGCGGCGGACTTCTGGCCGGAGGCGCCGGCCGAGGACTGGAAGTGGACCGACGTGCCCGGCTACGAGTTGCTGGAGAAGTTGGGGCAGGGCGGCATGGGGGTCGTGTTCAAGGTGCGCAACCTCAACCTCCACCGCGTCGAGGCCCTCAAGCGCGTGTGCCTGTCGGGCGCGAGCGAGGGCCGGGCGCGCTTGCTGGCCGAGGCGAAGTTGCTGGCCCAGGTGAACCATCCCCACATCGTGCAGGTGTACGCCAGCGGGGAGGACGGCGCCGGGCCCTGGTTCGCGATGGAGCTCGTCGAGGGCGGGAACCTGCACGGCAAGTTGGGCCACAAGTCGCAGCCCCCGCGCGAGGCGGCCCGGCTGGTGCTGTTGCTGGCGCGGGCCGTTCACGTCGCCCATCAGAAGGGCATCATCCACCGCGACCTCAAGCCGGCCAACGTGCTGCTGGCCCCGCCGCTCGACGAGCCGGCGCTCAATTCGGACTACGGATGTCCCAAGATCGTGGACTTCGGGCTGGCCCGCGACCTGACGCTCGCGGCTGGGCGCACGGCCAGCGGCGCCCTCTGCGGTACGCCGGCGTACATGGCCCCGGAGCAGGTCGCTGGCCAGTCGTGCGAGATCGGCCCGGCCACGGACGTCTACGCGCTGGGCGTGGTCCTCTACGAGATGCTGGCGGGCCGGGTGCCGTTCCAGGGCGACAGCCTGTACGACACGCTCGAGAAGATCGTGCGCGACCCGCCCGAGCCCCCGAGTCGGCTGAACCAGGGCGTGCCGGCCGGACTGGAGGCGATTTGTCTGAAATGTCTGGCCAAGGAGGTGGGGCAGCGCTACCTCAGCGCCGCGGCGCTGGCGGAAGACCTCCAGCGCTATCTGGACGGGGCAAGGCCGGTGGCCGTGCGGCCCCGTTGGCGGCGCTGGGCCCTGGCGGCGGGGGCCTTTGGGCTGGCGGCTGCGGTCGCGCTGATCGTGCTGGCGTGGCTCGCGCCGAAGCCCCTGCCGGCGCCGGAGGGCCTGCCGAAATCACTGCCATCGTATGCTGCGCTTCCCGCCGAGGCGCTCTCGGGCGAGTTGAGCGTGCGAGTGTGGGCGAATGAAGGCATCAAGAAGGGCCTGCGCGTCGAGGAGGCAGGCGCCTTGCCGGTCACGAACGGGGAACACGTCAGCCTGGACGTACGGCTGAACCAACCGGCCTACGTGTACCTGCTCTGGCTGGACAGCGAGGGCGGCGTGACGCCGTTGCACCCGTGGAACCAGGGCAACTCGCTCGACGCGGAAACGCTCAGCGGGCCGGTCCCCCAGGCGCCGGCGCGGCAGGTGTTGCGCAGCCCGCCGGAGCTGCCGTGCGGCTGGAAGATGGAGGGCAAGAGCGGCCTCGAGACGATGCTGCTGCTGGCCCGGCGAACGCCTTTGCCCGCGGAGGTACACCTGGCCGAGTGGCTGGGCAGACTGGCGCCGGCGAGCTTCGCGCACGATCAGGAGGTGGTGGCGCGGGGCTTCGACAAGGGGGCGCCCGTCCTGTTGTTCGGGGAGTATCGACGGCCGGCGCGACTCGCGAAAGCGGTCGATGATTCGCTGCTGGAAATGATGGGCCGGTTGCAGGGCGACTTCGAGGTGGTCCGGGCGGTGCGGTTCGCTCGCAAGGGGGCTTATCTCTTTCCCTCCTCGAGCCGGTCCGCGGGCGTGTCCGGCTGGAAAGCCGGACGTACGGGGGGACCGGCTTTCTCGGGCCTTCCTTCTCTTCTTCCCTTCGTTGCCTTCGTTACCTTCTGTTCAATGTTGCGGGGCCTCCGCCCTAGTTGCGGATGGGGTGGGAGTCGGGCTCGGAACGGCCCAAAGTCCAGCTCCAGGAGCTCGACTTTGGGACCGTTCCATCCTCCAGCAATAGGGGCGGAGGACCAGGATTTGCAGCCTGGCATGGGTTCTTACGGGGACCGTACGGCGGCCCGGCCCCCGCGTGGCGAAATCACCCGGCCGGCGCCAACCGCGGACGGAGGAACAGGGCCCCGAGGGCGAGCACCCCGTCCCGGCGCGCGGGGAGCAGGTCGAGGCCGACGCGGCCTTCGAGCGCCTTGTAGCGCTTCATGGTGGCGACGGCGTGGCTGTGCAGCCCCTCCTTGGGGTCGGCGCCCGGCCAGTAGCCGTGCCCCGGCTTGCGCTTGTGATCGACCCAGACCGGCGCCTCGCCGACCCTGCTCACGGTCACGTAGGGCTTGTGGCTCGTCGTGCTGCGCATCTGCACTGCCTCCCACTGGGCGATGGTCGCCGGGCGGTCGAAGAGCGACGGGTCGATGACGTACCAGCGCTGCGTTTGGCCATTGACGCGGACGCGCAGCACGGGGGCGACGTGGTAGCTCCAGGTGACGTAGCCCTTCTTGACGTTCTTCGTGCGGGCGTAGAGCTCCTCGCCGTTGGCGACCGACCAGACGCGGTGGGGGTGGAGGCCCCGCTGCCGCATGCGCTCGATCATCAACTCGGCCCGGGAGTAGCAGCCGTCGATGGGGTAGCGGAAGGCGACGTCGTGCTGCTTCGCCATCAGGGCGAACATCTCCCGGGCCTTGGCCAGGGTGACGGTCTGGCCCGCCGGCAGCGCCGGCGACGGCTTGCGCGGCGCGAGCTTGGGCAGCGGGGCGTTGCTCGCGCGCAGGTCGGCCTCGAAGCCGTGGCTGCGAAGGTGCTGCGCGACGGCCTTCGCGGACGCTTCCGTCGCGTAGTGCCCGAACAGGTGCCAGGCCGGCTGGCCCTTGGCCCGGTTGTGAACGGTGTAGGTGCGCGCCGCCGGCGCCTGGGCCGCCGACAGCGCCGGGCCCTCGCCGCTCAGGGTGGCCGCGGCCAACAGGCAAGGCAGGGCGAACAGGAAAAGGCGGTGAAGCATGATGGTCCTCGTGGTCTGTCAGTGAGGGACACGGTCGGGCGGAGGCGCGCGGGCCCCCGTGGGGCGGCGCGGAGGCGGGCCGCGCGCTTGTCCAATAACCTCATTGCCGAAAGTGGGCCGGGGAGGACAGAATTTGACAGGGTCGCTTTACGTTCCTCGCCGGCGAGGCGGAACGCCGCCTCTGCCTCACACGACGCCGGCCGGGCCCCAACTTGCGCGGCCCGCGCACAAAGCGGAGGACGTTCGATGCCTTTCCTCGCAGGCGTTCTGTCGGAGGGTGGGGCGCGGGCGGGCGCTGCGGAAGCCGACGCATCCCCGGGCGGCCTTGTCTTCCCCGCCAGCGCGAGGGAGAATGGCCGGGGCAAGGATTACCACCACACCGACGCCGGCAGGGCCCGCCCGCTGCTCCTCCGAGGAGAGACCGAACGCATGACCGCTCCGCAAACCAGCACGGCCAGCGCCCCGTTCGCGCTCCCCCACGTCCCGCCCCTGGAACCGGGCGATCGGCTGACGCGCGACGAGTTCGAGCGCCGCTACCAGGCGATGCCCCATCTCAAGAAGGCGGAGCTTCTCGAAGGAGTCGTCCACGTGCCCTCGCCCGTCCGTCTGAACCAGCATGGCCGCCCCCACGCCGATCTCATTACCTGGCTGGGGACTTACGGGGCGTTCACGCCCGGCGTGCTGGTGGGCGACAACGTGACGGTGCGGCTCGACCTCGACAACGAGCCCCAACCCGACGCCGCCATGCTCGTCGAGCCCGGCCGCGGCGGTCAGGCCCAACTCAGCCCGGACGATTACGTCGTCGGCGCCCCCGAGCTGGTGGCCGAGGTGGCCGCCTCCAGCGCCGCCATCGACCTGAGGACCAAGCTCGGCATCTACCGCCGCAACCAGGTTCGCGAGTACCTGGTCTGGCGCGTCCTGGATCGCGCCACCGACTGGTTCGTGCTGCGGCAAACTCAGTACGACCGCTTGCCCCTCGGCGCCGACGGCTTCTTCCACAGTGAGGTTTTCCCCGGTTTGTGGCTGGATGCGGCCGCCTTGGTCTCGTTCGATCTGGCGACGGTCCTCCAGGCCTTGCAACAGGGGCTGGCCAGTCCCGACCATGCGGCGTTCGTCGCCAAACTGGGTCAGGCCCGGTGACGGGGGCGCGGGCGACCTACTCCCCGCCCTTCAACTTCTCCAGCACCTTCGGCCCGTCCGTCGCATACGCCCCCGTCCCGCCCTGCTCGCGCCGCCCGTGATACCACCCCAGCGCCGTCAGCGATGGCAGGCACAGCCCCCGATAGTCCCAGCCCCACGTCCCCTCGTCGGGGCCCGGCCCCTCGCCCCGGCACGGCGCGCCCCCCCCCACCCGATACGCATCGTAGCGCCCGGTGTCGCTCGGCCGTGCCCAGGGCGCCACGCTCGTCGGGTTGCCCGCCCGCTGCTCGGCCTGCTCCGGGTCGTGTTCCACGTTGTTCGCCGACCGGCAGCCAATCAGGCTCGCAGCCAGGAGGGCGCTCAGCAGGGTCGCGCGCATCGCGGTCTCCTTTCCACGTTCAGTATGGCGAGCGGCGCGG
>JBBSEZ010000437.1:0-8308 GCA_038239195.1 Gemmatales bacterium
AGCCGTCCGGACGGCTCAGGAGAGCCGTCCTACAGCAAACCAACTCCTGCCGCTCGCCTTAGCGCCCTCCGCCCGCCAGCCCCGCCACGGTAGGCGGAGCGGCAAGCGGCGGCTCCTTGTACTGCACCTGCTGTATCTGCTGCACCGGAGCACTCGCTGGCAGTTCGCGCAACGGCATCGGCGGGACCAACGGGCTCAGGCTGGACGACCCGCGCGCCGCGGGCGGCGCGCCGCGGCCCGAGGGCCCTGCCGGCGGGCTCATGCCGGGCGGCAAAGTCATGCCGGGCGGCATCCCCATCCCTGGAGGCAGGCCCATGCCCGTCGGGAGGCTCATGCCCGGGGGCAACCCCATGCCGGGCGGGAGGCCCATGCCGGGGCCGGCCATCATGGGCGACCGGGGGCCAAGAGGCCCGAACGGGCCCATCGCCCCGGCGGGCGGCATGGGAGGCCCGATCGGCGCCTTGGGCGCGAACGGGTCGGGGGCGTCCAGGGGCGGGGTGTTGGGCGCTTCGAGGTCGATGTTGCCCAGGCGGACGATCAGCAGGATGCTGCCGCGGCGCTGGGCCTCGACGATCGGATCGACGCCCGGCTCGAGGCGCGATGAGACGACCTCATCGGGGCCGGTGGCGGCCAGGTCCTGGAACTGCGGATCGGGGAGGTAGACGACCTTGACGACGAGGTTGCCGGCGGTCACCTGCTCGAAGTCTTCCTCGGTGATGCTCACGGGCACGGCGCTGTGGGCGAGGAAGGTGCAGGTACGCGCCTTGGCGGGCACGACCTCGAGGGTGGGGTAGAGGTCGAGCCCTGGCCGGCCGGGGATGTCGCTCAGTTTGAGCCGGTAGATCGACGCCTGGAGGAAGTTGTAGCGAGCCGGGGCCTCCAGGTACTGGGGGCTGAACCCGGGCCGGCCGTCGGCGCGCGGCGCATACCACGAGATCTTCATCCCGGGCGGGCCGACGAAGCGAACGGCCGTTCGCGAGATGGCGAAGGGGGAGTTCGCGGACGTGATGGCGCCGATGGCGGCGACTGCCCCGGGGGGGCCGCCGATGGGCGGCAGCCCGGGCGGCAGGGGCATTCCGGGAGGGGCGATGCCGGGAGGAAGCGGCGGCGCGCCGCCAGCCGTCATGATCCCGGGGCCGTTCGCAGCGCCGGCGGCCAGCGCTGCCTGGAACACCTCCGGGGGGAGCTGCTTGGCAATCGCGGCGCGGGCGTAGTCGGCGCCGGAGAGCGGCGCGGGCTGTTCGGCCGAGGCGGTGATCGGCACGGGCTGGCCGTACGGCCCGATCAAGTTGGGGGCCTCGGAGTAATACCGGGGCCCGACCCTCGCCCCATCGGGCTGGGCCGTCCAGGCCTGGCTCATGAAATTGCCCGCCAGGGCGGGGGCAACCCAGCCGCCAAGGGCGGCCAGCATTCCTACGGTTCGGAGTGTTCGACGCATGCGCGTTCCCCCTGGGTTGTTTGCTCGGGGCGCCGCGCCGGCCCCAGCCGGCGCATCTTGCCGGCCCGGCCGCGGCGCAGCCCGGACGGAAGCAATTCCTCTTTTGTCTGCGGGTGCCTGTGGGTATAAGTCGGCGCGCGGCTCGACGGATCTTTCGCCAAACTCGGAAGGCGCTACCCATGCGTTTGTATCGCTTTCTCCCGCTCCTCTTGCCAGTTGGCGCCCTTGTGCTGCTCACCGGTGCCCTGAAGGTCCCGAGCGGCTCGGCCCCCGCCCGGCCCGAGCCAACGCTCGAGGACGGCCTGGACGGCGCGGCCGCCAACGTCGCAGCCGAGCGTGCCCTGGATCAGGCGATTGCTACCCTGTCCTCGCCGCGCGCGAACTGGTTGGCGACCGACGTCTGGCAGAAGGTGCGCCTGCCCGACTTCGAGTACGAGGCCACGGGTCGCTACGTCCGAGCCCCCCACGACCGGTTCCGGCTGGAGCTCCGCGCCCGGCCCCGCGGCGGCAACGAAGGCGCCGTCTTGCTGGTGAGCGACGGCACGACGCTGTGGGAGGCCGAGCGAGCGGGCGGGGACACCTGGGAGTCGGTGTCGCGCCTGCGCCTGGCCGACGTCCTCGCCAGGGGGGACACCCGAGCGAGCGCGCCGGCGGGGCGCGAGGAGCTCCTGCGCGGGCCCACGTTCACGGGAGTGGTGCCTCTGCTGCGCAACTTGCGCCGTCGCATGCGCTGGGTGGCCCGCGAGGAACTGTCCAGCAGCGAGGTGCGCCTGAGCGGCACCTGGCCGCCCAATAAGGTGGCGGAGCTGATGAAGGAGGACGAGCCCTGGCCGGAGGGCATGCCGCGCCGCTGCCGGCTGGTCCTGGACACGCGCAGCGCCTGGCCCAAGCGCATCGAGTGGTGGGGGCCGACGTCTCCGGGCGGCGCCAACGTGCAACTGGCCGAGATGGAGTTGCGGGCGCCGGTGATCGGCCAGCCGATGCCCGACGACGTCGCCGCCAGCACCTTCAGCTTCGACCCGGGCACGATCCCCGTGACCGACATGACGACCCGCGCCGGCCGCAAGCTCAGCGCCCGCGCCCAGCACTTCGCGGGCGTGCGCTGACCTTCCGGCTGGGCGAACGCGCCCGCGCCGCCTACTCTGGCAAGGGAGGGCGGGGCGATGAAGCGCGTGCGCATCGGCAACGGCTGCGGGTTCTGGGGCGACAACCTCGACGCGCCGATCGCGCTGGCCGAGCGGGGGCGGCTCGACTACCTGACGCTCGAATACCTTGCCGAACTGACCATGTCCATTCTGGCGCTTCAGAAGCAGCGCGACGCCGCCGCGGGCTTCGCGACCGACTTCCTCGACGTCCTCGAGCGCCTGGTCCCCGTTCTCAAGCAACAGCCCGGCCTCAAGATCGTCACCAACGCCGGGGGCATGAGCCCGGGTGCGTGCGCGACCCGGGCGCGGGCCATCCTCGACAAGGGAGGGCTGGGCGCGCGGCGCGTCGCGACCGTGGCAGGGGACGACCTCCTGCCCCAGTTCGACGCGCTGCTCGCGGCGGGACACGCGCTGACCAATCTCGACACCGGAGCGCCCCTCGGCACGGTGCGCGAGCGCCTGGTTAGCGCCAATGCCTACCTGGGAAGTGCGCCGATCGTGGAGGCGCTTCGGCGGGGGGCAGACGTCGTCATCACCGGGCGCGTGGCCGACGCTGCTCTGACCGTGGCGCCGGCGGCGCACGAACTGGGGTGGCGGCTCGACGACTGGGACCGGCTCGCCGCGGGCACGGTGGCCGGGCACCTCATCGAGTGCGGCGCCCAGGCGACGGGGGGACTGTGGTGCAACTGGCAAGACCTCGATGACCTGGCGGCCGTTGGCTACCCGCTCGTCGAGGTGGAGGCCGATGGCGGTTTCGTCCTCACCAAACCGCCCGGCACGGGGGGGGCGGTCAACCTCGAGACGGTCGGCGAACAACTGCTCTACGAGGTAGGCGACCCGGCCGCGTACCTGACGCCCGACGTCACCGCCGACTTCACCAGCGTCGCCCTCGCGGAGGTGGGCCCCGACGAGGTGCGGGTGACGCGCGCGCGGGGCCGGCCTGCCACCGACACCTACAAGGTGTCGATCGCCTACCGCGATGGCTACGCGGCGAGCGGGACGCTGGTCATCGCGGGGCCCGGCGCGCCCGCGAAAGCGCGGCGCTGCGGCGAGATCGTACTGGAGCGGCTGCGCCGGGCCGGCTGCGCTCCCCAGCAGAGCAACATCGAGTGCCTGGGGGCTGGCGACAGCCTACCGGGCGTGCTGCCGGCGGTCGATGCGCCGGAGGTGATGTTGCGCGTGACGGTGCGCGACGCGCGCAAGGCGGTGGTGGAGCGCTTCACGAAGGAGCTGGCGCCCCTGGTCACGTCGGGCCCGCCGGGCGTCACCGGCTACACCACAGGGCGCCCCTCGGTGCGCGAGGTGTTCGCGTACTGGCCGGCGCTGCTGGCCAAGAGCGCGGTCACGCCCGTCGTTCGGGTGACAGGGTGACAAGGTGACAAGGTGAGGGGGTGAGGAGATGGGCACAGCGAAGGTAGACGAAAAGGCCAAGGAGCACGAGCCGACGGACGGCCCAGTCACCCAGTCACCCTGTCACCCTGTCACCTTGTCACCCTGTCACCCTGTCACCTTGTCACAGCTCGCTCACGGCCGCAGCGGCGACAAGGGCAATCACGCCAACGTCGCGGTGCTCGCCTACACTCCCGCGGGCCATGCCTGGCTGCGCGAACACCTGACGGCCGAGGTAGTGCAGCGCTACTTCGAGCGCCTGGGGCCGTCGTGCGTGGTGCGCTACGAGGCGCCCAACTTGCTCGGCCTGAATTTCCTCCTTCACGACGTTCTGGCCGGCGGGGCCAGCCGGTCGCTGCGCGCCGACACCCAGGGCAAGACGCTCGCCCTGGCCCTGCTGCGCATGCCGCTGCCGCGCCCGGACAACCTCGACGAGATGCTGCGCCCGCAGAGGAAGCAACCATGAGCGAGGAAGTGGTGACCTACGAGAGGCGCGGCGTCACCGCGCTGCTGACGCTCAACCGGCCCGACCGGCGCAACGCGCTGAGTCGCGCCCTGATCGTCGCGCTCGGCGAGGCCATTGCCCGCGCCGGGGCAGACAGCGCCGTCCGGGCGGTGGTGCTGACCGGGGCGGGGGCCTCCTTCTGCGCCGGCATGGACCTGGCGGAGCTCCAGCAATCGCTGGGGGCGCGGGCGGAAGAAAGCCCGGTGTGGGACGACGCGCTGCGCCTGGCGGCGGTGTACGAGAGCCTTTACGCGCTGCCGAAGCCGACCGTGGCGGCGGTGAACGGCGCCGCTGTCGCGGGCGGGGCGGGGCTGGTGTCGGTGTGCGATCTGGCGCTGGCGGCGCCGGGGGCGAAGTTCGGCTATCCCGAGGCGCGCCGGGGGCTGGTCGCCGCGATGGTGATGCCGCACCTGATGCGCCACGTCGGGGAGCGGATGGCCCGCTATCTGCTCCTTACCGGAGAGCTGATCGACGCGACCGAGGCCCAGCAGTCGGGCCTCGTCAACGCGGTGGTGCCCGCGGAGGAGTTGGTGGCGCGCGCGCTGGGTTGGTGCCGGTCTTGCGCCGAGGGGGGGCCGGCCGCGCTGGCGCGCACGAAGGAGCTGTTGAAGTCGTTCTCGCACCAGGCGCTCTCGGTGGAGGAGGCGGCCAGGGCCAGCGCGGCCCCGCGCCTGACGGACGAGTGCCGGCAAGGCCTGGAGGCGTTCTTCGCCAAACGGCCCGCGCCGTGGGCGCCGGACTGATCGACCATCGTGGGGCGATGCTTTCGCGGAAGCGGGAGGGCCCTACAATCGACAGGAGGACGGCATTCGGGCCCGCCGGGGGAGGAGATCATGCAGACGTCCGAGGCGTTGCGCGTGGGCGATGCTGCCGTGGTCGCTCGGTATTTGCACCTGCGCACCGTCCTTCACGATCGCCACCTGGCGCGCGTGGAGCGGCTGGTCGAGGAGCGCTACCTGGTCCAGCCGACGCGGCGCGTCCACCCCACGCTGGTGGCCCACGTCCGCACCGGCTTCGTGCGGCCCGGCGAGGGCGAGCTCTGGCCGGTCGTCTTCCTCACCACGGTGGACCTCAGCCTTGCGCTGGCCGTCGAGCTCAGTGCCGAGCGCGTCGCCCGCCTCGGCACCATGATCAACGGCCCGCAGCGCCTGCGCCACCGGAGCTGGGAGGACTGGTGGGGGTGGGAAAAGTCGGCCGGCGCGCTCCACCCGAGCTTTTTCGAGATGCCCGCCGTACAGCAAGAGGAAGTCATTGCCGCCTGGTACGCCGAGGGCCTCGAATGGCTCGCCGGCAGCGGGCTGCTGCGCCGCAAACCGGGGTGAGCCCCGCCACGAGGACCACGCATGGCCGCCGCCGCCCAGGACGCCCTCCGTGCCGACATCCGCCTGCTCGGCGACCAGCTTGGCCAGGCGCTCCGCCGCCTCGCGGGGCCTGCCGCCTTCGACCTCGAAGAGGAAGTCCGCGCCGCCGCCAAGGCGCTGCGCGCCGAGCCGTCTCTCGAGGAGGCGCGCCGGCTGCGCCAGCGCCTCGATGCCCTCGACGTTCCCGCCCTGCGCGGCCTCATCCGCGCCTTCAGCGTCTACTTCGACCTCGTCAACCTCGCCGAACAGCAGGCCCGGGTGCGGGCGCTGCGCGAGCGCGCCCGCCGTGCCGCCCCGGGCCCCGTGGGCGAGAGCATCGGCGCCGCCGTGCGCGAGCTGCGGGCCCGCAACGTCTCGGCCGACCGGGTCCGGCAGTTCCTCGACCGCGCCTTCGTCTGCCCCGTCTTCACGGCGCACCCCAGCGAGGCGCGGCGGCGCACCGTCCTCGAAAAGATCTGGCGCGTCACCGACGAGCTCGATCGGCTCGAGCGCGTCGAGCTGCTGCCGCGCGAGCGCGAGGGGGCCATCGCCGCCATCGGCGAGGAGGTCGAGGGGCTCTGGCTGTCCGATCTGGTGCGGGCCCATCGGCCGACCGTCCTCGACGAAGTGCGCCAGGGGCTGGAGGTCGTCGAGGGCGCCCTGTTCGACGTCGTCCCCCGGATCTACCGCGAGCTAGAGACGGCGCTGGCCGAGTCGTACCCCGAGCTCGTTGGGGGCGTGCCCGCGCTGCTCCGGTTCGGCTCGTGGATCGGCGGGGACCGCGACGGGCACCCCAACGTCACCCACGGCGTCACCGCTCAGGCGGTGCGCCTTCAGCAGGAGGCGGTGTTGCGGTACTACCGCCGCCAGATCGAAGACCTGGGCGGAAAGCTCAGCCTCACCGATCACTTCGCCCCGCCCGACGCCGCCTTGCACGAAGCGCTCCACCTGGACGTGGCGCTCCTGCCCGAGATTGCCCACCACGCCGCCCACGAGCCCTACCGGCTCAAGTGCCGGGCGATCGCCGCGCGCATCGACCGCACCCTCGCCTACCTGCGCGACCTCAAACTGAGCTGGGGCGAGCCCGCGCCTCCGCCCCCGCCCACCGTCTACCTGGGCGGTCAGGAATTGCACCGCGACCTGACCGTGCTGGCCGACGCGCTGCGGCGCGCCAACGCCACGGCCGCCGCCTCCGGCGCCGTGCAAGACCTCCGCCGGCTCGTGGAGGTGTTCGGCGCTCACCTGCTCACCCTCGACGTCCGCCAGCACAGCGGGCGCCACGCCGACGCGCTGGCCGAGGTGTTTCGCTGGGCCGGCATCTGCCCCAACTACCGGCAGCTCGCGCCCGACGAGCGCTGCGCCCTGTTGGAGCGCGAGCTCGGCAACCCGCGCCCGCTGGTGCCGGCGCATCTGCCGTTCTCGCCCGCCACGGTCGAGGTCGTGCAGACGTTCCGCACCCTCTGCGCCATTCTGGAGCGGCAATGTCCCGACGCGGTCCGCACCTACATCATTAGCATGGCGACCGAGCCGGCCCACTTGCTCGAGGTGCTGCTGCTGGCGCGCGAGGCGGGGCTGTTCCGCCCGGAGGATGGCGTCAGCCGGCTCGACGTCGTGCCGCTGTTCGAGACGCTGGAGGCGCTGCGCGGGGCGCCGGCCATCCTCACGAGGCTTTTCGAGCTGCCGGCATACCGGACACACTTGCGACTTCGGAACGACATGCAGGAGGTGATGATCGGCTATTCGGACAGCAACAAGGAGAGCGGGTTCTTGCAGTCGGTGTGGGCGCTGTACCGGGCGCAGGGCGACGCGGTGGCGGCGGGGGCGAAGGCGGGAGTGACGGTGCAGTTCTTCCACGGCCGGGGCGGGGCCGTCGGTCGAGGGGGCGGGCCGGCCAATCGAGCGATCGTGGCCCAGCCGCCCGGCACCGTCGAGGGCCGGCTGCGCATCACCGAGCAGGGAGAGGTGATCGCCGACCGCTACGGCCATCACGCCATCGCCGAGCGCCACCTGGAGCAGGTGCTGCACGCCGTCTTGCTGGCCAGCTTCCCCGTGGAGGACGACCGGCCCGACGCGGCCTGGGAGCGCGTCATGGACGGCCTGGCGGCGTCGGCCCGGCGACACTACCGGGCGCTGGTCTACGAGGACGCCGAGTTCCTCACCTACTTCGAGCAAGCCACGCCGCAGGCGGAGATATCGCGGCTCAAGATCGGCTCGCGGCCGGCGCGGCGCGGCGGGGCGACGGGCATCAACGACCTGCGGGCCATCCCCTGGGTCTTTAGCTGGATGCAGAGCCGGCACACGCTGCCGGGCTGGTATGGGCTGGGCAGCGCGATGGAGGAACTGGTGCGGACCGAGCCCGAGGGGCTGGCGACGCTCCAGGCGATGTACGAGCGCTGGCCGTTCTGGGCCACGGCGCTGGACAACGCCCAGATGATCCTGGCCAAGGCCGACCTGACCATCGCGCGCCTCTACGCCGACCTGGTGGAGGACC
>JBBSEZ010000438.1:0-8285 GCA_038239195.1 Gemmatales bacterium
ACCGCTTCCTCCGCCTCCGCCTGGATCGCATGGGCCGACGGCCCTTGTGCGCCCCGCCACCAACCGCCGACCCCCCATCTAACCCCAAGACGGGCCCGGATAGTGCCCCGAATTCTGGGAGGGATTAGCGCTGAGTCTCTGTTAATGACGACTGCCAGTTCAGGGATCACGGATACCAGAGCAGACGACCAGACGAGTTTGTACTCGGGTGCAACGGCCTGCCCATGCTTGTGCCAGGTGCTGGGGTCATGAAGGACGAAGCCTTTCTTCCTCCAGGCGTCCACGGTGGCCCGAAGTTTCATGTCGCTCAGGTCTGGGTCACGCTGATAGCCGTTATTACTCCAGACCGCTTCGACCACATGGGACATGACCCGCTGAAGCTCGGGGTAGTTCTCCGTCAGCCGGTCGCTGAACTCCGTGTTCTCCAGGGCTTCAAGCCGTTCCTCTACCCAGGGTACGGCATCATCCCTGTCCATTCCCTCGTACTTGAGGATGCGCAAGGTGACGATAAGATACTTCCCGAGGGTGTCGTCTTCAGGGGCGTCCAGTTCTGACCAGAAGTTGACCAGGGCCGTCGCACACCGCCCCTTGAGCGCGCCGATCTGACCCATGCCGGTGCCGCGAGACTGTCTCTTGTGGCGTTTCTTGCTGCTACTCTGGGAGCCAGCCGTATCTTGGTGTTGTTCGTCGGGGCAGCGGGCTACGGCCTGGCGAACCTGTTCCTCCAAGACCTGGGCATTGAAGGGCGTTTCGGAGAAGTAGACCCAGTTCAGGTAGTCAGCACAAGAGTAGGCGTCATAATATCGGCGTCTTCGCTTGCTGTTCACGCGCTCCATGCGGTATGGCTTGATCTTCTTCACGATGCCATTGCCGATCAGCATGATCTTGTCGGCACGGAGCGGGGCGAAAATCTGGGGGCTATTGGAGGGGAAGATTTCCAGGCCGGTGAAGTCGTAATCGGGCAGTTGCTCTTGAAGAACCTGCCGAATCTTCTCAGCGGTCTGCTTCGCGAGCGGCATGAGGGTGAAGTCCGGCAGCCAGCCGAAGAACTTGACGGAACCGTTGGCCGGATTGATCTCGGGGGCGAAACGATACTCTGGAAAGTGACTGTTCAAGACCGCCCCGACCTTTACTATTTTCGCAACGTGCTGCTCTCCAGGCACCTTGCCGCTGTGTCGGTCGAGATCGACGGTAATCTGCATGGTCTTCCGGCCTGCCTTGGTTCCATAGTAACGCTCGCCGCTGAGATGGTCAGTTAGGTCAGGTGTCGAGAATTCACTTTTCCATGTAGCCCGCTCTCGTTGGCCGTTAGTTACTTTCTCGGTGATGTAATGATCTTCGTGGCTATGATCCCAAATCATGTATTCAAGAAGTGTCTTCGCTTCCGGTTCCGTGAAGCATGTAACTTCTTCGGTGTCATCGGCGGCGTATAAGTTGACGACTGCTAACTGACCGGCACGGTCAAGACGGTACAGGTCGGATTGGTTGGAAGGGTCAGGGCCAAACAGGACATGTTTCTTTCTGATGCGGTCGCATTCTTCTGGTGAGACGGCCTCGACCCCTCTGGGGCGCGAACGAGGCTTGTCGAAGATGAGCGTAATTGTGCCAACCGCGACAGCATCTTGCTTGAGGCGGCGATGTTGCTTCAGCCATTGCTTCTTTGTTCGATGATGTGTTGGAACCTGAGTCCAGGTGTAGTAGTCCGGTGTTGCATAAACCATAGTAACTTTATTATAGCGTGGACGGACTGGTTTTTCTGAAACGGTCCTGCCGATTTTCTACTCAGGCTTGCTATAATACTTCTAGTCGCATCCTTCACCGGATTGTTTAACCATAGATGCTCCGAGCGGCGACTGCTCGGAGCGTTTTTCTTTCGCATGTCTTGCAACATCGCTTGCCTGTTTCGTTAAATGCCGCGCAACCTCTCGGGAGCCTCGATTTTTCTAGCGGCGGTTTTTTCCAAATTGCTTTCTGAAAACGTTTCCAGCCGTGGGCATGTGAATCCGCAGCATGGATGTTATTCTTTTTGAAACACGACCAGGGGCACAGTTGTGCCCCTGGCATGGATGTTCGTCAGACTTTTTTGCTCATAGTTGTTCGGATGTTCTTTTTGTTGCCGCGATCTGTTTGTTTACAGGTCGGCAATCCTGACAGCCGTACTTTCGGTTTGACTTTTTCCTTGTCCTTCGGTGTCTTTCGACCACTCGATTTTACAATTCCCTTTTCCGTGGTACAATGGGCGGGCAACGCAAGCTTTTGACCATGAGTGCAGTTCTTCACCACTCTGCGTCACACCGATTGTCAACCGGAAGTTCCTGTCGGCCTGATTCCATCGAGAACACGATTTCCCCTTCGCGTCCGCGATAATCGGTTGTTGCGTCCGCTGCCTTGTCGTTTAACTGTACCAAGAAGTCTATCGGTTCGCCCCTAATCTCATGGGGCCTGTGCTGGCCGCTTTTCGCGTCGTCAAGTACAGCCGCCACCTGAAGGCACAAGATGGACAGTCAGAGCGATACCGAAACTGTTCAAGTAACTATCTGATGGCTGAGAGGTTGAACAATGATGAAGCTAGAATATCCAATCGCAGCCTACTTGCGTGCCAGCAGCTACGTCCAAGAAGACAGCCATGAGCGTCAGCAGACTATCATCGACAGGTTCCTGCTCGACAATGCTCTTACGATCTCACCTGAGAATTGGCACAGTGACTTCCGCCCCAGAGATGCTGCCGCTTTCGCGAAGGACTTCCAGGCCCTTCTGAATAAGGTCAGGTTCGGTCAAGCCAAGACGGTCGTGGTTGCCAACCTCGACCGATGGGGCGCGCAGGACGTTGACGAGTTTTTCGAGTTCCGCTCCATCCTGCTCAAGAACGGCTGCAAACTGTGGTCCGTCGAAGACGGCGACCTGACCAGCAAGAAGATGGGGGATATTATCACCATCGTCGTCAAGGCTGACCAGAGCCGTGAGTACGTCAAGCGCATGGCCCGCAACATCGCCAGCGGCAAGGAGCGACTTGCCCAGGCAGGGCACTGGACCGGAGGGAAGTCTTCGCCCTTCGGCTACGACCGCCTCTGTGTGGACGCGCGGGGCAATGCCCTCTGGCTGCTCCATTACGAGACGCCGAACCGCAAGCTCGAATTCGCCGTACATCCTGATGGCACTCCCGACTTTTCCCGTTCTCCGAAGGTTTGGGAGGGTAAACGCCAGCGGCCACCGAAGAACAAGACAGACCGCATCCGGCTCGCGCCTAGCCGCACGACCTACGGCGACTATGCGTGCAAGGACAAGGACAGGGTGGAGATGGTCCAGCTTCTCTTCTCCTGGCTGCTGAACAAGCCCTGGTCAATCCGAAGAATCTCCAGGGAGTTGATGAACCTGGGCTACTGCATGTACGGAAAGCCCATCATCCCGCAGGCCATCATCAACATCGTCCAGAACGAGAAGTACAAGGGCGACATGAGCTACAACAAGCGCCAGCGCGCGAAGTTGGCCCACTCCATCAAGAACGTCGTGGCCGAGATCGAGACGCCTCCCAGGGCGCGCAGCGGCAGGGTCAAGAGCGTCAAACGGCCCGAAGACCAGTGGGACGTGACCGTAGGCACCCACGACGGACTGGTTGATGCCGACCCTTGGGCGAAGGCCAACGAGAACCTCCGCAGGCTCCAGACCCGCACGACCCGACGCCCTCGGTCCAACGCTTACTACCTGCGCCCCCTGCTGATCTGCGGGCACTGCGGCAAGCCGATGGAGGCCCGCATGGAACATTCTGGTAATGGTGAGGACCGGAAGCAGAAGCGTTACCCCATCTACTACTGCTCCGAGTGGGACGACGTGAAGCAGTACAAGACGATCCGGCACCGAATCAAGCACAGCGAGGTTGAGGAGTACATCTTCCGCCGTCTCGGTGAACTTCACTGCGAAGTCAGCCAGGCCACCGAACTACAAGCCCTGGCCGAACTGTACGGTCGCTACAACACGGACGACTCGGACAACAAGGAGTTCTTCAAGAAGGGCGTCGAGGAGTACGTCGAGGAGGTCAAGCGGTTTCAGGATTGGGCGTGCTGCCCAGACGATTCCCTGGCCGACGTGATTGCGACGGTGGTCCGCATCCCCAACCTGAACTACGCCGAGGCGGGGGCCGATCCAGCCTACGACGAACTCAAGGGACTCCTGCAACAGATCGACGCCCGCAAGGTGGCGCTGGCGAAGCGCCGCCTTGCAACACTGGAGGCCGACCACCGTGCGGCAGTTCGCTACGCCATGCGGCACGACCTTGACCAGCGGACCCAGCAGGTCGCCCAGGACGAGGTAGCTCGCCTGGCGCGGCTGATGGAGGGCCTGGCGGTGGAGACGAGGCCATTCTTGGACCGCTACCAAGAGCGACTGGCAACCCTCCACGCTTTCCGCAGCCGCCTCCTTGCCTTGCTCGACACTGTGAATAAGGCAGACCTGGATGCTCGTGCAGTACGCCTGGCAGAGGTCTTGCAGTCCGTCACGCTGTTCTTCATGCCCCGCAAACGGTGGCAGCCGACGAAGTTGGATGAGGCTCTGACAGAACTTACGTTCAACCACAGTTTTGCGGGGAACGCTGGTACGTGCTGTCGAAGAACCTGGCGGGGGTTCCGTTCTCGTGCGCGAAGTCTCCGCGAACGGGGAAGATGAGCCTGCCGGTGGTGGGGCAAGCGTGGGCGCCGCCGGAGTAGCCTTGCCGCGAGCGCCTGGCCAGCGTGGGGGCGGGACCGGAGACGTGGAGATGGCATCATGACGGAAGCCGAGTGGCTCGCCTGCCCCGATCCGCAACCGATGCTGGACTTCCTCAGCGGCAAGGCCAGCCACCGAAAACTGCGGTTGTTCGCCGTCGCCTGCTGCCGGCGCGTCTGGGGCCTTCTGGGGGACCAGCAGGTCCGCAAGGCGGTGGATGCGGCCGAGCGCTACGCCGAAGGCCAAATCGCCGACGACACCATCCAGAATTGAGGCCGGAAAGCATCCGGGGCGCGCGACGGGTTGGAACACAGAAAGGGATGGACGGCGAAGTGGCTCGCCTACCACGCCGTCGCGTCGGCGACCGTCCCGAAGCGCTTCACCGCGCGTCTGGACGTTCCCGGGTTGGTTGCCGAAGCAGTCGCCTCGATGGGCGGCAAGAAGGGAAGCAGCGCGGCCTGGAAAGCAGCGGAGAAGGCGGAGGCGGAGGCGGAGGCGGAGGCGGAGGCGTTGAGCCAGCTCCTGCGCGACGTCGTGGGCCATCCTTTCCGCCCCGTCACCGTCGAACCTCGCTGGCTGACGTCGAACGTCGTTGGGCTTGCTCGCACCATTTACGACGACCGGGCCCACGACCATCTGCCGGTCCTTGCCGACGCGCTGATGGACGCGGGGTGCGACGTCGAGGAGCTCTTGCAGCATTGCCGCAGCGAGGGCCTTCACGCGCGCGGGTGCTGGGCTGTCGATCTGCTCCTTGAGAAGGAGGAGCGCGGCCCGGAGGTTGTCCTCTTCCTGGCGGGCGACACCCTCCACGCATCTGATCAGGTGCCGTTGTGGGCGGCGCCGCCGGGGGCGTCCTCAAGGCCCAGTTCCGCCAGCGAACTCGCCCCCAGCAGGGCCTCCCCCAACTCTTCCAGCCGAGCGGCCGGCACCTCCTCCAGGCGCTGACGCGCGGCCTCGCTCAACTTGCCGAACCGCTTCTCCAGCAACCCGCGCAGCAGAGCTCGCTGCCCCTCGGTGAGCCCCTCTTCCTTGCCCAACTCAAACGAAGTCTTTCCAAGCACACGTGCCATTTTGAAGTCCTCGGTCACGAGAAGCTGGCGGAACTGCTCGAGGTGCGGCCCTTCGAGGGGCAGGTACGCTTCGATGCACTCCATCAGCAGGTAACGCTGGTACGTGGTCAGCGTGGAGGTCGCGATGCGCTGCATCGCCCTCGCCTTCAGCCACGCGCTCTCTTCCTCGCCAATCCGCATTAGCACCGACAGGGCAACGCCCAACAGGTTGTCGCCCTCGACGTGCGTTCGCGCGTCCAGGGCGGGCAGTCCCAGATAGGGCCAGCGGGTGGTCCCCAGGCCCTCCTCCCAGTATTCCTCGCTCGCCTGGTCCCAGCCTCGCCCTTGCAGCCCCACGCCCAGGTAGAGCGCCGCGGACAGCACGGGCAGCCCGTGCTTGTAGCCGAGGAAGTCGTGGTAGCCAGGCATGCGCGAGCGCAGGTCGGTTACGCTGTCCCCCGACTCCACCTCGACGTGGATCAGCGTCTCGCCGGTCGTCCCGACCGGCTGCCGCAGCCCCAGGTGGGCCACCAGGTCGAGCTCGCGGCGCTCGCCGCGGGGTGGATCGACAAAGACCTCCTGCTCCAGCCAGCGCACGGCGGAGAGGTCGAACCGCGAGGCCCACGCCGGCAGCAGCAGCGCGATCAACTCTTGCAGAAACTCGCGGAGGAGCGCCTTGAGCCGCTGGTCGTGTTGTCCCATGGGAACGCGCCCCTGCGTTATCGGCCCTCCCGGCCTCGGGACATTCTACCCCCGCCTGGCCACAGAAGGGTAGGCCTCCTGCGAAGGGTGGCCTTCCCGCGCCGCAAGCGTCAGACAAGTCGCATGAGGGGAACGATCGCCAGGATACCGCCGGTCTCCCCGGAAACCATCGGCGGCGCAAGAAACGGATAGCGGCCTCCTCCCCGCGAGCGATATGCTCCCTTCGTGGAGGAGATCATGGAGCGAGAAGGTTGCGACCTGCTGCCGCGCGTACGCGACGAGGATGCGTGCTGGGAGGCCGTGCTGAAGCGCGACGCCGCGCGCGACGGCGCCTTCGTGTACGCGGTGCGCTCCACGGGCGTTTACTGCCGCCCGTCCTGCCCGGCGCGCCGCCCGCGCCGCGCCGGGGTCGTCTTCTACCCGCTGCCGGAGGTGGCCGCGCGCTGCGGCTACCGCCCCTGCCGGCGCTGCCGCCCCGACCGGGAGGCCCTCGACCCTCAGGTCGAACTGGTGCGACGCGCCTGCCGTGCCATCGAAGCGCACGCGGAGGGCCCGGTAACTCTGACGGAGCTGGGCGCCGAGGTCGAGTTGAGCCCGGCGCATTTGCAGCGGGTGTTCAAGAAGGTCACGGGCATCTCGCCGCGCCAGTATGCCGACGCCTGTCGCGTGGGCCGGCTCAAGGCGCGGCTCAAAGAACGGAGGACGGTGACAATGGCGCTCTACGAAGTGGGCTATGGGTCGAGCAGCCGGCTGTACGAGCAGGCCTCCGCCCAGTTGGGCATGACCCCGGGGACGTACAAGCGCGGCGGGGCGACGATGGCGATCCGCTACGTGGTGCTTCACTGCCCTCTCGGCCGGCTGCTGCTGGCCGGGACCGAGCGCGGCGTTTGCGCCATCTACCTCGGCGAGGACGATGAAGTTCTCGCTGCGGAACTGAGCCGCGAGTTCCCCGCCGCCGCGGTCGAGCTCGCCGAGGAGCCCTTGCGCGGGTGGGCGAGCGCGGTGGTGGAGCACCTGAGCGGCCAGCAGCCCCACCTTGACCTCCCGCTGGACGTGCGGGCGACGGCGTTCCAGTGGCGCGTGTGGCAGGAGCTGCGCAAGATCCCGGCGGGGCAGACGCGCACCTACAAGGAGGTGGCCGAGGCGCTGGGCCTGCCGACGGCGGCGCGGGCCGTGGCGCGGGCGTGCGCGACCAACCCGGTGTCGGTGGTGGTGCCGTGCCATCGCGTGGTGCGCGGCGACGGCGGGCTGGGCGGCTATCGCTGGGGGCTGGAGCGCAAGCAGGCGCTCCTGGAGCGGGAGAAGGGCGAAGCGCCGAGCGAAGAGGGGCGGTAGGGCGCGTTCAGGATCGCTTCGCCAGCCGCGCCAGCGCCCTCTTCGCGCGCCGCGTGCGCTCGGCCTCGCCGTCGCCGCCCGCGACCGCTCGCAACACGCGGGGCCGCCTATGGGGTGCCGATGCGCTCGAGCGCTTCGAGGGCGCGAGGGGAGCGTTTGTTGTAGACCGGCGAGCCGACGAGGCCCGATCGCTCCAGGCGACCTTTCGCCTGGCTGCCCCTCTGGGCCCGCTTCAGGCGCTCGGTCGTTCCACGGGCCCCAGGTGTCCCACGGTCATCGGCCGCTTCCCGTGACTTTCCGTGCAGGGCCTCGTGCAGCGGAAGCCTTGAACCGCGGACGCCCCCGAAGGCTTGAACCATTGCTGAACTTTCGCAGATTTGTCTGATCGTTCGTCCACTATTGGGAGTACGGAGGTAGCTAGAAAAAGAGGAGTGCCTTCCTAGACCAAGAGTAGGTGGTCTCGAGATAAAGGGAGGCACCCTCGTGTGGACGATGATACCT
>JBBSEZ010000439.1:0-8272 GCA_038239195.1 Gemmatales bacterium
CACCCCCCCCCTCGGCGGCCCCGGCCGCCGGCGGGGGGGGGGCCCTGGCTCGCCCCCCCCCCCCACGGCCGCTCACACCGCGTCCGCCGGCGCCGGAAACGCCTTGCCCATCTCCTCCGCCTGACCGCGCACCTTCGTTTGCACGCCGACGTCGTCGGGGCTGGCCAGCACCTCGGCGATCCACCCGGCGATCTGGCGCATCTCCGTCTCGTGCATGCCGCGCGTCGTCAGCGCCGGCGTGCCGATGCGCACCCCCGACGGGTCGAGCGGCGGGCGCGTGTCGAACGGGATGCCGTTGCGGTTCACCGTGATGCCCGCCGCGTCGAGCGCCTTCTCGGCCACCTTGCCCGTCAGGCCGCGCGAGGTCACGTCCACCAGCACCATGTGGTTGTCGGTCCCGCCCGACACCAGCCGGAAGCCCTGCCGCGTCAACTCGTGCGCCACCGTCCGCGCGTTGGCGACAATCTGGGCCGCGTAACTCCGAAACGCCGGCTGGAGCGCCTCGCCGAAGCCGATCGCCTTGGCAGCGACGACGTGCATCAGCGGCCCGCCCTGCATGCCGGGGAAGACGGCCTGGTTGACCTTGGCCGCCCACTCCTTGCGACACAGGACGAAGCCACTTCGCGGGCCGCGCAAGGTCTTGTGCGTCGTCGAGGTGACGAAGTCGGCCCAGGGCACGGGGCTGGGGTGCTGGTCGCCTGCGACAAGGCCGGCGACGTGGGCCATGTCCACCATGAACAGCGCCTTGTTGGCCTTGCAGACCTCGTTGAACTGCGGGAAGTCGATGATGCGCGGGTAAGCGCTGGCCCCGGCCACCACGAGCTTCGGCTTGTGCTCGCGGGCCAGTTGGGCCACCTGGTCCATGTCGATGCGCTCGTCGCCGGCGCGCACGCCGTAATGCACCACCTTGTCGAGCTTGCCCGAGAAGTTGAGGTGCATCCCGTGCGTCAGGTGCCCGCCGTGCGCCAGGTTCATCGCCAGGATGGTGTCGCCCGGCTCGAGGCAGGCGAAGTAGACCGCCATGTTGGCCTGGGCGCCGGAGTGCGGCTGCACGTTGGCGTGCTCCGCGCCGAACAGTTTCAGGGCTCGCTCGATGGCCAGGCGCTCGGCGACGTCCACGAACTCGCACCCGCCGTAGTAGCGCCGGCCGGGGTAGCCCTCGGCATACTTGTTGGTCAGCACCGAGCCCTGGGCGGCCAGGATGGCGGGGCTGGTGTAGTTCTCCGAGGCGATCATCTCTAGCCCGGTCTGCTGGCGGCGCCGCTCGCCGGCGATCGCCGCCCACACCTCGGGGTCCGCGCGTTCGATGGGGCTCATGGAAAGGCTCCCTCCTCGTTTGGCCTTGCTCACGCCGCGACGGCCACGCCGGCGCTCATCAATCGCCGCCGCAGGTTCTCCCCGCGCTCGTAGACGATGCCGTGCCAGCCGCAGGCCCGCGCCGCCGCCACGTTCGCCGGCAAGTCGTCGATGAACAGGCACTCGTCGGCGGGGCAGCCGGCGAGGCGCTGGGCGTGGCGATAGATCTCCGGCGCCGGCTTGCGCCAGCCGACCTCGTGCGAGACGACGATCGTGTCGAAGAGGTCGAGGACGTGGGCGAACTGCCGGCGAAACTGCCGATAGTGCAGGTCGTTGGTGTTGCTCAGGAGCATCAGGCGGTAGCGCCGCTTCAACAGCGGGACCAGGGCACAGACCTCGACGTTGGGCGCGAACATGTCCGCGAGGGCGAGGCCGAGCTGCTCGTCAGTGCCGGACAGGGCAAACTGATCGCGCAGCAGAGCCAGCAGGGCAGTAGTGGAGAGGCGGCCCGCTTCGTAGTCGTCTTCGAGTTGCCCGTTGAAGAGGAGCGCCTGGAAGTCGTCGGCGCTGGCGGTGCGCGAGTAGGCGGCGAGTTGGGTGGCGGCCCGGCGGTGGCTGAAGAAGCCCAGCACGTTGCCGAAGTCGAACACGACGGTCGAAATGCCCATGCGGCCCTCCTGGTCGGTGCGGTGTCCCTCCTGACTGGTTTAGCGGATTCGGCGGCCGGCTCAACCCCGAAATGGGCTGGGGCTCTCGCCGTTGCGGAGAACGAGAGCTCGGGTACAATACGAACACAGGATCGGCTGGTCGAGCCAGGACGAGACAACGCGATGACCACGTTCTTGTTCTGGAACGTCCGACGCAAGCCGCTCGAGAGCACGATTGCGCGACTGGTCGAGCGACACGAGGTCGACGTCGTGCTTCTGGCGGAACCAGGGACGCCGGAGGTCGCCCTGCGGAGAGAACTGAACAAGGCGTCCCTTCGCCCGTTCCGCCGCGTCCCCTTCGTTGCGTTTACGCGCGTCGAGCTCTATTCCCGGCTTCCTTCGGCCTGCTTCGGCCCCCCGGTTCGCGAGGAAGACCACTATGCCATCCGATCGCTTCGCGTGCCGCACGGAATCGAGGTCCTGCTTGCGGTGGCGCACCTGCCAAGCCCCCTGCACAAGAAGCCTTCTGATCTGCGTTCCGTCTGCGGCGGTCTCGCGGAGGACATTGGGAGAGCGGAAGAGGAAGTGAAGAACGACCGCACGGTGCTGATCGGGGACTTGAATGTGAACCCATTCCACGATGGGATGCTGGACGTGCGGGGGCTCAACGCCGTGGCAGATCGCGAGACGGTGCGCCGCAAAGATCCGCGGACGTTCGGGCGGAGGGGCCAGCGAACGTTCCGCATGTTCTACAACCCGATGTGGGGCCACTTTGGGGATGCGGCCGCGCCCCCAGGGACGTACTATTACGACCAATCCAACCCCGAGGTCGATCCGCTGTGGAACGTCTTCGATCAGGTGCTGTTGAGGAAGGCCCTCCTGGACCGCTTCGATCATGCGCAGCTGGAGATACTCGTTTCGGATGGGCAAGTGAGCCTGACCCGGCCTGACGGCAGGCCGGACGCCGAGCGCGCCTCCGACCATCTCCCCCTTTTGTTCCGACTGGATCTCCGCAGGAGGGCTGATCATGCCGGCTGACTGGTGGCCCGAGTTCTCCCCCCGAGCCCACCTCCGTTCCCCCGCTCTGCAACTCAAGGAGCAGGCGGCCATCCTGAAGCAGAAAACGGATGGGCTCGTCACCGCCTCGGTCGTCGCCGACTCCGACGAAGAAGGCGGGTTCAAGGTTCTGTTGCTGCTCGGCTCCCCCCACCTCGGGAATTACAAGTTCCGCCTGCTGGAATTGCATTATCCTCCGAGCAACTACCCCCTGGAGCTGAGAGCAGGAGACGAAGTCAGCCGAGCGACGAATGAGGCGGAGTTCGCGAAACAGCTGAACAGCGTGCTGGGCTCTTCGCGGACGAAAGAGATCGTCGAGGCGATCATGGCGCACGCCGTTGCCCTCGACACTGCCGAGGCTTGACGGCGCGCTTGCCCCCCGCGCCCCGTGCTGCCCGAGTGCTTGCGCGATCGACCGGGGGCGCGTGGCTTGTGCTACCAATTGTAGTTCAGACAATTGTTGTTTAGACGGTTATGGCCGTCCAATCTTGCTACTTGACAACGAAATGCTGGCCCCGATATAGCGTGGGTCTACATTGGTATGTACTGGCCTGGCGGCGTGCCGGGCCTCATTCTCGTCCGAAGACGGAGCCGAACCGAACACGTGCCGGGGCGGAAACACCCCGGATACAATCCGAACTGATGCGCGAGCGTCAGCGTTCCGCTTTTCAACGAACCGGCCTACCACGACCCGGATAGGTCGTGGTGTTCTCGACAGAGGCCGGCCTGAAGCCGTGCCCCCGAAAGGGGGCAGCGGCCAAGGTTCGTTCTGTCGAGCCTCTTGGCCGGGCCTGTTAGGAGCGGCTTTGGTTCGTCGCTCTCCTTCTTTTCGAGGCGGTGCTTCATGCCCGACTCCCGGATCTTCTTCCTTGCTGACGGTCAGGCGACGTTAGAGCCACTGACCGAGGCCCCGTACTCTGCCGAAGACATCCTCCAGGCGCTGGTGGCCAATTACCCCGATCTGCTGCCCGGTGATGAGATCAACCCCGTGGCCCCCCGTCGCTGGCTGACCGTCGCCAGGGAGATGCCGGTTCCCGACGAGCAGGGCGGCTCTGATCGGTGGAGCCTCGACAACCTGCTGCTGGATCAAGACGCAGTGCCCACTCTTGTCGAAGTGAAGCGGAGCAGCGACACCCGCATTCGACGCGAAGTCGTCGGTCAGATGCTCGACAAGGCGCTGGTGCCCCGAGTGGTCGGACTGACGGAAGCGGCGCGAACGGCGAAGGGAGCTTCGGTGCCCTTGAAGAAACCGACTAGCCGGACGGAGTTCCTGGCCCGCTGCGAGCCCCCGGTGGCTCGGTTCTACATGCAGGTTCTCGACGAGGCAGAAGCGCGGGGTCATGCCGTGGACTGGAAGAGCGCGGGCTTTGCTCTCCGCGCCTCTATGGGGGGCGACGGCAAACTCGCTACTTTCGTGTACGGTTACCTCGACAGCTTCCAGTTTTATTTCGGCTACCTGCCCTTCACTTCGGCGGACGCAACGGCGGTGCGGGCGGAACTGGTCGCTTCCAAACTCTTCGAGGCGTCTGGCAACCTCACCCTCGAGGCGCCGCTGCGGGAGGAGGTCACCGCCGCTCTCCTCAGAACCTACCGGGAGACGATTCTCGAACGTGTCGCCTGCCTTGTTGCCTCCTCGCGGACCACGCCGGTTGCGGTCGAGGTCAATTGAAGACGGGCCTCGATCATCGTTTGGGCCACATGGGGCAGGCTGGAAGCCTGCCCCCCGGCCGAAACCATGCTCGACGCCCGACTTCCGATGACACGGGGCGCGGCAATCGATCTTCCGATCACTCGCCTCCAGGCACCTTCCGCGCCTCCTTCGCCGCCGTCCGGTGCCGCTTCTCCGCCAGCCGCCGCCGCTTCGAGCCGCGCGTCGGCTTCGTCGCCCGGCGCGGCTTCGGCGCCGTCAACGCCGCCAGCACCATCTCCTGCAACTTCTCCACGCACGCCTGCTTGTTCCGCTCCTGGTCGCGGTGTTCCTGCGACGTGATGAGCAACTCGCCCTCGGTCGTGATCCTCCGCCGCTGCTGCCCGCGCAGCCGCGCCTTTGCCTCCTCGGGCAGCGTGGTGTTGTCCATCAGCCGCCAGCGCAGCACCGCCTTGGAGGCGACCTTGTTCACGTTTTGCCCGCCCGGCCCGCCGGAGCGCGCGAAGCTCCACTCCAACTCCTCGTCGGGGATGCTCACGCGGTCGTCTATGGATACCACGGGCGCCTCTTTTCTTCAAAGCTGCGGGCTTGACGCACGAAACACAAGCAGTCAGACTGAAGTATACTCTGCACGCAAGCCCTTTTTCGCCGCCCGCCCGGGAACCGAACCAACCATGTCCGAACGCGAAATCCACCGTCGCCGATTCCTCGCGCAGAGCGCCGCGGGCCTCGGGGGGCTCGCCCTCGCCACCACCGGCTGCGGCCCCAAGCTCACTCCCCCCGACGTGACGTGGGACAAGCCCCACTACGAGGGCCCGGCCCCCGTCCCGGGCCCGTTCCCGAAGGATCGGCCCAACGTCATCCTCGTCCGCTTCGGCGGGGGCGTCCGTCGCCGCGAGACGGTCGAGTTCCCCGACCAGACCTATTGCCCCTTCGTGCTCAAGGAGCTCGCCCAGAAGCAGGGCGTCCTCTTCGACAACGTCGAGATCGCCTCCAAGCCCAAGGTCGTCACCAGCCACGGGCAGGGCACCCTCTACATCCTCAGTGGAGAATATCGGCACTACGAGGACATCGAGGCCAAGCCCCTCGCCGATCGCTTCGAGCCGGTCAACCCGACCATCCCCGAATATCTGCGCAAGCGGTATCCCGAGATCAAGGAACACCAGGCCCTCATCGTCAACGGCGAGGACCGCATCAGCGAGGACTTCTACACCTTCAGCAACAATCACCTCTTTGGCATCAACTACCGCTCGACCGTGCTGAGCCTCTACGGCTTCAAGACCTACCTCCTGCGCAAGCAGCTCGAAGAGAACAACCTCACGAGCAAGGATCGCGCCGAGAAGGAGAAGAAGCTCCAGGAGTTGATCGGCAAGGACTATCGGCCCGAGGAGGTGCGCGGCAAGATCAGCCCGGCGCTCCAGGAGTTCTGGGCCAAATGGCGCGCCTACTACGGCGACAGCGGCTTCGTCAACCCTCGCGGCGATCGGCTGTTGACGGCGCTGACGCTCCGAGCGATGAAGGAGCTGCGGCCGCGTTTCGTGATGATCAACTACAACGACCCCGATTACGTCCACTGGGGCCCGGCCCACTTCTACACGCGGGCCATCTCGATCATCGACGAGGGCGTGCGCCAGATCTACAGCGCCGTCCTGGCCGACCCGTTCTATCGCGACAACACCGTCTTCGTCGTGATCCCGGACTGCGGGCGAGACAGCAATCGGGCGATGGCGGTGCCCTACCAGCACCATTTCGGCTCGAAAAGCTCGCACGAGATCTTCGCCGTCGTCGCCAGCCCGACGCCGGAGAAGTTCAACCTCCGCCCCAACCGCAAGCCGATCGATCGCCTGCAACAACAGATCAGCGTGGCCGCCACGGTGGGCGAGCTGATGGGCTTCCGGGCCGACAAGGCCGACGCCGAGTCGCTGCTCAAGGTCGTTTGATCCGGAGGCCCTCGTGAACTTGCTGCCAGGCACGGGGCCCGCGCCCATCATGGACGCCCAGCCCGCCCAGGAATCGCCGCCCCGCATCCTCGACGCCGAGCCGGCGCTCGAAGCCTTGCCGGCCCCGCCGCTTCCCACCCGGGCGGCCCTGGAGGCCCTGCCGGCTGATCGGATGGGCCGCGACGCGCCCCCCGCGCCGAAGTCGGGCGATGCGTTCCTGGCCTTCGTGCTGGCCGTGCTCGGCTGGTCCTGGCGCCTCGCTGCCTGCACGTTCCTGATGATGAGCTACGTCGGCGCCGTGCTGGTCGTCGGCTGGATGAACCGCTGGCTCCAGGGGCGCATCCTCCGCTCGTGGTGGCGCCAGAGCAAGCTGCGCGACACCACCTCGTTCGAGGAGTTTCTCGCCGGCCTCGGGCCCGACGCTCCCGTCCTGCGGCCCCGGCTGTTCCTGCGCGACCGCTTCGACTCGACGGAACTGCGCGCCGAGGTCGAGCGCCACACGGCGGACGGCGAGCCGCCCGGGTTGGTGCGCGTGGTCTTCCGTGCCGTTTTCGCGCCCCTCCGATCGCTGTGGCTCAACCTGAAGCTCGGCGGGCTGGCGGTGCTGGCGACCTTCTTGCTCGTCGGCTGGGGCTGTGCCCTGATGACCTTCTCGTGGGAGTTCGGTTGGAACAACTCGTTCCAGAAGGGCTACGAGCAATACCACGTCGGCCCGGCGACGGGCGTGACGGGGCTGCTGCTGTTCATCGCCGCCACGTGCTACGTGCCGATGGCCCAGGCCCACCTTGCCGTCACCGGAGACTTCAAGGCGTTCTTCGAGTTCCGCTTCGTCTGGCGATTGATCCGCGCCCGACTCACCGCCTACGTCGCCTTCGCCGGCGTCTTCGTCAACGTCGCGGTCTTCTTCGAGATACTCAAGGTCGCCCCGGCGTTCTTCGACGGCTACGGTCCCTACGCCCCGCTCAGCGATGGCGAGTTCCTGTGGCGGATGCGCCTCTACTACTTCGTCTGTAGCTTTTTCCTCCTGATGGCGCTGCTCCTGGCGCGCTTCGTCATGGCCCACGTCTACCGCTCGGCCGTGCTGAAGGTGTTGCGGCGCGGGCGCGTCACGCGCGAGGAGCTCCATCCCCGCCTGCGCGACTGGTTCGATCGGCTCGGGCTGGTCCCGGCCGTGCAGCCCGTCCCCGCCTGGGCGAAGCGCAGCGCCCGCGCGTTCGTGCGCTGGGGCTATCGGCGGGCCCTGTTCGTGGTGCTGTTTTTGGCCTGGTTCGGCTTCATCGCCAAGGTGTACGTGGGGGAGTTCCTCCATTACCACCCCTACGTCGCCTTCCTGAACCACCCCCTCATCCAGGTCCCCTGCGTCAACTACGTCCCGCCCGAGCTCGAGCAGGCCCCCAACAAGTGACCCGCTGCGGGAGTGGCAAACCTTCCGGGAGCGCGGATCGCCAAGCCGCAAGCGGAAGAGCGCCAGGGCCCGCCGCTTGCGGCTTGGCGGCGCCCTCCCGGATCTTTGGCCCCACCCGAAGAAGGCCGCGAAGGATTTCTTCCTGGACGTTGCGCGCTTCGTGGAGTTGGCTGTGTCCTTCGATTTGGCCATTTGAGACTGGGCGGAGAGTTTATTCTGATCGTTTGTCCACTTGGCGCTCGGCGAGGCACGGGCCCCTGAACGAGCAAGGCTCGTCCCC
>JBBSEZ010000440.1:0-8267 GCA_038239195.1 Gemmatales bacterium
CCAGTTCCTGCTGCCGGTCGCGGTTGGCCCGCTCCTGCTGCGCCCCGAGCGCCTGGAAGGTGTCGCTCAGCTTCTTGTGCTCCTGGGCCGTCTTGTACTGATGTTCCTCCTCCGTGCGCGCCCACTCCTTGTTGCGGTCGGAGCGCATCTCGGCGAACTCGCGCGCCTTGGACGCCTTCTCCTCGTCCCAGTCGCGCCGCTGCCGGACGATCTGCGCTTCCAGCTCGTCGAGCGTCTCGGCCGTCGCCTCGATCTGGTGTAGTTGCTGGAGCTCCTCGCGCTTCAGCTTGATCGACCCTTCGACGTCCTCGAGCACCTGGAGCTGTTCCATCAACTGGGCGGACACCGTCGCCAGCGTCTGCTGGACCGCCACCTGGGCGCTGGTGATGTCCCGCGTCACCTTGTCCAGGTTCAGCCCCTTCACCGAATCGAGCACTTCCTGGTCGCGAATCGCCGCCGCCTGCCGGTTCTTCGTGCCCTGCACCTTCGTCGCCATGTCGCTTGCTCCTCGCCAGAACCACTCCGCCTCTCGCCGAGGCGTGCTGTAAGGGAGGAGAAGTGTAGCAAGACGAAATGCCCGAAACAAGCACCGTAGTTGGCGCGATTCGCGGAAGAAACAGGCGGCGAATCAGGGGGCCGGCGGGGCGTCGCCGTCGAGGAGGCGCACCTCGACGGTCGGCCCCTGAATGTGATGGAGCAGGTGCTTCGGCAGGTAGCAGTGGATCGTGACCCGGTTGTCCTTGAACTCCTGCCGATAAATCTCGGCGTGGGCCGCGAGGTAGGACAGCACCTTGCCGTTGCCGGCCTCCGTCTCGATGGCAGCGTTGGCGAAGTCGGCCGACAGCATCTCGATCACCGCGTCGCGCAGCCCGTCGAGGCCCTCGCGGCGAGCGGCGCTGACGGCCACGGCGCGCGGGTGGTGGGCCTGCAAGACCTGCAAGAACGACAGGTCGGCCACGCGGTCCACCTTGTTGAGGACGAGCAGCGTCGGCTTGTCCTTGCAGCCGATCTCGGCGAGCACGGCGTTGACGGCCTTGATCTGGTCCTCGGCGGTCGGGTTGCTCGCATCGACGACGTGCAGCAGCAGCCGGGCCTGACGGGCCTCCTCCAGCGTGGCCTTGAACGAGGCGACGAGGTGGTGGGGCAGGTCACGGATGAAGCCGACGGTGTCGCTGAGCAGCACCCGACCCCAGTCCCTCACGTGCCATTGCCGCGTGCGCGTGTCGAGCGTCGAGAAGAGCTTGTCCTCGACGTAGACGTCGGCCCCGGTCAGGGCGTTCATCAGGGTGCTCTTGCCGGCGTTGGTGTAGCCGACCAGGGAGACCGTGTGCTCCTCGCGCCGGCTGCGCACCTCGCGCTCCTTGCGCGCCTGCACCTCGGCGATGCGCTGCTTGAGGTCGCGGATGCGCAGGGCGACGAGCCGGCGGTCCTCTTCGAGTTGCGTTTCGCCAGGGCCCCGCATGCCGATGCCGCCCTCGAAGCGCGACAAGTGCGACCACATCTGCCGGAGGCGAGGCAGGGCGTATTCGAGCTGGGCCAGCTCGACTTGCAGGCGCGACTCGGCGGAGCGGGCCCGCGTGGCGAAGATGTCGAGGATCAGTTCGCTGCGGTCGAGCACCTTGACCTTGGTGGCCTTCTCCAGGGTGCGAATCTGTCCGGGAGACAGGTCGTTGTCAAAAATGATGACGTCGGCATCGGTGGCGAGGACTTGCTCTTGCAGCTCCTGGAGCTTGCCCTTGCCGATGTAGCTGCCGGGGTTGATCTTCATGCGGCGCTGGCACAGCCCGCCGACGATCTTGGCGCCGGCGGTGGTGGCCAGGCCGCGCAGCTCTTCGAGGGGGTCGCTGCCGATCCAGGGGCGGTCCGGCAAGGCGACGCTCACCAGAAACGCTTTTTCGAGATGGACGCTGAGTTCTTGGCGGGTTGTGTCGAGGGTCACGTTGGCTTTCGCACCTCCTGTTCCTTTCATTGTACCGCCGAGGGGGGCGCCGACACAACCGGGTCGTCACCGTCGCCGGTCGCACAGCGGGCGGTCGAGGACCTCGCGCAGCACGATGGCGGCCCGGATCGACTCCTTCTTGTTGAGCAGCGCAGCGAGTTGCACCAGGAACGGGTTGGCGGCGCGCGGCTGGCCGGCGGCCCGGACCTGGCCCGAGGCCGTGGGCAGCGAAACGGGCACCGCCTGAACCGGAGTCACCACCGCCACGGTCGCCGGGGCAGGCGGCGGGACCATCGCCGGCTCGTTCGCCTGGCGCCGCTGCACCGGCACCTCGGCCGGCCGGGCCTCGCGCTTGGGGGTTGGGCGCCGCTCCGCCGACTGCGCCGGGCGCGCCTGGGGCACCGGCGCTGCCGGGCGCGGCGGGGCCGGGCGCGGCAGCGGTTGGGGGCGCGCGGCCACGGGCTCGGCCGTCGCGGGCGCGGCGGGCGGGGCCTGGGCGGCCTTGCGGCGGCGCGTCTCTTCCAGGAAGCGGTCGAGGTCGCTGGCCGGGCGGCGCAAGGCGCGCTGGGCCTCTTGTTGCCCGACCTGGCCCGGGCGCTCGTTCTTGGCCGCGCCCGCGGCGCCGCGAAAGATGGCGCTCACGATCCACAGCCCCAGGGCGATGAGGGGGATGAGCAGAACTTCCCAGCCGGCCATGCGTCGCCTCCCGGCGCTCGAGTCAAGAGTTGGGCCGATCGCGCTCGCTGTTCCCGCCAACGCCCGCGATGGCGGTGCGCATCTGGGTGTCCGACTGCAAGTTGCGCATCTGGTAATAGTCCATGATGCCGAGCCGCCCGGTGCGGAACGCCTCGGCGATGGCGCGCGGCACGTCCGCCTCCGCCAGCACGACCAAGGCGCGGTTCTCCTCGACCTTGGCGCGCATTTCCTGCTCCAGGGCGACGGCCAGCGCGCGGCGCTTCTCGGCGTTGGCCTGGGCGACGCGCAGATCGGCGGCCGCCTGGTCGGCCTGGAGGTTGGCGCCGATGTTCGCCCCCACGTCGATCTCGGCCACGTCGATGGAGACGATCTCGTACATCGTCTGGGCGTCGAGGGCGTTGTTCAGCACCGCCTGCGAGATCATGTTGGGGTTGGCCAGCACGTCCGTGTGGTGCTCCGCGCTGCCGATTGCCTTGACGATGCCCTCGCCCACGCGAGCCACGATGGTTTCTTCCGTCGCCCCGCCCACGAGCCGGTCGAGCTTGGTCCGCACCGTCACCCGCGCCCGCGCCCGCAACTGGATGCCGTTGCGGCACACGCCGTCGAGGGTCGCCCGCCCCTTGGTCGGGTCGGGGCAGTCGATCACCTTGGGATCGACGCTGCGCTTGACCGCGTCGTAGATGTCGCGGCCGGCGAGGTCGATGGCGGCCGCGACGCGCCAGGGCAGGTCCATGCCGGCCTTGTGGGCGGCGATGACCGCGCCGACGACCTTCTGCACGTTGCCGCGCGAAAGGACGTGCGCTTCCATCTCCTGCGTGGAGACCTTCACCCCCGCCTTGACGAGGGCGATGTTCTGGCGGACGAGCATGCTGTAGTCGATCTTCAACAACTTCATGCGGATCATGTCGAGGAAGCCGACCTTGGCGCCGGCCAGATAGGCCTGAATCCACAGTTGCACGAAGTTGAAGCAGATGAACACGACGATCAGGAAGATGAGGATCGCCACCACGCCGACCACCAGAAGCGAAATCTGGCTCGGCGAGAGGGCCTCCTGGGCAAACAAGAACGGAAGGCTCATGAGTGTCTCCGGGGTGTATCGCTTCTCCCTCACCCCCCAACCCCCTCTCCCAAGGAGGGAGAGGGGGAGAAGGTTCGTGGAAAGTCCGGGAAAAAGGTGTCGCAACTCCTTGTCTTCTGTCTGGCTCCCCCTCTCCCTCCTTGGGAGAGGGGGTTGGGGGGTGAGGGAACCGCCTCAGCCGAACACGGCCGTCTCCAGTTCGCCGAGATTGGGCTTGTCCGCGGGGCGCACGACCACCTTGCCGGCCCGCACGTCGATGCAGCGGACCCACTGGCCCGGCTCGACCATCATGCCCTCGGTGATCGTGTCCACCCGGCGGCCTTCGAAATCGACCACGCCGGCCGGGCGCAGCGACGAGATCGTCTTGCCGAACCGCCCCTTCAGGGCCTCCAGCTCCTGGTTGGCCGGGAGCGCCGCCATCGTGTCGGTCGGCTCCGACGGGGGCAAGAAGAGGCGCCGGCCCATGGGGGTGCGCGGCCAGAGGTAGAGCAGCAGTCCGCCGGCGACCGGCAACACGCCGGCGACGCCGACGAGGGCGTAGAGGCCGGTGGTGGTGTCGTGCTTGAACAGGAAGGCGATGCCAACCGCCATGCTCGCGAGGGCCAGCACGAACAGGATCCCTCCGCTGGGCACGAAGAGCTCGGCCGCCAGCAGCAGGAAGCCGGTCCCGATCAGGAACGCGCCCAGGGTCAGAAACGTCGAGTCCATGCGGCTAGTGTCCTCGCCCTCTCACACTTCCTTGACGACCACGCGGTTGCCCTCGACCTCGACGACCTGCACGCGGGCCCCCGGCATGATATAGCCGCCCTCCGCCACGACATCCACAAAGCTGTCGCCGAATTGTGTTTTCCCCGCCGGCCGCAGGGGCGTCGCCGCCACGCCGATCGCCCCCAGGAGGGCCGCCAATTCCGCGTGCCCCGGGTTGTCCAGCGCCTCCTCGGCGCCCTCGGCGGCCTCGTCGGGCCGGTGCATGAGTCGGTTGAGCACGGGGATGTGCGGCAGGTAGCGCACGATGACCGCGACGCTGACGAGGGCCCCCAGCAGGCTCAAGCCGAATGGCCCGATCTTTTGTCCCAGGCGCACCCAGTCGGCGCTGCTGCTGGGCCATTCGCGCGAGGCGGCCAGCCCCAGCCCGCACAGGACCAGCAGGATGCCGCTGATGCCCGCCACGCCGAAGCCCGGCAGGACGAACACCTCCAGGCCGATGAGGATCAGCCCCAGTAAGAACAGGAGCACCGCCAGCCAGATGATCTGGCCGTTGAGTTGCGATTGCGACCAGAAGAACAGCACGAAGCAGATGGCCGAGATCACCCCCGGCAGCCCGACGCCCGGCATCTTCAGTTCGAGGATGAGGCAGGTGATGCCGACCATGACCAGGAGGACGCTGACCCAGGGATTGCGCAGGAAGTCGCCCAGCCCCTCCAGCCAGTCCGAGCCCGGGGTGCGCACGTCGCCGCGCGGGATGCCTTCGATCTCGCACAGTTCGTCGAAGTCCTTCACGAGGTCGGTCGCCACGCCAAACTCCTTGGCCTGGCGGGCCGTCAGCGTCAAGTATTTCCCGGCGGGCTTGATCGTCTTGCCGGCGTCCCAATCGGCCTTGCGCTCGTCGGCGTCCTTCGAGCTGAGGAACGCGCTCTTGGCGGGGACGTAGCGGATTTCGTCGTGGCGGTCGGCCAGGCCCTCGGCGAGCAGGGCGGGGTAGCCCTTGTCGCGCGCGGCGTCGGCGAGGTTCTTGCCGATCGTCTTTTCCAGTTCGAGAACGCGCTGGGCGTGCGCCAGTTCGAGCTCGATGAGCTTCAGGGGGGCGGCGCCGGGGCGCCGGGCCAGCGCCTCGCGCTCCTTGTTGAGGTCGGCGAGGCTGGGGTGTTTGTTGAGATAGTCCTCGAAGTCGCCGAGGTGGGCGCCCTTGCGGTCGGCCTCGGTTTCGTCCTCGTTGGCCTCGGGCGGGGGGCGCTGCATGACGATCTTCCCGCAGCCCAGGGCCACGAACGCCGCCGTGTTGCGCGCCTCCCGGGTGACGTAGGCGATGGTCTCGACGGGGCTCTCGCCGCGCTTGTCGTTGAGGTGGGCGAGGTAGGCCCCGAGCTCCTGGGCGTTCTGGCTTTCGCCGGCGAAGCAGCTCACCTCGAAGACGAGGACGTTGGCGCGGGCGCGGAGGGCACGTTCGACGCTGCGCTGGACGCGGCCCTGGAGCCGGCGCGTGACCTCGCCCTCGACGGGGATGCGCCAGCAGACGATGCGGTCGAGCGAGCGGCGCGTGCCGGCGCGCGGCAGCCGGTAGGCGTTGAGCACCTCTTCGAGCGTGTTGTAAGGGGCCTGCTCGCAGACGTCGAGGGGCCGGGCCTGCTCGAAGCTGTAGCCGATGGTGCTGCCGTCGGCCGGCTTGAACATCCGCCGCAGGGCGTTGGCGGTCTTCTCGCCGGACTTCTTGAGCACCTGCTCGTAGGCCGCCGCGTGGACCGGGGGCAACGGCTCGGTGGGCGGGACCACCGGCCCGAGGCGCGTTTCGGGGCTGTCGGACATGGCGATGTTCTTGCAGGCCAGCACCGGCAACACGCTGTGGAACTTGACCTCGCCGTGGACGAAGGCCACCGTCTCCAGGCCGGCGACGTCGTTGCGCAGGGTGAGGAGGTGTTCGGCGAGGTCCCAGCAGGCGCCGAAGTTCTTGCTCTCGGCCCGGAGGCCGCCCGGGTTCATGTCGAGGACGAGGACGAACCGTCCCAGCGCCCCGGCCGTCTTGTAATTGTTGAGGGGCGCCTTGAGTAGCGCCTTGAGGCGGTTGGTCGTCTCGCTGGTGATGGTGCCCGGCACCGGAAAGACCAGCCCCTGCGCCGGCCCCTTGGGGGGCGGCTTGGCGGGCTGCTGTGCAGGCGCCCGGGAAGGGCCGGGCGGCACGAGAAACAGCGCGGCGAGCGCGCCGACCGCCCACGCCAAGCCAACGCGTCGCAGCAAGGGCGGCGACAGGCGAGTTGTGCTGTGGATCATGGGGGCCTCCCTGTCGGTTCGCGACAATTCAATTCTCCGCGTGGCTGAACTTGATTATAGGGGCTCGCCGGAAAGCCTGTCAAAGCCCCGCCCCCCTTGGTGATTCGCCGGGGGCGCCGGCCTCTTGCGCGGCCGCGCTGGACCGCCCCCCCCTCCGTGTCCCATACTTGCGCCATCCCCTCGCCCCCGGAGCGCGCACGTGAACCTGACGCTGGCCCTGCTGCTCGCCTCGACGGCCCCGGCCTCGCCTTCGCTGCCCAACCTCGACTTCGGCACCGGGCGCTTGACCCACTGGGAAGGGGCCGGCTTCACGGTTGGCCCCGCCGACGGCCCCGGCGCCTCGAGAGGCGTATCCAGCCGCGACGGCGACAAGCGGGGCCGCACCGCCCTGCTCCATCGCACCTTCACCGTCCCCGCCAACGCCATCGCCCTCCACTTCCTCGCCGCCGCCGTGCGCCCCGACGGCACCGCGCCGGGCGGCGCGCTCGACGTGGTGCTCGAAGCGGCGAAGCGGGAGATGGTCCCCCGCTACGTGTCCACGAGCACGGGGTGGCGCCGGAATACCGAGTTGCTGCCTCCGCTGGGGGGCAAGGAACGCGACTACCACTGGCCGGTCGCGGCCCATGCTGGCCGGCGCGTGCGCATCGCCCTTCTCGACGAGGACGCGCGACCCGGCTGCCACCTGCGCTGTAGCGGGTTTCGCTTCGTGACGGCCGACGACCAGAACGCCCGCGAGTTCGTCGATCACATGCGGCGATTGCGCGCCGCGCACAAGCTGGCGCCGATGGCGCGCCACGACAGCAAGCACTTCCTGGCCATCGGCAACGTCCCGGCGGGGCAGGTGGAATATCGGCTGCACAACTGCGAGACGATCTACGCGCTGTTCTTCGACCACTTCCGCCGGCGCGGCTTCGCGGTTCGCGAGCCGGGCGAAAAGATGATGGTCGCCCTCTTCGACACGCAGGCCGGCTTCGAGGCCCACGCGGGCCAGCGCCTGTCGTCGGCGATCACCGGGCTGTACCACCGGGGGAGCAACCGCCTGCTCGTCTACGATTACGGCACCAACCGCGACTTCGCCGCCCAGAAGAAGGCGAGCGACGCGCTGGTGAAGCGCGGGCGGACTGACCTGGAGCGCGCCCACCTGGTGACGCTGGTGGGTCGGCACTTCGACGACCGCCGCAACGACGTGAACATCAGCACGGTGATGCACGAGGTGGCCCACCAGCTCTCCTTCAACGGCGGGCTGCTCAACCGCCAGGGCGATGCGCCCGCCTGGCTGGTGGAGGGGCTGGCCTGTTACTGCGAACCGACCATCAACGGGAGCTGGCAGGGCCTGGGCGAGCCCAACCCGATGCGCGCCCGCGCGCTGGCCGGGCCGGCGAGCGGGCGCGGCACCTTCATCCCGCTGCGCGACCTGGTGCGCAACGACGATTGGCTGAGGAAGGCGACGCGCGCCGACCAGGTGCTGCTCGGGTACGCGCAGAGCTGGGCGCTGTTCGGCATGCTGATGAAGGAACGGCCGCGCGAGTTGAAGCGGTATCTGGAGATGATCCACGCGCGGAGGGCCCC